>NZ_JBHFJH010000025.1:0-215313 GCF_057334655.1 Paenibacillus sp. AGC31
TCCACACGTACCCATCCCGAACACGACCGTTAAGCCCTCTAGCGCCGATGGTACTTGGACCGCAGGGTCCTGGGAGAGTAGGACGCCGCCAAGCGATTTCCCTTTGGGGTATTTTTTTTGCCCCCCTTGCAAAGGAATAAGGGATATATATTAGGGCCCTTAGCTCAGTTGGTTAGAGCGCACCTCTGATAAGGGTGAGGCCGGTGGTTCGAGTCCACCAGGGCCCATAGCAAGACCACAACAAGAAATACACAGAGTATGGGGCCATAGCTCAGCTGGGAGAGCGCCTGCCTTGCAAGCAGGAGGTCAGCGGTTCGATCCCGCTTGGCTCCACCATTCCCTGATAGCTCAGTTGGTAGAGCACTCGACTGTTAATCGAGTTGTCACAGGTTCGAGCCCTGTTCGGGGAGCCATATGGAGAGGTGTCCGAGCTGGCCGAAGGAGCACGATTGGAAATCGTGTAGGCGTCACAAGCGTCTCGAGGGTTCGAATCCCTCTCTCTCCGCCAGATAATTTTTTTAGCACGGCCCGTTGGTCAAGGGGTTAAGACACCTCCCTTTCACGGAGGTAACAGGGGTTCGAATCCCCTACGGGTCATATTATGGAGGCTTAGCTCAGCTGGGAGAGCATCTGCCTTACAAGCAGAGGGTCGGGGGTTCGATCCCCTCAGCCTCCACCATATAAACTTTATAACGACGCGGGGTGGAGCAGCCCGGTAGCTCGTCGGGCTCATAACCCGAAGGCCGCAGGTTCAAATCCTGCCCCCGCAATTATACTTTCCTTTGAGAAAGTGATCTGGAACCGTGGTGTAGTTGGCCTAACATGCCTGCCTGTCACGCAGGAGATCGCGGGTTCGAATCCCGTCGGTTCCGCCATTTTTAATTAAATATACACCGTGCCGGTGTAGCTCAACTGGTAGAGCAACTGACTTGTAATCAGTAGGTTGGGGGTTCAAGTCCTCTCGCCGGCACCATTTTTAGTATTTACATCTGAATTTGTGATAGAATGTATATTATAGATGCAGTTGTTAATACTAAGATACTCTTAGTGGATGAATGGCTTACTCTATGGCGGTCGTGGCGAAGTGGTTAACGCACCGGTTTGTGGATCCGGCATTCGGGGGTTCAATTCCCCTCGATCGCCCCATGATTTTTTATTGGGGATTAGCCAAGCGGTAAGGCAACGGACTTTGACTCCGTCATGCATAGGTTCAAATCCTATATCCCCAGCCATTTCATTACGAGTCATTAGCTCAGTTGGTAGAGCACCTGACTTTTAATCAGGGTGTCGAAGGTTCGAGCCCTTCATGACTCACCATTATATTTTGCGGTCGTGGCGGAATTGGCAGACGCGCACGGTTCAGGTCCGTGTGGGCTAACCCCCGTGGAGGTTCGAGTCCTCTCGACCGCACCATATGTTTTGCGGAAGTGGCTCAGCGGTAGAGCATCGCCTTGCCAAGGCGAGGGTCGCGGGTTCGATTCCCGTCTTCCGCTCCAATATTTGCGCCCTTAGCTCAGCTGGATAGAGCGTTTGACTACGAATCAAAAGGCCGGGAGTTCGAATCTCTCAGGGCGCGCCATTTTCTCATAAGTATCGGGATGTAGCTCAGCTTGGTAGAGCACCTGGTTTGGGACCAGGGGGTCGCATGTTCAAATCGTGTCATCCCGATTTTTTTTATTTGCGGGTGTAGTTCAATGGTAGAACTTTAGCCTTCCAAGCTAATAGCGTGGGTTCGATTCCCATCACCCGCTTCCTAGTAACATATAGAAGAGCCTTTGCTTATAGCAAGGGCTTTTTTTGTGTTAAAAAGAATCAAGTGTGATCTATTTAAAATAGGGCCAATTGTCATTTGATTAAGGATGAAGCGGAAAAATATAAGGATTTCTTTATTGGATTTAATCCTGTACCTGTAGAGAAAGTGGCTAATACGTTTATCCAGAGTGCACTTGGGATCGAAACAGCCCAAAACTTTAAAATATATTAAAAGCCTGATGTGAATGAAGAATTAAAGAATTACTGGAATGAAGAATTGCTGAATGAGACCATTTGGAATATTAAATATAAAGGAGATTCACCGAAAATTCGGTGGATCTCCTTTTGTTTGTTGTGGATGAAACAGACGGTACGTTTACTATTATGGAGCAGGTAGTCCAAGAACTTCGAGCATTTCATTACGTTTGAGCGATTCGGCAATGGGGCCGTCAATAAGCCATTTCTTAGCATTGAGGACATAGACATGACCATTTTGGACAGCGGGTAGGCTTTTCCATACTTGGAGTTGCTGGATTTCGTTGAGTTCATCTTTTGTTTTTTGCAACGCTTCAGCTGACCCATCTGAGCTAATGGACACGATAAACAGATAGTCTGCTTTGATTTCAGGCAAAAGCTCAACCGAGATACTGGCATTCATCCGATCCGGATTCTCGGCCTCAAGTTTGGTAACGAGAGCGTCGGGAGTGAATCCAATTTCATAACCCGCTCCTACATAACTGGAAGCTGGGAATGGCGTGGATGGAATGGACGAGAAGAACAAACGCATATCTTTCTCTTCCAGGCGCAGGAATGCAGCTGTAGGTTGGGTCTTGGTGATATTCGCTGCGAGCTTCTGGGCTTCAGTTACCTGATCTTTATTTTTTTGTAAAAGCTGTTCAGCCCGCTCTTCAATATCCAGTGCAGTAGCTACCTGCACGATAGATTCCTGCCAATTACGGCGATCATAAGTGACCGTTGGCGCGATCTTCTCGAGTTGTTCGAGAATTTTGGCATCCAAACTGGCATTGGCAATAATGAGGTCCGGATTGGCGCTGACTACAGCTTCAAAATTGACATTTTCATTTATGGGTTCGATAGCCACGCCTTGGGTTTCAAGTTGCTCGTTCAGGTAATCTTGCCGGCCAATAGGTGTTGCAAGTACCAGTGGTACCTCCAAGGAGAGGAGAATATCCTCCATATTAATGGACACAATCCGTTCAGGATGTGCCGGGATTTCTTTGCTGCCATTGGCGCTCTTCACAGTCTTAGTAGCTGATTCAGTGGATGAGCCTCCATCTGTCCCCGCAGCTGATTTCACGCCATCCGCAGATTGCTTCGAAGTGCTTGCAGGTGTCTGTCCACACGCAACAAGTAACATGGCGAGTATGAACAGGATCCCCGTTATTTTGACATAATGCTGTTTGTACATCATAAATCCCCCTGTGTTTCTATTGATATTGATTCTCAGTACACTTTATATTGTAGCGGTCTCATGTTGGGGGAGACATAGCCTTCTGTGCTATCCGGTCATGGATTAATGTGCTGAGTTCCACCAAAAAGTTTGATTGTTTCATCGATGATCTGATCGTGGGCATACGGCGAATAATCCAACCACGGCATTTCATCTAGCAGATATACATACTGGTTTTTCACGGGCATCAAATCTTGCCATAGCTGAGTCTGTTGTAGTTTATGCCAGCGTTGCTGGGATTCTGAGTCCGGGTCCACAATCAGTAACATGCGATCTCCAACCATTTGAGGCAACTCCTGTTCATCCAGTGCACGATAGACTTGCCCTGGAAGCAGATCGTGTGAAGGGGACCCCCCCAGGTCGTTATATAGAACAGCGCCCCCATTGCGTCGCCCGTAGATTAACAGGTGGCCCATCATGATATGAATGATGGAGACCGTATCCTTACCTATAAGATGACTAAGCTGCTCTTTGGCATGGGCTACTTTGTCATCATACTGTTCCAACCATAGCTGAGCTTCTTGTTGCTGTCCCACAATGGAGGCAACTTGTACGAAGTGTTCCCGCCAGCTCAATCCTTTCCATGGGATAACGATGGTAGGAGCAATTCGCTGCAGCGTTCTTTTTAACGTATGGGCTTCGTACTCATTACAGAGTATGAGGTCCGGGCTCGCTTGCATCAACAACTCAACGTTGGTTTGCCAGATACGAGGATTCATTCGTTTGCTACGTCCCAGATGATAAGGGATATTGGAGAAAAAAAGATTCCTGTGTTGATCCCGTCGGTTATCGATTAATGCCGCATGGGGTATGATCTGTAATGCCAGCAGATGGCCGGTGGTTCCAAAGGAAAGGGCAGCGATTTTACTGCGTTTCTGCCGTTGATAGGTGGATGGAGACACGCCAACATATTTTTTGAATTTGCGACTAAAGTAAAACTCGTCCTGATAACCAACCTGTGAGGCGATATGTTTGATAGTCTGGCCGGGAACGAGCAGCATCTCTTTGGCCCTATCCATGCGGATACTATTCACATATTCCATGGGACTGATGCCAGTCCGGTTTTTGAATACCCTCGAATAGTGCCATACACTCATACCTGCCACTCCGGCAAGAACTTCCCGAGAAAGATGCTCAGCATATCCAAGCTCAATAAGTTCAAGCGTTTGATCCAAAGCAGAGGTGTGTTCGGAATCTCCTATTGCACTCTCTTTGGGAGGAGCATACACATGGGTCAACAATTCATGCATCAAAGTCTGAATACGAAATGGACGATTTTCTTGAGGTACAGAGATGCATTCATGGAGCTGTGAGGCAATTCTGGTACATTCCTGAAAAAGTTCGTGCGGTAACTCATCGGCATAAGCCGAACGAAGTAACCCTATTTGGTATACCTCCATTACAGTAGATCCAGAAGTGGTTTTGTTCATATCTGAAATGGGCTTTAACAGATCAAAATATATCGCGAGTCCCTGTAAAGGATGAACTTCATCCGTTGTATATTCTATCGCTGTTCCTGGCAGGATCAGATACATTTTGCCGAGTGTGGCATGATTCAGCCTGTGCCCAATACGAATATCGGCTTCACCGCCAGTACAGATGAGCAGAAGATGTGAGTCCGTTAATACGAATGGGGGAAGAAAAGACGCTTGATTGAGAACTTCGGATGTTTTGAATCTTGCATATAGGTCACGGGTATGGTCACCGTTAGATATCAGTGGAAAGACTTGCAAAGTCACCAGAATCCCTCCTTAACTTACAATAGTAACATTACATAGGATGTATTTGAGAATAATTATCAATTATCGCATATTGTCATTCAAATAAGAAGTCCATATGATAATATGAAATGATATACAGAAGAGAAAGCGAGGGGGGTATATAGAATGTGGTTTATACTTGGTTTTATTATCTTAGTTTCGATATTTGGTATTCGAACGACGAGTCGATCCAATAAACTAAAACAGCAGTTCGGATCAAGGTTACATGCAGTAGGGATTCATCAGTCAGGGCTTCCACAAGTTGCGGAAGGCAGGCGGGTGGATGTGCTGATAGGTAATGGGAACTTATATATTCAAAGTGGTCAGCAAACGTTTGAACTCTCATTAAGAAAAATCGGGAGTGCAGGATATCCAAAAAGAACAGGCAGCTCAAATTCGAGAAATTATCTCGTAATACACTACGAGATGAATGGTAGGGTACGTCCGATAGTATTAAGATTTATGAAGCCTGCGCACGCTAAAGCATTTCTATGGGAAATCGAGGGTCAGCTATTCACGCAAAACTCAAGTGATGGATTTATAAGACTGTAGAAATTCTGATCATTGAACCACGTAACCCTCCACTATAAATTGAATTGAAACAGGTTACCGAGTTGGAAAATAGCCAATACATATTTACCTTGATCCAAACCGTTGAGCGAATAACCAGTAAAATCTCAACTGATGTTAATCGTAGAATTACTTAAATAACAGATCATTTAATTCACTACGCAAAAACAAGCTCCTCTCCTACGATGTACGCAGGAAGAGGAGCTTGTTTTTTTAGCCAAGAGCTAGCGATTAATATCTTTCCAGAATGGTTTGTGTTTTCAAGCCATCAGCCGGAATCAGCCAGTTGTTGTTCTCCAGCAATTGCAGCAGTTGGGTACGCAGTCCGGATACGGCTACAGCATCATCAGTTTTGAACGAAACCTCTACGATATTCTCAATACCTGTACCTGCTGCGTCACGAATCGGCCATACTTCGAGTGTAAGCTCTTGACCATTCCATGTACCTTCATAACGTTGGAATGTGATTGGACCATATGCACGGGATTGAGTCAATTGCTGCTTGCCCCAGTTGGAGGAAGTCCAGCTTTTCAATTTGCCTGGAAGCTTGTCGAGTAACATGTTCAAGGCTTCTTGCTGCGAAGGAAGTTGGACTCCTGTCGCTTTGGTATCGACTTTTTTGGTATTGGAGAAGCTTAAGGTTTGTTTGCCATATCCCCAATCAATCTCAGCCTCGTAATTATCATCTGATTTATCAAAACCCTCTTGATTAGCCAGAGTCAGTGCTGCATTGATGTCGCCATTGATCACAGGGTAGCGTTTTTTATAAGTCAATTCGTAGTTATTCTTGTCATCTTTTTTGCGAAAACGTACGTTCCATCCTTGTTGATCCAATCCGAGCGCATTGGTATCGAAGTACTCCACGTTAATGTTTCTTGGCGTGGAACTCAGGCCGAGTGTCTGAATCACTTCACTGCGTGGAGTCCCATCTGTATTCAATACAAGCTCCGGCTTGGCCAGAAACTTCACTTCATAAGCAGGAACGGCATTGGCAGCAGCTGAAGCCTGGGATGCTCCCAGGAATGTCATTCCACTTCCCAATGTTACGATGCTCAGCATCAATGAGGCGGTTACCTTTTTCCACTTTTTCAAAACCAATCACTCTCCTAATCTGGATTAGCGTACAGACTCAACTTTATCGCCCGAGTATCTGAAAGCGATTAAAGGGAAGCGCGCATTGCGTTAACCCTGCATAGATTTGATGAATGGCAAACGATAGTTTATAGCGGATCAGGGCAATCAGCCATGGAAAATGGGGAAGCCATGACTCACCTCTCGCAGCACTTCTTTGAAACGGTTTACCTGAACGGAAGGGTGGCGGTCCTTGTTATGTACGGTGTATATATGGCGCGGTGCCTGCTCTCCCGGAATGGGAAGAACTTGAATGAGCCCGTGCTGTTCCTCCCACTGTACCGCCATCCGAGACATGAATGAGACATGCCCCCCGATTAACACGAGCTGTTTGATCGCTTCCAGGGAATCCATCTCCACGGTGCTCCGCAAACGAATGTCATGTTGCGTGAGCCATTGGTTGGTTAACCGTCTAGTACTGGATTCATCGCCATGTAGGGCAAAAGGAATCTGAGCAATATGATCAGGTGTTAATGCATCCTTCTGGGCCAACCCATGTTGTGGAGAACAGATCAATACCAGATCGTCTTCACACAGCGTCTCAGCTTGCAGGGCGGGTCCAACAAATGGCTCGGAAGAGATCACCCCCAGATCAATCTGATGCCGAATTAACATCTCGCGAATAACAGGTGATGGTTTGACGGATAGGACGATACGAATGCCCGGGAATTCCTGAGAAAAGGTATTGAGTATGGTGGGCAGCAAATATGTGGCCGGTACATAGCTTGCTCCAATGTGCAGGGTGCCCCGATAGAGACTGTCATATTCCTTCACTACCCGCCTTGCCTCTTGGGTCAGAGCATTGATTTTGACGGAATAGTGAAGCAAAGCCTGTCCGGCTTCGGTTAAAAAGGTCTTTCCACTGCGCGATTCGAATAATCGCACACCCATCTCTTCCTCCAATGACTTCATATGAAATGTAACGGTAGGTTGTTTGATCCCCAGTAACTCGGCCACGCTTGTCATGTGATGATGCTTGTCGATCAGCTCAACAATTTGTAATTTGATCAGATTCAATACCCTAACACTCCTCTCACTTCTACTAGCCCCAATATATAAGATGATCTAATGTTTTTCATAAAGACGGAGAGTACAGAACCAATCTGAAGAAGCGAAGCCAAAAGCTTTCTGGAAGAAAGCTGCTTCGGAAGCATAAGCTTCGCCTTTATCCCCGGATTTCTCCCTTCATAAAGGGAATATAAGAAATCTGGGGATAACAGCGATCGGAAGATGGTGCTGTAATCGGAGCGACAACATGAAAATTTATTTAGTTCACCTACTATAGATTTAATCTATGAACATCAACAGAATTCATCTAAAAAGTTAATTCCAATTTTACATACAAGACATACAACTCGCGAAAGCGGACGTTAGACTGAGAACAGTGCAAGAGATCAAGTAACAGAAGACAGGCAGGGATGCTTATGAAATTAGAGATAACGGGAATTCAAAAATCATTTAATCAAACACCCGCACTGCTGCCGACAGATCTAACGCTTGAACATGGAAAGTTCACGACCCTGCTCGGCCCATCGGGCTGTGGCAAAACAACATTGCTGCGCATGTTGGCCGGGCTGGAACAGCCGGACGCGGGGGAGATTCGGGCAGATGGTCAGTGTATCTACTCTGCGGCGAAGCGGATTGATATACCAACACACAAGCGTAATCTGGGCATGGTGTTTCAGGATTTTGCATTATGGCCGCATATGACCGTATACGAAAATGTAGCGTTTGGCCTGAAGGCCGGAAAACAGAAATCTGATCTGCGGCAAAAGGTGAACGAAGCACTTGGCATGGTTCGCCTGCAAGGCATGGAAGATCGATATCCTCATCAGTTGTCTGGTGGACAGCAGCAACGGGTTGCTTTTGCCAGAGCCGTAGCCGTCAGACCTGGTGTGATCCTGTTCGATGAGCCACTGAGTGCACTGGATGCTGTACTTCGGGAAGAGATGCGGATTGAGATGATGTCTTTGGTACGAGACATGGGACTGACTGCGCTGTACGTCACACATGATCAGATTGAAGCGATGTCGATGTCGGATGAGATTGTGGTGATGCAGAAGGGGCGGATATTGCAAAAGGGAAGCCCGGAAACGATCTACTCGGCGCCAAGTGATCCGTATGTCGCTTCGTTTATCGGAAAGTCCAACTGGCTCACGCCTAATCAATCGATGGTGCGACCAGAGCATGTCACCTGGAACAAAACAGGTCATGATGATCTGTGTTATCCGGGGACGGTACTTAGTGTCAGCTATGTAGGTGAGCGTTATGAAGTACGAGTGCAGATGGAAGGGCTGGGCGTATGGACAGCCTATATGAACCAAAGGGTGCGCGTCGGGGAGCGGGTGCAGCTCTATGTAACCCCTGAGCAGATATGCCGAATGGACGGTTATGACCACCCGAGTGTGAAGCAGAACGAAGCAATCGCAGTGGCATACTAAATTATTGAACGAGCACGCAGTTGGAAGCAGGAGTACACATTTTATAAGAAACCAAGGGAGATGGACGAATATGTTGGGTATGAAAACACGGAAAAAGAGCGCAATGCTGTTATTAACAGCGGTAATGAGTATCAGTTTGTTCGGATGTAGCACAGGGAACTCGACCACAGGCAACGCGGCACAACCTGCAGGTGAAGGAAACACAGCAGCGGCGGCGGAAACAACGAAACCGGCTGGCGGCAAGTTGGTATTGTACAGTGCTGGCCCACAGAAGCTGGCGGATAATATCGTGAGCGGATTTACAGACAAAACAGGGATCGAAGTTGAGATGTTCCAGGGAACGACAGGCAAAATTTTGGCTCGTATGGAAGCAGAGAAATCCAATCCGGTTGCAGACGTTGTGATCCTGGCCTCTTTACCTTCAGCACAGGCTCTGAAAGCCGATGGACTGACTATGCCATACCCTGAAGCAGCCAATGCAGACAAGCTGAACAAGGATTGGTCGGATGCAGAGGGCAACTATTTTAGCAGCAGTGCTTCTGCACTGGGTATTGTATATAACACCAAACTGGTATCTACACCACCAACAAGTTGGGCAGAGCTCGCAACGCCTGCGTGGAAAGATGCAGTGAACATTCCCGACCCTACATTATCAGGTTCAGCACTCGACTTCATCACAGGATACCTGAGTGTGAATGGTGAAAAAGGATGGGATCTGCTGAGTGCCTATAAAGCGAATGGTGTAGCGATGGCAGGCGCCAATCAGGAAGCATTGGATCCGGTCATTACGGGTGCTAAAAGCATCGTAGCGGCAGGTGTGGACTACATGGCGTATTCCTCCAAGGCAAAAGGCGAACCACTGGATATCGTATATCCTGAGGAAGGCACGGTAATCAGCCCAAGACCGGCAGCGATTCTGAAATCCAGCCCAAATGTAGAGAACGCCAAAGCGTTCATTGATTACCTGTTATCCGATGAAGCACAGAAGCTCGTTGCAGATGCCTATCTGATTCCGGGCCGTGAAGACATTGAAGCGACTAACCGTGCCAATGTGAAGGATATCCCACAACTCAAAGTGGATTGGAACTGGATGAGCGAACATGGCGAAGAGACAGCGGCGCGTTTTTCCGAGACTTTTAAATAATAGGATAGAGACAACTAGGCAAAAGGAATACCTGCTGTCTGTGGAAAGTCATGTGAGGTGAACGTAGTGAAACCTGTTGGAATGGACAACAACCGAATTTTTCGGAGAGTGGGCGTAATTCTGGCCCTCTTTCTGCTGACCATAAGCATTGGTGTGCCGCTCTTGCTGATCTTCTGGCAAAGTGTGTATCCGGACGGACAATGGGACTGGATGGCTCCGATTCGCACGATTACAGGTCATCATCTATCAGGTGTATTGTTGAACTCCGTCTGGCTTGGTATCTGCGTTGTAGCGGTAACCACGCTGCTGGCGCTGCCGCTGGCCTGGATGATGGCGAAGACTCGGATGGGCGAGCATCGCTGGGTGGATGTAATCCTGATGATTCCGTTCATGACCCCGCCGTATATCGGCTCGATGGGCTGGATTCTGTTTATGCAAAAAGGGGGATATC
Organism: Paenibacillus sp. AGC31; assembly: GCF_057334655.1. Taxonomy (NCBI): domain Bacteria; kingdom Bacillati; phylum Bacillota; class Bacilli; order Caryophanales; family Paenibacillaceae; genus Paenibacillus; species Paenibacillus sp. AGC31. Next base: position 10,721 of record NZ_JBHFJH010000025.1, read on the forward strand.
TCCAGCAATGGGTGCCCTCATCTGCGGGCTGGAGTGAGCTGTTCTTCAGCTTCTGGGGCATGGTGCTCATCATGAGCTTGCACCTGTTCCCGTTCTTGTATCTGCTGCTTCGAGATGCATTGATCCGCATCGGTGGCAATCTGGAAGAAGCGGGAGCCGTGCACGGTGCACGAGCAGGATACCGTTTCAGACGCATTATTTTACCCCTGTTGTTGTCGTCTTACGGCATGGGGATCATGTTGGTCTTTGTCAAAACGATTGCGGAATTCGGAACACCGGCAACCTTTGGGCGAAAGATTGGCTATTATGTCATGACCTCCGAAATTCATAAGTACATCTCCAGTTGGCCGATTGACTTCGGTAAGGCGACTTCGCTGGCATCGGTACTGCTATCCGTCTGTCTGGTGATGTGGTATATGCAGTCTGCCATGAGCCGGAAGTTCACGTATCGTCTGGTGGGTGGCAAAGGGCAACGTTCGAAGCGATATTCCCTTCGTGGCGGAGCAGGATGGTTGTGTGGGGCGTATCTTGCAATTCTGTTGATCCTGTCGATAGGTATCCCATATTTCTCCATCATTGCCGCTTCGACCATGAAGTTACGGGGATCGGGGATTGCTTTTGATAATCTGACCTTGGATCATTACAAGGAGCTGTTATCTTGGGGTTCGGTGAGTATGAAGGCGATCGGGAATAGTCTGGGATTATCCCTCGCGGCTTCAACCGTTGCTGTTATTATCGGTACTGGGTTTGCACTCGCGATCGGCAAATCATCTTCATTCATGCAGCGTGTGATTGACTTGTTCAGTCTGTTGCCTAATACAGTGCCGGGCATCGTGATGGTGGTGGGACTGATTCTGTTCTGGAACTCACCCTGGATGCCAGTCACGTTGTATAACACCTACGGCATGGTTGTGCTCACGTACGTTGTTCTCTTCTTGCCTTACACCGTGCAGTATGTAAAATCGAGCTTTACCCAGATTGACGGAACGTTGTTCCAGGCTGGGCAAGTGTTTGGCGGGAAGCCGCTGTATATTCTGCGGCGCATCCTGATCCCACTGATCCTGCCCGGCATGTTGGCGGGCTGGATGATGACCTTTACGATTGCAACAAGGGAACTGGTCGGATCGTTGTTGATTCTTCCACCGTCGATGCAGACGTCGGCTACGTATATTTTTGCGCAGTTTGAACAAGGTCAGGTATCACTTGGCATGGCGATGGCCGTTGTAACTGTAGGTATGACGGTGCTGATGCTGCTTGGAATCGAACTGCTGAATTCAAAGAGAAAGTGGAATGCATCATGATCAAACTGAACGTATGGGGCGGTGCAGGGGAACATGGACGTTCCGCCTATCTCCTGAGCGGGAGCCGGTTTCGCCTTTTGCTGGATTGTGGTGTGAAAAAAGAAGGCACAGGCCAGTATCCGCTTATTGACCCGGAGATTGTCCCGCAACTGGACGCGGTCCTGTTATCTCACGCCCATGAGGATCATTCGGTCGCCATCCCTTTGTTGTATAAGATGGGCTACCAGGGTGAAGTGTGGACGACGAGAGAGACGAGGGCGCAGCTGCGTACGTATTTTGCCAACTGGCGAAGGTTTGCAGAACGTGTCGGAGAGAAGCTCCCATACGATGAAGCAGATGAGCAGGCTATTCGTTATCGGTATCTGGAAGATGAGGTCGTATCCCAAACCTGGTTCCAACCGATTCCCGAAGTAAAAGTGATGTGGGGACGGAGTGGACATCTGGCTGGATCGGTGTGGTTTGGGGTTGAAATGGAAGGTAAGCGGATTTTCTATTCCGGGGACTACACGTCCGAATCAATGCTTTTACAGGAGGATTGTCCAGCGGAGTCGTTCTGGCAGAAAAGCATGCTTCGTGAGAATCCTGTGTCCGATGCTCCGAGCAGCGAGCGGTGGGGTACGGAGCAACTAATCGTTATAAACAGTGGGCAAAAGGCTGGAGAATTCATAACGTCACAAGATCAGACATCTGTTGCATCAGAAGCGTCGTCAAGAACACTTGTATCCATGGAGATACCCATGAAGCAGAGGAATTTCTCATCCAATGGAGCAGATGGAGCAGTCAGAGCAGGCAGAGCAAACGTAGCAGACGCTGCGCCAATATCTTCCGTCGGACTGGTGGATCTGGCAATCGTTGATGCGGCCTACGGTACGGACCAGGATACACAGGCCGACAAACTGGAACAGCTTGAACGAGCCATTCGCCAGACGATTGCTCAAGGTGGAAAGGTGCTCTTACCCATGCCTGTCGTAGGGCGTGGACAGGAGATCATACTGTGGGCACAGCAACAATTCCCGGCTATTCCAATCGTAGTGGAACAAGGGCTGGTGGACGGTATGAAGCAGCTTATGCATGTTCCGTATTGGTTGAGGGAGAAGGGAGAGCATGTCATCGGAAGTTCGTTGAAAGACGAAATCGATTGCTTTCTGACCGGACGAGGATGGGATCTACCTACAACCACCCAAGAGCGGGAACAACTGTTGGAACATCATGCTGCTTCGCTATGGTTCATTCCGGACGGCATGATGCAGTCCTCGCTTGCCCGTTGGTACTATAGTCAATTATCGGACAGGGAGGAGAATCTGATTCTGCTCACTGGGCATGTTGCTCATGATACATTTGCTGATAAGCTGCTACGGGTTCCTGAAAAGTATGGAGCATGTGAAGTGCGGAAAATACGTTATAAAGTGCATCAGGGCTGGAAGGATGTTGAACGGATGCTGCATCAGGTTCCAGCAAGACATACGGTCCTTGTACATGCTGACCGGGCAGAGACGGACCGATTAAAAGAAGGTTTGCTCAGAAATAGCCCGTCACCGGGAACAGTTATACATTCACTGTCTGCTGGTGACGAGCTATATGTGTGAATAGTGCATGAATCGAATTGATGCGTCAGATTGGAACGTCCCTGGGGACGTTCTTTTTCCATTGTTGTTTGATCAGTTAGGATTCGCGATGAATGGGGTGTTCCAGTTCGGCATGACCCATCAAACTATCAACGGCTTCACCGTCCACCAGTATATCCAGGCTCTTCACTTCATCAAACTGAAACATCGTTGTTGTTAAAGCTTCCAATGCGAGCATTTCTCCACTGGTACCGAGATTGGCTTCAGCGGGGATATGAACATCCAAAGTCACCGTACCCTCAGCATATTGGACAGAGAGCAGTTCCACCTGCTCCCAGAGGGAAACAAGATCTGAATCGGTGTTCGTTTGCAACGCTGCGAATGTTTTTTCATATTTTTCGGAATCATCCTTGTATTCAATTTTCTGTTCTGTTTTCTCCAGCTCAAGGACCTGAGAATCTGCCAAATATACATCGATGACTTGTGTATTCATTGTGCCCAGATCCACCTCCGGTTCGGATGGGTTTGGTGACTGCGCCTGTCCTCCCTGAACAGCAGGTTCATTCGAACCGGATTCGTTCACTGGCTTCTGGGCACATCCAACTCCGATAAGGATCAAGCATGTTAATATAAGTGCACAACCTAGCTTCTTATTCAAAAAATCACTTCCTTCATCTGATTTATTTGATGATTTATAGGCCCAAATACTCCTTGATTCCATCGGCTATCGCTTGAGCGGCTTTCGTCTGAACAACTTCGGACGACATCAGTTCTTCATCGAGCACATTACTTAAGAATCCCACTTCCAAAAGCACTGCAGGCATGGTCGTGTCTCGGATTACTTCCAAGTTGCCATTTTTCACACCACGATCTCTGAGACCCATGGCTTTCACCAAACGTTGATGAATGATATTGGCTAATTCCTTGCTGTTACTGCGTTGATAATAATATGTCTCCGTACCTGTCGCTTGGGGGGCAGACTTCACACTATTGCCGTGGATAGATACGAATACATCCGCATTTAATTGATTGGCGAGTTGAACACGCTCAGGGCGGGTCGGATAGGTATCACCTTCACGAGTCATCACCAATTCGATATTGGGCTCATTGAGCAACAGGGCTTGTACTTTGTGAGCCAATGCCAGGTTGTATTCTTTTTCGGGTTTGTTCGTGATGCTGATCGTCCCCGGGTCACTGCCACCGTGTCCTGGATCGATCACAACGACCTTGCGTCCTGAATCGCCTACTGGAGTGACAGGAGCAGGTGCGATGTTGTCTCCCGCAACATTCAGATCAATAATCAGTTTGTCGGCAATCACATTCTGGCTGTACTGGACATCCATCACATTATTCAATTCTACGACAATTCGAACTTGTCCTGGATCTCGTTTGAAAAGCGAATATCTCACTTCCGTCACATTGGGATAACCGCTCACATCCAACTTGCCATTGAGTCCTTGATCCAGTGGTTGGGAGATATCACCAAAGGTGGCTCCAGGCAAGTCCACAACCAGACGATCAGGGTACTTGAGGGTCGTTACTACCGGCTGAACGGTCCCATCCGTGGATAAGACGAGCTGATTGTTGGCAAATTGGATATCGGTAACCTGAGCGACAGAAGAGGAGTCCCCTTTCCCTGAACTGTTGCCAGGGTCGACAGCAGGTTCTTTGCTGGTGTTTGTTAAGTATACGATCTTGTCTTGATTGTTCCATTTTACCGTAAGCCCCATTTGTTCACTGACAAATCGAATGGGCACCACCAGCGTTTTATTCAAAATTTGCGGTGCTGTGTTCAAGGTGACCTGCTTGTCAGCAACCATGGCTTGTTTTTGGTCCACGGTTAGAGAGATGATCTGTTGATCTTGCTGGATTTTTACAGTGTGTGCTTGCTGGTTCCAATCGACTTTGAATTTCAAATTTTCGGCAACGACACGAATCGGGATCATCACGTTTTTATTGATAATCTTCACCTGTACATCATTTGGGAGGACTAATTCCTCTCCATCCATAAAGATTTTCGACGTGCTTGCAGCGGCATTTCCCTGATGAGGGAGCAAAACGAGTAAGAACAGGCTCAAAAACAGTAGTAAAATGGTTTTCTTCATTATGCACCTCGACTAGTATTAGATCTATAGCTTACTTCCAAAATATACCTATATAGTATGAACGGTAAAAATGTAAAAATGTTTCTTTTTTGATCTTAAATTATCTAATTTATTTATAGATGAGCACGTATTCTTTTGGACATTGATGGGATTTCTAGTAGATGTATGTATTCGAAGTCGGAATTGAGGATGTATCTAGAACAAAGAGACGATCCTGTTGAAGGACCGTCTCCAATTACTCTTTATGACAATAAAATTATTGCAATTGCAGTGCTTTGGCTGTTTTTGCCTCAACTTCATCCAAAAGTGAAGTCATGTCCATACCTGCGTGGTTGCCGAGCAGGATAATCGTGATATCATCGGACAGATTACGTGAAAAAGCTGTGGCAAACCCGCCGCCACTCCCGTTATGGAAGACGGTACGATTCGTGCCGTTTTCTTTAAGAATCCAGGCGTAGCCGTAGTTCTTATCGGAATAAGGCTCATACATCTGCTCAATCGTATCCTGGCTTAGAATCTGGTCTGTATAAAGCGCACGATCCCATTTCAGCATATCGTCCACCGTGGAATAGATGGTTCCTGACCCGGATTGAGACACATAGTAAGGCGCAGTTACCCATGCGTTATTTTTTTGAACAAAACCACTAATGGTATGCACTTTACGGGAAGCCTCTCCTGAATTTTTCATGCCAAGCGGTTTCAGTATCGTCTGTTGCACGTAATCGGCATAACTCATGCCAGATACCTGTTCAACGACATATGCAAGCAAAACATAACCGCTGTTGCTGTACAGATAGGCACTCCCCGGTTCAAACTTCAGCGTTTTGTGACGAATCTCTTCTACCGTCTCTTCCATAGAAGTTCCTTCACCCCGACCAAATGCGGATGGCAGACCTGAAGTCTGGGATAACAGCATATGAAGCGTGATCTGATCTCCCTTCGGTATACCAGAGATATACTTGGAGATTGGATCTTGCACATTAATCTTACCATTCTCCACGAGACTCAGAATGGACGCGGCCGTTAAGGATTTGCTTAGTGATGCGATTCGTGTCTTCTGATCCGGGCGATTCAGCGTCTGTTCATCGGCAAGTCCGTAGCCTTGCTTTAGAAGTACTTCACCATCGCGGGCGATCAGAGCCATACCTGGATAGTTGATCTCGCGCAGATATGTATCCACGCTGGCAACCTCGCTATTCAGCAAGCTGACTTGATCAGTGACCATATTTACACTCATCTGCCCCGTGGCTGTGCGTTGGACCTTGATGTCTGCCTTGATTGCATTAGCCATTGCCCGGACAGGTACCATCAACGTACCGTTAACGGTACGTGAATTCACACCTGTAGCCAGATCGACCTTATTTACTTTAATGGAATTGCTGCCAGCCTGATGGATCAGCTTGTCTCTGCCAATGGTAATGGTAGCCGTCTTGGTACGATTATCCCATTTCAACGTGCCTTTAACCGATGTGGCCACATCCCGCAGTGGAACAAACGTTGAACCTTTGATTATAAGTGGTGCGTTCTTCCAGGATTGTTGCTCACCATTCACTTCAATGTGAACTGCTTGCGTTGCCTGCGCTGCGGATGCCGTAATACCAGATTGTCCCAGAATCGGTCCTGTGCACAGGATGAGCGCTAACAGAATGCGGAACATGGATGAATATACTGTGGAAATACGTTGTCTTTCATTTGACTTGCGTAAGATTTGAATCCTCTCCTTCCAATCGTTTCATGAATAACCAGCTTATGAGCATTGTAAACGATCTCGGGTAGAGGGTCAAAACGATGAAGCGGATATAATCCATAACATCTGATCAGATCATTTAAATTAAATTTGTACTAATTTAGTATCTATACATAATATTTTTACAGCGATTGTCCGATAAAAGGATGGGTGAAGATTATGATGGGGGATAGTTAAAATGAAGAAAAGGATTCGAAATTGGTTTACTTTAACCGTAAAAAAACGCCTGATTGCTGCATTGCTCCTGTTCCTGATAGTACCGAGCATTACCGTGGGATGGTTGTCTTATCAAAAAGCTGCTGATCAGGTTAAAATGGAGATTATTCGTTCCGCACAGGCCAAAACAGAAATGCTTAGTCTGCAGATAAATCAAATGCTCGATATGGAGAAGGATAACGCAGCTCAGATGGCTGCGGGTATGACTTCAAACGATATTATTACTAAATCCCCTGCACTGCAAAGGCAGATGGATCGGATGTCTCAGAATCATAAGGAACTGGGTGTACTTACTGCAGGTGCTGAAGATGGCAGCTGGATGAAGTCCCCTGAATCCGAGGAACAGAATTATGATCCTCGAGAACGTTCATGGTATACGATGGGCATGTCCCAGGATGAACCGGTAATCTCGGATACGTTTCAGTCGGCTTCGACGGGCGAATGGGTTGTGACCGCAGCGGTCAAGCTGGCTGACGGCAAAGGGGTATTCGGAGCCAATGTCAGTCTCAATCATCTGAAAGAATCCGTTGATCAGATACGTATTGGTAAAGAGGGAAAACTGTACATGCTGGATAACGGGGGTAAATTCCTGTTCCACTACAATATTGAATCCGGTACACAGTCGGATGAAAGCTACATTAATGAGATGTATACGAAGGAAAGTGGAACGCTGAAGTATACATATGATGGTCGCGAAGTGGAAGCTGTGTATTTTACTAATCCGGTGACAGGTTGGAAAATTGTTGGTGAGATGGTTCCTTCGGAAGCAACGGAAGCTGTAATGCCTATTTTGATCCGTTCAATTACGATTGTGGCATCTGCATTGGTTATTGGGTTGATTCTGCTTATATTCATTATCCGCAGCATTCACCGGCCATTGCTGCAGTTAACGCAGGCAGCATCCAAAGTAAGCGCTGGGGACCTCACCGTTCGGGTAGGTTTACAGCGGCGGGATGAGTTCGGACAGCTCGGGGAAAGCTTCGACACGATGACGACTTCCCTGCGTAGTGTGCTTGGAGAGGTGCATGATACGTCCAGCCAGCTGGCGGCATCTTCTGAAGAACTGATGGCAAGTTCCGAGCAGACATCCAAAGCCACGGAACAGGTGGCAGAACTGATGCAGGATGCAGCAGCGGGAACTAATTTGCAGAACAATAGTCTTGCTGCTACAGGCCAACTCGTGGGCGAAATGTCCATTGGAGTGAAAGAAATCTCATCAAGTGCTGAAGAAACCGCTCGTATCGCTCTGGATGCTTCCACGAAGTCGGAAGCGGGCATGGTTACCGTGGAAGAAGCGGTTACCCATATTCAGCAGGTGAATGACGAGAGCAAAGCCATGTCTGTGGTCATTGAGGATCTACGCGCGAAAAATGAAGAGATTCTTGTGATTGTGGCCGAGATTACGGCCATTGCCAAGCAGACGAACATTCTTGCTTTGAATGCATCCATTGAAGCTTCAAGAGCTGGCGAGCAAGGGCGCGGATTCGCGGTTGTAGCCAACGAAGTGAAGACACTGGCTCACAGTTCAGGCGCTTCAGCCGAGAGGATCAATGAGCTTATGCATGAGATGCAGGAGAAAACCAATGCGGTACAATCCACTTTTGCCCGTACGGGAGAAGGCATGGTGAAGAGTTCGCAGATGGTTACAGAAGCGGGCGAAGCATTCAATAACATTCGTACTGCGGTACAGTTGGTGGCTGCACAAGCTGGAGAAGTATCCACGGCTTCCCGTCAAATTGATGGTGGCATGAGTCATGTCAACAAGGCAGTAAGTGATACCATGGTTCTGTCGGACAGAATTGCCTCTGGAACGGAAGATGGATCAGCGGCGGCTCAAGAGCAGTTGGCTACAATGGAAGAGGTTGCAGCTTCTTCGGCAGCATTGTCACGTATGGCTGAAGATCTGCAAAGCATGATTGAACGTTTTAAGTTGTAACAGGTATTGAGATGAGACTGCAGGGTTGCGACCCTGCGGTCTTTTTTCTGTTGAACAAAGGGGTATCCGTTGTGTCTTCAAACACAGTATCCTTTTCCATTATGTTGACATGTTATAAACTAAATTATATTATATCTATAAATGAACAAACAAAAATATAATATGTTTGATTAATATACGTTTGGAATGACCATAACAATGATAAAAAGGAGCTTTTACATGAAATCATCGGAATCCTGGTTGCAAACAGCTTCATTGGAAGAGATCAAGCGTGGTTATACGGAGGAGGGTCCCGCCTATATATGTGTCTGCTGCGGATACAGGACGGAAGCCGGGATTATCTATCCTGAAGAAGGAGTGCTCTATGAGGCAGCCCGTTATATGCGAGTGCATATTGAAAAGGTTCATGGATCGGTATTTGAATATTTGCTGGAGCTGGATAAAAGCGTAACCGGATTGTCTGATGTCCAGCGTGGATTGCTGGCCCAGTTTCATGAAGGAAAGAAGGATGCTGAAGTACAAAAGGCCCTTGGTATCGGGAGTGCCTCCACGATTCGGAATCATCGGTTTGTATTAAAGGAAAAGGAACGGCAGGCCAAAATATTCCTGGCATTAATGGAACTTCTCAAAAGTAAGGATACCCAGGCTCCAGCCGAATGGGTGTCACCGGTGACAAGACATGGACATACAATCCATCGTGATTCATTTGATATCACAGAACAGGATCGGGAAAAGGTGCTAAACAAGTATTTTCCAGAGGGTACTGGCGGTCGGCTGACGACGTTTCATATGCAGCAAAAGCATAAATATATTGTGCTCACCGAAATTGCCAAACGATTCGAGACAGAGCGCAAATATTCCGAGAAACAGGTCAATGAGCTGCTGAAGGAAGTTCATGATGATTACGTGGAAGTACGGAGGTATCTCGTCGACTATGGTTTGCTGGAACGTGAGCCAGACGGCAGTCAGTATTGGCTGGGAAGCCACGCAGATCAACAGAGCGCCGAAGTTGGAAAACCGGAGCGCAAAGCAAAGGGGGAGCAGGAGAAGATGGATCGTCGCAAAGAATTACAGGAACAGGCCAAAGAAGTCAAGACGGAAGCGGGCGTCTACCAGATTCGGAATGAACGTAACGGAAAAGTTTATATCGACAGCACACTTAACCTGAAAACCATTAACGGACAACGGTTTATGTTACAGATGGGTAGCCATCTGAATCGAAGATTGCAGGCTGAATGGAATAAATATGGAGAGAATGCGTTTGTGATCGAGGTGCTGGAGACATTGAAACAAGACGATAACCCGTATAACGATTCCAAAGATGCACTCGCCAAATGTCTGAATCGCTGGTTTGAACAGTTAGAGCCCTACGGAGATCAAGGATACCACGGAGATAAAAAGCAATCTGCTGAATAGGAGGGATATTTCCTTTCTAGAATTCCCGTTCCTTATAACTCAAATATAACCCAAAAGCCCCTTTGCCAATATGATGGCAAAGGGGCTTTTGGTACTACAGACTACTTAATTTTATAAGTCGAACTAATCGTTTGCACGATAACAGCGATTGGAAGGTTATTCTGTCATCGTAGTGTTAGTGTAAACAATCTTTAGTTCAACGACTACAGCTTGAATTGTTCCACCAGCTTCTGCAGCTTGTGAGCCAGATGGGCAAGTGAATCAGCAGAGGATGATATCTCCTGCATGGAAGCCACTTGCTCCTCCGTAGCAGCAGAGATGTTCTCCGTTCCATCGGCATTGGTTTCAGATATCGCGTGGATCTGATCAATGGATTGCACCACTTCTGCTGTACTTGCAGACATCTGTTGTGAGGCGGCTGCAATGTTCTCAAGCTGATGATTAACGACCCCGACAGCCTCACTAATCTGGGCAAAAGCTTCATCTGCAAACTGAACGGCACGAATGCCGTTGCTTACATCCTGTTGCCCGATCTGTACACTGTGATTGGCCATTGAAATCTCCTGTTGAATCGCTCCGACCATCTCTACAATCTTCTGGCCGGACAGGCTGGATTGTTCCGCGAGCTTGCGGACTTCGCTGGCAACAACGGAGAAGCCACGTCCATGCTCACCTGCACGTGCTGCTTCTATAGAAGCATTGAGAGCAAGCAAATTGGTCTGTGCAGCGATATCTGTAATGACAGATACCATCTCACCAATGGATGTGGAATGCTGTTCAAGTCGTCCGGCAGTATCTGCCATACCTTGCACAAAGCGACTGACGGAACTCATCTCGGATACGGCCGTCTGCATGGTAGCATTCCCTTTATCCGCGAGCTCACTTGCTTGCATGGCAGCTTCGGATACTTGCTGTGTGCTGTTCGTTACCTGTCCCACACCTCCAGCAAGCTCATTCATCTGCAGTGCCGTATGTTTCAGGCTGCTTGCTTGTTTCTCAAGTCCAGCTGCGGATTCTTCTGTGATCAAGGCGACTTGCTCAGTTGCTTTGGTTGTCTCGGATGAATTGACTGCCAATTGTGTGGATGAGGCGGTTAATTCATCAGCCGTGTGTCGCACGTCCTGAATAACGGTTCGCAGGGATTCGCTCATCTTATTGAAGCTGGTGCTCAGCTTGCCGAATTCATCCTGTCCTAATACCGCAACCTCGATAGTCAGATTACCATTACTAATTTCGTCAGATGCCTTCACCAAGCGGTTCAGTGGTTTGGTGATGGATTGCACAATCCAGAAAATAATGATGGAGCTTACCGCAATTGCAATCGCTACAACAATAAGTGTGGTGTATAGGATCGGACGGACAGATGCTGTCACTTCCCCACTGTCGATGACACCAACCACGGTCCAGCCCGTCGTTTCATTGGTAGAGAAAAAGGCGTGTTCCTGGTTTCCATTTAGTGTATAGGTCAGACTTCCGTTTTTCTGTGCAAAAATATCTTTATAGGGTGCCATGGTTCCTTCGGTCCCCGGTTTCTCGGTAGGATGTACAATGATTTTATTGGCATTATCAATGATATAGATATAACCCTTCTCGCCGATCTTCGTGGAGTTAACCGTCTTCGAGAGGGCTTCAAGCGACAGGCTGACAGAGACGACACCATGGCCATCCGCTGAGGTCTGAGCTACCGAAGCAACAACATTGCCGGTATTGCTTGATAAGTAGGGGGTGATTACGGTAGGGACATCTTTGTTCTGCGTAGCAGCCTGATACCACGGGCGTTCGCGCGGGTCATATCCTTCTTTGTTCACCGCAGTTACAGGGGAGTTAATATACACGCCCTGATCGGTACCGATGGAGGCAAGTTCCACGTCATCATGTGTTTCCTTATACGCGTCGAGCAAGGTACGGATGGTATCTGTTTCGTCACCCTGATTGGGTCCGACATTGCCTGCATCCAGCTGACTTGCCAGGAAATCAACATTTTTGCGTGTTGCACCAATGATCTGGTCAATGGTCTGGTTGAGCACAGTAACACTACTGATCGCGTTCTCATACATTTTCTCTTCAACCTTGGCATCGGCTGTTTGGAACGAGATAATGCCAAGACTAATGGTTGGAATGAGCAATACAATGGCAAATGACAAAATCAGTTTCTCTCTCATCTGCATTGTTCTTTTGACCCCTTGTTTACGAATTTTTTTCATACACATTCCCCCTCTGTGTAACCCATCCCCATGTCTAGTGGACAAGCCCATCTGATAAAAGATATTCATTCCATCCTTTCCAGAAGTTTCTGGTGCTATCGTATGACAAATTTCGCGTTTATTCAACATGATTTATGAGTTATGCGAAAATATTTTTCGATTTTGTAGGTATTTAGGATTACATCTGTTCTATAAAAAGTAATCTGTCTCTCCCTTAGTGCACATCTTGTGGTATATTTCTGAATTAATGTGGTACGAAAAATGCACCTGAATTAATACTCATCCATATATATCGGTTTATGGGGACAGAAATTGGAGAGGGGTTGTACGGCAGTTGGACCAAAGTACACTACAGATATCTGGACAGGAGAACATGGAAGAGGTCCAGGATCAGGCTACATTCATGCAGGGGGTCAAAGATTGTATCCCAACCCTGCTTGGTTATTTAAGTATTGGCTTTGCGGCGGGTGTCATTGAAATGACCGCAGGTCTGAGTCTGGCGGAAACAGCTCTGCTCAGCCTGATTTTATATGCAGGATCGGCTCAGTTCATTGCAGCAGGCATGCTCGCATCGAATGGGTCAGCAGTAGCAATCATGTTCACCATATTTTTTGTGAATCTTCGCCATTTGCTGCTCAGTGCAGCTGTATCACCATATTTTCGGCATCTGACCCCGCTTAAAAATATGTGGATTGGTTCATTGCTTACCGATGAATCTTTTGGCGTCGCGATGACACGTGCAATTGGCAGGGAAAGGCTGAGTGAACGCTGGATGCACGGTCTGAATATTACCGCATATCTGAACTGGTTCGTGGCTAATATGGCTGGAGCGTACTTTGGACGCTGGATCACCAATCCGGAACGACTGGGTCTCGATTATGCTCTGCCAGCCATGTTTATTGGACTAGTTGTACTCCAGTTGGTGCATCGCAAAAACAAAAAAATACACATTAATGTGGCGATTATCGCCGTTGTCTGTGTAATCTTCGCCAGCATGGCTTCACTTGGCAGTATGAGTGTCATTGTGGCTGCGGTCATTGCGGCAACGATGGGAGTGTTCATGGAACGATGGAAGTAAGATGGGATGTATTCTGGATTATTATGGGTTCGGCACTGTTAACATTTATCCCGCGTGTACTGCCACTGATGCTGTTCAGCAAGATACAGATTCCAATGTGGTTGTTACGCTGGCTGGAGTATGTACCTGTAGCGGTCATGGCAGCGCTAATTGGTCAGGAACTGTTCATGTCAGACAACCAGTTAGTGCCGATTACGCACAATGCAGCTCTGTGGGCATCCCTGCCTACGGTTGCAGTGGCTATCTGGACACGCAGTCTGCTTGGAACCGTATTGGTTGGTATTGTGGCTATGATGATACTGCGATATTGGATTGGATAGTTGCAGGTTGTATTGTAAAATCCGGTAATTCCTTCGCCTGATCGGTTAATACTGTTCTATAGAGGATAGATAACCTATCTAAGCGAAGGGAGCTGGATTCATGAGTGAACTGAAGCGAAAACTGTTAATTACGGGAGCTGCCGGAGTCATTGGTCGCAGTCTGCTGGAGGGGCTGAGAGCCAAGGGTGCGTATGACATCGTTGCAGCTGATCTGCGTGAAGACGAGGAAGCTGGCATTGTAGCCATGGATGTGACCGATGGGGAACACCTGAAGGAACTAATGCAGGGGGTTCACACCGTTCTGCACATTGCATGGGCTAAGGATGAGGAAGATTTTCTGGGCAAAGTTCTGCCGATCAACGTAACCGGAGCCTACCATGTGTATGAAGCTGCACGGTTAAACGGTGTTCAGCGGGTGATTTTTGCAAGTTCCAACCATGCGACAGGCTTCTATCCTACAGGTGAGGATATTGAAGTGGATGACCCGTACCGGCCGGACAGCTTCTATGGACTTAGCAAATGTTATATTGAACTGCTGGGACGTTATTACGTTGACAAATATGACCTGTCCTCATTCAACATTCGGATTGGAAACTTCTCAGGTGATACATACCCGCACTCGGAGCGCTCGGCTCATATTTGGATATCACCAAGGGACATGGTCCAGCTCGCTGAGTGCTGTATTGAAGCCGATTCAGATATGAAGTATCTGAATCTGTACGGGACTTCAGCGAATACAGATAATTACTATGATATTGGCTATCTGGCGCAGAAGATTGGATACCGCCCACAGGATGATGCAGCCGAGTTGTGGGAAGAGGCAAAGCTTAGAGGCGTACCTGATAAACAGGACGAGACAGCCTATCAGGGCGGAGGCCATGTGGAGAAAGAACCAAAAGATTCATAAGATGGCGACACTCAGTGATGAAAACGCTATTTTCTATTGTGGCCGAAAGGGATAAAATGGAGACTGAGGTGTTCAGTGTTTCCATTTTGCACAAGAGGAAGGAACGATTTCAATCATGAGTACTAGTCCATCCGTTATATTGTTTCAGGGAGACTCGATTACAGATGGGGGAAGATCACGCAATGATGATCCGAATCATTTTCTCGGACACGGATATGCGTATCTGATCTCCAGCAAACTGGGTATGGAACTGGCGGGCAAGCAAAAGACCTTCTATAACAGAGGCATCAGCGGGGATCGGGCATCCGATCTGTACGCACGCTGGAATGAGGATACCATTAGTCTAAAACCGGATCTGATCAGCATCCTGATTGGGGTTAATGATGCCTGGCGCACGATGAATGGTGAACCTAGCGGAGTAACGGATCGTTTCGGACGGGCGTATCGCCATTTGGTCGAAGAAACTCGGGAAGTGATGCCGGATACGGGACTGATTTTGATGGAGCCGTTTATTCTGAGAACCGGAGCGACCGCGGAGAAATGGGAAGCCTGGGAAGAGCATATTGGTCAGTATCAGAAGCTGGCGCAAGGTCTCTCTGAAGAATTCGGAGCTGTGTGGGTACCATTGCAGCAAACGTTCAATGATGCTCTGAAGCAGGCGGACGCAGCATACTGGTTGTGGGATGGCGTGCATCCAACCGCAGCAGGTCATGAGCTGATTGCACGTCAGTGGTTATCTGTTGTGCAAAATTCTCCACTTGCGATTGTGTAACAACAACGGAACAGTTGTGATATGGGCAGTTGGAATGGGTATTCAGGATTAAGATAGCCATAAAAGCCTGTGGTGACAGGCAGAATGTAACGGAGAACCTGACAAAGGTTCTTCGTTTTTTTGTGTTGGGAAGGAGAAGGAAGTAACGTCGTGGAAAGAGTTTTAATGGATAATTCTTCAAAAGTGCTATCATATCCGGTAAAATGAAATCGATTACATTATAATGTGGGTATGACAATCCATTAACGAAGAGTGGTGAATCCAGTGGAAGATTCCATTCATGAAGTCGAAAATGAAAATATCAACCAACGTGGAACTGAGAACAGAGTATGGGGTTCCTTAAGTGCCGACAGACTCTTGGAGAAGTTATCCCGGCCTGAATTGGCTACCTTATACACAGACTTGAAGGCTTACGGTGAACGTGCCTTGAATGAACCCATGCCTTCCTTGTCATTCCGTTTATATCGACAGTTCAGCGATACGGGTGAGCGGAAAGGCTATGAGGAGGCTTATTTCGATCGAAGGGGCAGGCTGGCTGCTGTGGCGATGCTCGCATTGGACCTGTCTAGGCCGAATGCAATGCAAGTGTTGGAAGATATGTTGTGGGACATATGTGGTGAGTATACGTGGTGTTTGACAGCGCATCTGGGTACGGGAGAAGTCGATCAGGTAGATGGAAACATCGATCTGTTCGCCGCAGAGACGGTACATATGTTGGCCGAAGTTGTAACGATTCACGCCGAGCGCCTGGATCGCCTTGTCATAGAGCGTATCAGATTCGAAGCCGAGCGGCGAATCTTCACTCCGCTTTACCGGGATCAACGGAAGTTCCACTGGCAGACAGCGGATCACAACTGGTCGGCAGTCTGTGGTGGCTGCTGTGGCATGGCTGCATTGTTGCTGTTGGAAGATGAGCCAACACTACGGGAATCGATCTGCCAAACAGTCAGTTGTATGGACGCCTTCCTGAGCGGTTATGGCGAGGATGGCGGCTGTGCCGAAGGCATTGGATATTGGGTATATGGCTTCGGTTATTTCACCTATTATGCCGAGATGCTTCGTGAGTACAGTAAGGGCGAACTAGATCTGCTGACGGGTTCCAAAATAACAGCCATCGCAGCCTTCCCGCTGCGAGTGCATCTGTCGGGCGGCACATATGTGAATTATTCGGACAGTGCCGAGAAGGAAGAGATCCCTTCCGGATTGCTTTCCCTGCTCGCGTCCCGGGTTGGGTTGCAGGTGGATTTGCCACTTCATATTCCACTGTTTACCGAAGATCCCTGTCATCGCTGGGCTCATCTATTGCGGAACGTGATGTGGAGCGACCCGAAAATGTATGGTGATGAAGGTGCCTCTTCACAGGCTGAACGGGGATTTATTTTTCAAAATTTGGGTTGGATGATTGCAAAAGGCTCGCTTGATTCTCCAGATACAAAACGTACAAACGGCGGACCTCTTCATGTGGCTATTTCCGTTAAAGGTGGACATAACGATGAACCTCACAACCATAATGATCTGGGGCAGTTCATTATCCATTGCGGTGGTGAGAATATTCTGTGTGATCCAGGAGCAGGGTTGTATACCCAAGCGTATTTTGCACCAGACAGAGAGCAGTTGTTACACATCTCGTCATCCGGGCATAACGTTCCGCTCATTGAAGGCCAGGAGCAAAGTTCGGGCCGACAAGCGCAAGCCCATGTGTTAGAGGCAAAGCTGGCAGAGGGTGGCGGTGAGCTGAATACAACATTGGATCTGACATCCGCTTACTCTGGAGCTGCTTCACTGGCTCGTTATACGCGCCAATTTCATTGGAAGATGGCTTCTGGCGGTAGCAGGAATGGAGCAGAATTGCATCTGATTGACCATTTTCATTGGAAGAGCAGGATGGTGTCTTCGGCAGAACGATTCTCTTCGGTGGACGATTCAGATGCAGGATGTTCGAGTGTTGTGGAGCGATGGATGAGCAGAGTACAACCTGAGGTGGTGAAGAGCGGTAATCTTCGCTGGCAAGGTGTACATGGAATGGTTCATATGACGTATGATGCGGACCAGTGGCAGGTCTTCACGGAGGCTATGAAAACAGTTGATCATGACAATGTTCCAGTCACATTCTATCGGACGTCACTATCATGGATAGGTGTGATTGATGAGACGGATGTTCGGATAGAAAGTTCTAATCCGCTTGAAACGGTATGTGAGGTGCGCTTCATTATTGAACCGAAAATGGGAGAAACCGAGGTGAGCATGCGTGAGTAAATATACATCTGCGTCCACGTATCCATGGAAAGATGAACTCGAACGTTACCGTACATTGGCAGAACAAGCGGGCCCTGCTCCGGCAGACGGCTGGAATCGGGAGCGCAAGTTGGCACTTGTTGAAAGTGTTGTTCGTGCTTACACACCATATCAGGACAGTCAGGGTTCAATTATCGACCCGTTCTCGGGTGTGGAGAGATATTATGCTACACCAGCCTATGCGATGGCGGCAGCAGTTCTGGTTGACTCGGGGCGTACAGGTCTGCTTGATTCCGCAGCGGCAGCCCTGTCACAGAGCATTGATGCCGTGGTGAAAGGTAGCGTACCTGACAATCATCCTGATTTTTATCCAGTGCTCATGATGCGAGCTTACATGTTGTTGAAGTCATATCTGCCGGAACAAGCAAAGATCTGGGCTGAGGCACTCAAAACGATCAGTCCTGAACAGGATTATGTATTTACGATGAGCAAGATGAACAATCCAAATCGCATGATTAACTGGAACGCTATCATGATCTCTGGCGAATATCTGCGGTGGCGTGAACAGCTGGCAAGTGAGGATACAACTTGGATGGATCGTTATCTGGAAGCCTATCATCTGCCACGGTTTACGGCACTTGGGTTGTATCAGGATGGACCGCTGGACCGTCCGAATTGTCCATTTTCCTATGATATTGCCACCCGGTATCACCTTGGGGTGATGCTTGAAGCTGGTTACGAGGGAACTACTGCCGATACGTTACGTGAGCAGCTGCGCCATGGTGCCTTCAGCTCGTTACTGTCGCTCTCGCCGCTAGGTGAGATTCCACCACGTGGTCGCAGCTCCCAGCATCAGTGGAATGAAGCTGCCGCAGCTTATGTATGTTCTACACATGCAACGCAGGCTCTGGAGGCGGGAGATCCGGTGATGGCGGGTGCTTTTGCACGTGCGGCCAATCGGTGTTTTGCTGCTGTTGAGCGCTGGAAGATGGATGATGGACGCTTGAAAATTGTACGCAATGAATACGCGCCAGAAGATCGGCATGGATATGAAATCTATACCAACCATACCTGTTACAACCTGTGGACTGCGGCAGCGCTGGCTCACGCTTGTCTGAGTGATCCGGGAGACGATGTGAGCGAAGTGTACCTTCCTTCCGAGTTAGGCAGCAGGGTATTGCAGACCGATGGGTGGTTCGAAACCGTGATTGCTTCCATACCTGGTCAGCAACTGGTATTACACACGGCGATGAATGACCCGTATACGATCCCTGGTTTGGTACGGATTCAGCAGATGAGGTTACCTGGTCTGATTGGCCCGTCCGCCGCCAGCCATGTGCAGGCTGGATTCACGGAATTTGTCGAAGGGGCGGTCCGACCGCTCAGCTACTGTCCTGCGTGGAAGACACTAGATGGGGTATGGCATAGCCTTGCAGAGGGGATTCCATCCGGTGATGCATATGATCGGGATGTTGGATTGGACCCTGCACAGGGAGGAGGGTCCATTGTGTACGAGAAGGTGGACCATGGTACGCGGAATAAAGTAGAGAAGCATCTGGTGGAAAAAGCGTCAGAAGATGGTGTGAATGCCTTGGAGAATTCTTTTGCCGTGACATGGGTCGGTCCATTACCCGGAATTGAAACATTGCGTACTCATTATGTGCAACAGGCAGACTTGCTGACCATAAC
This sequence comes from Paenibacillus sp. AGC31, assembly GCF_057334655.1. Lineage (NCBI taxonomy): Bacteria > Bacillati > Bacillota > Bacilli > Caryophanales > Paenibacillaceae > Paenibacillus > Paenibacillus sp. AGC31. The sequence continues at coordinate 30,212 of NZ_JBHFJH010000025.1, forward strand.
GTATGAATTCGAAGGTGAGATCGCGGCAGCAGGGGCACTCATTCCGTTGATGTTCCATGATGGCCGTGAACAGGCGGTAATTACCCATACGGATCATAGCGTGCGAACGGAGTATCGGGGGGCCTATGTAGAATCTACAGCGCTGGATCAGGGGGCCAATATTCATCTGGAAGAGCAGGCCGTGGCCTCCCGTAATGGGTTGCTGAAGGAAGCACGGATTGAAGTGAACGGAGCACGTAGGTTGTCATTTGCAATCCGATTGGGCGAGGTTAACTGAAGGTGTTCAGGTTGAGGATCATTAGATCTCTGAACATCTCGAATGATAGTTAAAAGTGTTATTCGTGGATGATTAGTGATATTTAACTGATAGCTATTGCAGTTATGGCATACGACGCTATAGATAAGTTGAGGATGAGCTGGAGCATCAAGCATAGATGTCTGGTATTGAATCGAGGAGGGATATGTTCATGAACACATCAACGTCGGTAAAATGGCTCGAGGAAGCGTGGCAACAGGGGGCTGCCAAGACAATTCGGAATGCAAAGCGGATCAAGGATACTTTTCCACACATTGCACCGCAAGGGACATATGACCGGAATGATCCGGAATGGTGGACAGCAGGTTTCTGGCCTGGATTATTATGGCTGGTCTATGGGGATGCGCCGGAAAGTGAAGCGGCGGCTTCGCTACATCGCATTGCCGAAAGCTGTGAGCGGCAACTGGAGGGTTGTCTACGTGATCCCGAATCGGTGGATCACGATCTGGGGTTCATCTGGCTGCTTAGTGGCGTAGCCAACTACCGCCAGACGGGCAGCATGGATGGACGGCGGCGTGGCATGCTTGCCGCCAACCTGCTCGCTGCCCGTTTCCACGTGCGCGGTGAGTTCATCCGCGCCTGGAATTTCAGCTCGTCAGCAATGGATACGCGCGGCGTAGCCATCATTGACAGCATGATGAACCTGCCGCTGCTCTATTGGGCATCCGAGCAGAGCGGCGATCCTCGCTTCCGCTGGCTGGCGGAAGCACATGCGGACACCGTGGCGCGCGAATTCATCCGCGCTGACGGGTCCATCTGCCACGTGGTGGAGTTTGATCCACACACGGGGCAGAAGCTGCGAGAGCATGGCGGACAGGGCCATGCTCCAGGTTCCGCCTGGGCGCGGGGCACCGCCTGGGCGTTGCACGGGTTTGCGCTGTCTTTCCGGTATACGGGCGAAGCCCGATATCTGGAGACAGCGGAGCGTGCGGCCGATTTCTTCCTCGCCATGCTTGGCGAAGAGATCGTGCCGGTGTGGGATTTCCGCGCACCTGCGGAGCATCAGGTGGCGTGGGACTCGTCCGCTGCGGCGATTGCCGCGAGCGGGTTGCTTGAGCTGGCGAAGCTGTCGCCACGCGGTGAAACCTATGCTGCCGCGGGAGAGCGTATTGTCCGCGGGTTGCATGAGCATTATAGCTCCGGCGACTCGGCAGCGGAAGAAGGTCTGATCATGCAGGGAACGGTGCATTACCCGGAAGGGCGAGGGTTGAATGTGCCGATTATATACGGCGATTATTTCTATATGGAAGCGCTGGCGAAGCTGCGTGGACATGCGGGGTTATTTTAAAAGAAGAATCGAGAACTACGGGCTGGAAGAACTGAAGGTGAGAACAGATTAGTAAGGTCGTAGTGTTATGAGTCTTCGAGTTGTTAGCAAACCATCATCACCTGTCCGCATAAGGCTGTCTCCAGTATTAGGAACGATATTCCTACTATTGGAGACGGAGTACACCTAAGTTTGAGCTTTGAATAGACGAATCAAGGTGAGCGGACAGGCGGATGGTTTACATAATCGAAGGAAGACAAAAGAATATCTGGCATATGAATATTCATTCTTACAGGTCCAGTTGGGGTGCAGACTTAGCTATGCTTTACTGAAAGAATCGATTTTCACTTCGAAGGCGTACGTCTCAGAATGACAAAGTCGGCAGAAGATTGATCTGGATAGCGCTGCGGAATAATCTCATGAACTTTGAAATCAGGGTAGTCGAAGAGATATTCAAACAGATTACGGTCCTGGATTGTATCAATCCCCGGGTTGCCGTTTTCTTTCAAGCGGGTGTAAAGCACCACCCATGCTGTTGAGGAGTGCAGAATATCATAGAGGGTGTTGCGAAAATCCGTTTCATCCGTGATGTGATATAACACATCCAGACAGACCGTCAGATCGGCTTGCAGGAAACCATGGTTAATCCATAGGCCTGGTGTATACAGCATGAAGCTCTTGGATGAATCCTTGGCAAATTGGGCAGCACAACGCTTTACTGAAGAAGCCGCTACATCCACGCCCAGGTAGTCCTCATAATTCATGTATTGCAACTGGTTGCCATCTCCACATCCAAACTCAATGACACGATGAATCCCTTCACGTTGAATCAGTCCGTTTACGACCTCGGCCTTGAATTCAGCCAAAACCCCGTATGAACCCCTGCCAGAAGTTTCACCCGAACGATATGTTTTCTCCCAATACCCGATGTAATCAAAAGGCTGACTCATTATGTTTCCTCCAATCCTGTTAAAAGAAGTTCAAGACAGTCAATATACATAGGTATGCGCTATATTCGCAGGTATGATCGGTTGAAACAGGAATAGAAGATAAATTAACTTCCATAGAATTCCCTGAAAATTTCCTGAAAGTCTAAACATCTGGAAAGGACTTGCCGACATTAAAGATAAGGAAAAAAATGATGATAATCGGGGGGAAATGATGTTAAAGCCAAGATTGACCAAGTACATGGTGATGATGCTGGTGTTGATGCTGAGTATTTCCAACGTAGGCTTGGCCGCTGCGGCAGACAAAGAACTGTCCAAAATTGTGGTTTCCAAGAATGAGATGTCGCTCGAAGTTGGTGATTCTGGGTCTGTTACGGTGACAGGGGTATATTCAGATAATACCTCGGCTAATGTAACGATTAGTACAACCTGGAGTAGCGAAGATACTTCGATAGCAACTGTATATAATGGTGCAATCACGGCCAAAAAGGAAGGTAAAGCGACGATTACCGCAGCTTACCAGGGTCAGAGTCAGACCGTTCAAGTGAAAGTGACGAAGAAGGTCAAAGCCCTTTCGAAAAACGTGCAAAGTCTGGATTTGCGCACGGGAGATACAAAAGAAATTATTTTGACAGCAACGTATAGTGACAATGAAACAAATAATGCAGCAGCAAGTACTGCAGAATGGTCTACCAGTGATGAGAAGGTTGCTACCGTTGTGAATGGTAAAGTGACTGGACAAAGTGCGGGTACGGCCGTTATCACAGCCAAAGTTGGCAGCCAAAGCGTGACGGTGGATGTTAACGTTGAAGTGGTTAAACGTGTAGATGTAGATAAACAACAAGTTAATCTGTTGTTGAACAAAAGTGAAAGTGTGAAAGTGACGGCTACGTATCCAGATGGCACAACCAAAGATGTAACCGATCTGGCGGAGTGGACATCCAGCAATGAGAAGGTTGCAGACGTACTCAAAGGCGAAATTACAGGATACTCGGCAGGTTCTGCCAAGATCACAGCCAAATACGGTACGAAATCAGTATCCGTTGACGTGGATGTAGATCTGACCAGCAAGCTGAGTGTGGAGAAACAAAGTATTTTCTTCCGTTTGAGCGACACAACTAAAACGGCTAATGTCGTTGTAACGGCTTCTTATCCAAACAGCAGCGATGTGAATGTAACGGATCAAGCAACATGGACATCCAGCAACGAGAAGGTTGCAACGGTATTCAAGGGACAGATCACAGCCATTAGTGCAGGTTCAACAACGATCAAAGCCACTTATAGTGGCAAAACCGTAGAAGTTGCTGTGGATGTAGATACGGCAAGATATTTGGATATCAAAGATGTAGATGACAAACTCGCCATGAGTGTTACGGGTGATAACAAGTCTAAAAAATTGGTAGCCAATGCAGAGTATATTGATGCAAGTAAAGAAGATGTAACTTCCAAAGCAACATGGACTTCAAGCAATGCAGATGTTGTATATGTATCCAACGGCGATCTGATTGCATACAAATCCGGTACGGCTACGATTACTGTAGCTTATGGCGGTAAAACGGTTAAATTCACAGTGAATGTAGACGTAGCAGACAAGTATGAGATGGATAAGAAAAAAGCATCAGTAGCTGTTGGTGGAACGACTTCTGCCAAAGTACTGGCTTTGTATGGTGAAACATCCAAGGATATATCCGAAGATGCAACCTGGAGCAGCAGCAGCGACAAAATCGCTGAGGTAGATAGCAAAGGGGTTATCACAGGTGTTGCCACAGGTAAGGCAACCATCACAGCGAAGATTGAAGGTAAAACACTTACTCTGCCTGTTGAAGTAGGTATGGCTAGTGGACTGGAAGCAGATGTGAACTTCGTTGTTCTGTCTGCCAAAGAAACTCAGACGATCCTTCTAACAGGTACTGATGAGGACGGCAACACGCTGGATGTAACATCCGAAGCAACTTGGAAATCCAGCAATGCACGTGTAGCGGATGTGAAAAAAGGCGTGATCACGGGTAACAGCAGTGGTAAAGCCAACATCACAGCCGAATATGGCTCCAAAAAAGTGACTATCCAAGTTGAAGTGGATGTCATCACACGTATTGAAGCTTCCGAGCCGGTTCTTTCCCTGAAATCAGGCGATACAGCTGATTTGACGGTAACTGCCTTCTTGAGCGACGGTAGCGAGCGTGATGTTTCTGACAAAGCTGAATGGAAAACGAACAGCTACAAAGTAGCTCAAGTGACCAAAGGTAAAGTCAAAGCTACAGGTTCAGGTAAAGCCAAAATCACAGCAAAATACGGTAGCAAGTCTGTAACCATTGCTGTAGATGTGGATACACTGAAATATTTGCAGACGGATAAAGTAACGTTGACCATGAAACCTGGTGAAAAGGTAACCGTGGCTGCAACTGCAACGTATGCCGATGGCAGTGAAGCTAATGTATCCAAGCCGGCTCTCTGGAAATCTTCCCGTATTGCAACAGCATCGGTGAAAGATGGAATTATTCAGGCGAACGGCAAAGGTAAAGCAACAATTACGGTGACATTTGCAGGTGTGAAAACAAAAGTAACGGTAGTGGTTGAAGCGAAGTAATTGCTTTTTCAAATGTGAGTTGAAACGCGCAAATAAAAACGGTGATGCCAGCGAATAACTGGTATCACCGTTTTTGGTCTATAAACTAGAACGTGTCTCCAAGCGCTAACGAATCTGAAACGTCTTATTAAGGGATCGTTCCCTGTACGTTTGTATAACTACATCGTGTGAGACAGTACCAGCGCACCATAGGCAAAAGCGATCACGATCAGAATGGCTGGATGCAGCTTGGTCTTGGTCATGACCCAGAGCGAGATGCCTGCTATGATTAACGTCTGCCAGATGCCGATGGAATCAGTGGATAGCTGCCCGAATTCCCATGTAAGCAGAATCATGAGTACAGCGATAACAGGTTGCACGAGTAGGGTCATGCCTTTGACTTTGGGTGACGTGCGATGTTTGTTCAACAGACGAAGTAATATAATAAGTGCGGTTGCGGAAGGGACGATTGTAGCAAAACTTGCGATAAATGCCCCAAACCAGCCTGCCACGTGGTACCCGACAAATGCAGCAATTTTGGTTGCAATCGGGCCAGGAAGGGCGTTACCAATCGCTAGTACATCCCCAAATTGCTCTGTAGTCATCCAATGGTAGTGGTTCACAATCTCTTCCTGCATGAGCGGAATGGAGGCCGGACCACCCCCATATCCCAAGATGTTTGCTACGAAAAATCCCCAAAATAATTCCCACCAAGTCTGGAGCATCCTTAGGACACCTCCTTATCGGACTTGCCTTTGGATTTGAAGCGCTGTACTAGCTCCAGATGGAAGACACCATATCCAAGGAAAACCGCGATCACAATCCCCGGATGGATATCCAGTAGCTGCAACAGTACAAAGGCAATTACGCCGAATAGGGCGGCAAAAACTTTGCCGAGTCCCTTCCAGGCTTTCATGGCAAACTCATAAGCCATCATGCCCAGCATGACAAAAATGACCGGCCGCACGGCGGCTACCATGCCTGCTACCACTTTCGACTCGCGGAGTGCGTACATGGAACCGAGCAGAGCAATAATGGCAATACTGGTCGGTAAGATGTGAGCGAGTACGGACACAATCGCGCCCAGTACACCTTTGGTTTTGTATCCCAGATATGCGGCCATCTTGGTCGCAATAGGACCGGGCAGGGCATTAGCGATAGCCAAAATCTCGCCGAACTCCTCATCACTGACCCATTTGTAACGCGTAACAGCTTCATAACGGATCAATGGAATAACCGAAGGTCCACCGCCATATCCGAGAATTCCGGTTCGGACCATTCCGATGACGAGACCTTTGTAATCTTTCCAACCCATGCTGATTTCCTCCTAGAGTCTCATGCCCATCCGGCTTTTATAACGTTTCAACAACAGCTGTGATTCCACTTTGACGATGCCTGGCATCTTATATAGCTTCTCGAGCAAGAACTGCTCCATCTCTTCCATATCCGCAAAAATACCGTGCATGTGCAGGGTACTCGGGCCTGTCATATGATAGAGGCTAGTGACGGCCGGTTCTTCGTCCAGTTTCTCCGCGACTTCATCCAGGAAGGGCGGTTCAACATCGACATTGAAAAAGGCCGAGACCTGGAGCCCAACTTTGCCAGGGTTGATCACAACGGTGAAGCGTTCGATGATTCCTTTTTCGGATAACGCATTAATGCGCGCCTGGACTGCTACACGTGACAATCCGATCTGTGTCCCCAGATCCGTATAGGATATTCGGCTGTTGTGGTGAAGCGCGGCGATGATTTTGCGATCCATCTCGTCCAGATTGTACATTTGCGGAATTTCTCCTCCTTTGGAGGAGTGTTTCTCTGACATGTTGATCATCCTTTTCCTTCGCTATATGAAATGAACAATGAAATTTTACTAATCATACAATGTGTATGTGGCATTCATAGTTTAATGACGAATCGTAACTGGAGTCAATCTATTTATCATGATTATTGAATTTAACCGATTTTGAGCCTTCATTTTGTCATTTCGACCAATCGGAAATAAAAAGACCACTCGCACAGTCCAATAGCGAGCAGCCGTTAAATAATAGATAAGCTGGAGTAAAGCGCAAAGTGTGATACGAAGCATGACCGGTTATCCCTGTGCTGTCTTGGGCAGTAAAAGGGTAACGGTTGTCCCTTCGCCAGGCTCGGAAGACACTCTTAACGTTCCTCCTGCGCCACGGGCACGCTCTTCCATACTGAACAATCCAACACCATTGCCAGCGGTTACTTCGCTGAATCCCGCGCCATGGTCTTCAATAATAACCATCGTCATGTCCTCAACATCTTCAATAGTAACACGTGCCTCGGCAACATCGGCATACTTCGCGACATTGGTTAAGGCTTCCTGAATAATCCGGTAGATGGCTATCTCCCGATTCATCTCCAATCGTTTGCGCAAATTACATTCCAGATCAACTTCGATTCCGTAGTGACGGGTGTAATTCTCGATATACGTACGAATCGCCGGAACAACACCCAGGTCATCCAGAACGGATGGTCTCAGCTCCCATGCCATACCGCGTACATCTTCCATGATACCCGTGACCTGCTTACGAAGTGCTTCAACCCCGGGTTGTGGCTGGTCTGCCAGCAGTCGGTCCATCTGAATCACCAGAGAGAAGAGACTCTGTCCAATCCCGTCATGCAGTTCACGCGAGATCCGGCGTCGTTCCTCTTCCTGAATATTCATCACTTGGGACATCATCTTTTGCAATTCGGCTTCGACGGATTTCAGCTTGGTGACCTCACTACGTACAGCCAGATATTGATATGGCTCGCCGTCGTTATCAAGGAAAGGCACGATGGTGGTGTTCACCCAATAATGACTGCCATCTCTGGCACGATTGAGAATTTCCCCGTTCCATACCTTACCTGAGGATATCGTGTCCCACAGGTTTTTCATAAAGCTTTTGCCATGGTATCCGGAGTTAATGATTCGATGATCCTTACCGATCAGTTCCTCCCGCTCATACTGCGAGATTTCACAGAATTTATCATTCACATATTGGATTTTTCCTTTGCGGTCCGTGAGGGCAACGATGGAGGACTCATCCAGAGCAAACTTTAGATCACTCAGTTGATGCAGGGAACCCTTCAATCTGCTGCGGAATTCATTATCCGTAATGTGATTATCGATTTCGTTCAGCAGGAGGCGTACGGGCTGGTCTGCGAGTCCACTTAATCTGTTCTTGCGTGCACTACTCAAAGTTCAGCAACCCCTTTTTCATGGCGAACTTCACCAGTTCCGGTCGTGTACGCAGGCCAAGTTTCTCCATCAGATTACTTTTGTGGGATTCGACCGTTTTGACACTGATGATCAGATGTTCGGCGATTTCCTTGTTGGCGTAACCTTTGGCAATCCAGGACAAAATCTCTTTCTCCCGCTCGGATAACGTGTCATACGGTCCGGCGTTTTCCTGTTTGGCTTTGTCCAGGTATTCACTCATCAGCCGCTTGGTCGCACTTGGGTACAGATAGGCGCTACCTTCTGCTACGGAACGAATCGCGGCAAGCAATTCTTCATGCGGTGCACTTTTGAGGATATATCCGGATGCTCCCGCGTGGATGGCGCGGAACAGATATTCTTCATCGTCATGCATGGTCAGTATCAAAATGGAGACATCCGGCATCAATTTCTTCAATTCAGCGGTAGCGGTCAGACCGTCTTTGCCTGGCGGCATGCTGAAATCCATCAAGACCACATCTGGTTTCAACTCTTGAGCCTTGGCAATGGCTTCATCGCCATCTGCGGCATCTCCAACGATATGTATATCATTCTTTCCTTCAAGTAAGGCGATCAGCCCGGAACGCACGACAACATGGTCGTCTACAACTAATAGTTGAATCACATGATTTCCCCCTGTCCGCTTCCTTAGTTCTATCTATATCATAACAAAAAAAGAAGCCATTCAGAGCTTTAATCTCCGAATAACTTCTCTCACTCTCCAGTTCAAACTATTATCCAAACACCTTCGGCTGAAGATGTAGAGCGATTTGCTCCGTCTGCCGGATCATATCGGGGGAGAAGGTGCAAGGCAGTCTGCTGCCAACGAGCAGCACGGCGCCAGGCACGCTTCCTTCCTGGAACACAGGTACCGCTATGGCACATACCAGCCGCTCAGCGAGCATTAACGGGCAACGACCGGGTGTATGCTCCCCGGTGGATTGTGCATCAGATCGGGTTGTGCGTCCAGTCCGAAGGGCTGTGCCCACCAGATCTTGTCCGGGGCGCATTTCCATGCGTTTCACCCGTTCATTACTAGCCCCAGAGGTATACTTCCAGCGTAGCATCGTCCCGTTCAGACAGGCAAGTCCACAGAAGTCGCTGTATGTGTTCAGGCGCAGGCCGTCGATCATCTCCTGAATGCCAGATGGCAGTTCATCATGCATGAGAGGACACTTCCTTTTCCGAAATTATAAGGTACGTAACGTTTAATTATTATCATTAACCTTTGAACAGGATCATCTTAAAGTAAGGGTATTACAATGTTAGTTCTATTGTAGACCCATTCTCGTACGTTGTAATTCAGGGAAAACCCCTATTTCCGTTCCGTAATCTACTGAACTTGGGCAGTAGAGGACTCTTGACTCAGGTACACCAAGGGATTGAAGAAATGCGAAGGATGAGGCATATCGGTGAAATGTGACTTTTCTCACAGCAAATTCAGGGAGTTTCTTGTCAATGATCAGGTAATCCCCCGATAACCCTGAAGCTACTTTCGCGATATGATGTATACATAAGGAATCACCGAGGGGGACGAAGGTAATGGGTACAGTATTTGTGGAAAGAACAACCCAAAGAACAGAGCAGAAACAAACGGAGGCAGGCAAAATGACACGAGAAACAGGCGGAATCCTTTCGTTCGTTACACCTGAGCAATGGGACCTGATTGAAGCGAAAATGCAACCCAAACGGGTAAAGTCGGGGTATAGTCTCTTTCTCGAAGGCGATGAAGCCGGATATCTGTACTACATTCGTTCGGGACGAGTGAAAATGACCAAGTCGACGGAGGATGGGAAGGAAATTATTTTATCCATTCAGCAAAGCGGCGATCTCATCGGTGAATTCGGCGGCATCGGCGGATTTAATCATAGCTACAGTGCAGAGATGGCGGAAAAAGGGGAGCTGGCGATTATCTCGCTTAGCGATCTGGAAAGCATACTCAGCAAACATGGCGACCTTGCCTTGAAATTCTTGCAATGGATGGCGCTGTCGCAGCGGATTACCCAGTCGAGATTCCGTGATTTGTTGCTCTATGGCAAGGCGGGTGCGCTCGCTTCGACACTGATCCGTGCCAGCAATTCGTATGGCAGGGTGACACCGGATGGTATTGTGCTGGACATGAAGCTGAACCATACCGATCTTGCTGAGATGATTGGAGCGACCCGAGAGAGCGTAACGCGGATGCTGGGGGCATGGAAGGAACAAGGTACGCTGGATATGATGGACGGAAAACTGATGATTCGGGATCTGGCAGCCTTGCGTTGCATGTGCGGATGTCCGACATTCCCAAGTTGCCCCGTAGAGTTGTGCCGGTTGTAACATAGCTTGTTCCGGGGGTGTATCTCCATTGGCGATTGGGGTCGTTACGGAGAATAATAAAAAGAGCTGACATCCGTATAATCGGTGTCAGCTTTTTTGATGTATGCGGAAAATTACATATGTAGAATTGGATCTCCATTGGCCGTGCCATATTCACTGGAGAGAATCGAATAGAGCACCGAGTCATGAAAGGAACCTTTGTAGAACCAGTGCTCGCGTAATAGCCCTTCTCGCTGCATGCCGATCTTCTTCATGACATTCTCCGAAGCTGTGTTGTGCGGACGGCATTTGGCGTAAATCCGGTGCATGCCCAGTTCATTGAAACCAAAACCTATTAGAGCACGGGCTGCTTCGGCGGCATAACCTTTTCCTTGATAGGCGGGATTAAGGACGTAACCGATCTCTGCATTGGTTTTCTCCATCACGTGAATACCTACTCCACCAAGGAGAGTTCCATCACTTTTCAAACATATCGCCAGTTCAAAGCCTTCTCGTGGTTGTGTCTGCTGCATGTCCAACACAAACTGCACGTATGCTCGCGTATCTTCTTCCGTATTCGGTCCCCATGCCGTATGCTGAGTAACTTCTGTCATGGATGTGTAGCTATGTATACTTTTCCAGTCTGTTTCCAGAATATCCCTGATGATGAGTCGTTCGGTCTCCAATTGCATCGTTGTTCCCCTCCTATATAAATTGAACTAAAGAATATTACACTTGCCACTCCGATGACAGAACAACCTTCCGATCGCTGTTATCCCAGATTTATTGGATTCCCGTTTTCAAAGGAGAAAATCCGGGAATAAAGGCGAACGCTCCGCTTCTTCAGGTTATTTCTGTCCTCTCCGTTTCTCGTGTAAATGTTTAGTTCAATTATATAATAAAACAAAAATAGCCCAATAACCGATTCATGTAAAGAATGGGTTATGAGCTATGTAAGTATAAGGCATATTATTGTGGTTGTTTACATTGAACTGCGGGATAAGTATACGCCAGCTTACGGATAATTTCCTTTTGCCATCTCGTATCACCCAGGTTGGTTGCCAGGTTCAGAAGATCCAAATAATCGTCAAGCTGCAGATCAGCCTTTTGCAGAGTTGTATTCATTCGATGTTCGTTCCCCTTATCTATAAATTCGTAAAATCATATGCAGTAGAAAGTTACAAAGAGACAAGTTCAAGAATGATAATCATTATCACGTTTATATATTCATTATGCAATGAACGCTGGCAAAATGCAATCCCAAGTCCGCATCGAATTTAACTTTTTTCTGAAAATAGGCTCATTAAAATGTAATTCTAATGATCATCAGTATGGGCCAATAGACTCAACTTCTAAACTTTTTCAATAATTTTACAAAAAGAAAGAGGAATTCAGCATATGAACCATTAAATTAAAAGGAGGATAACCATTATCAGGTAATTTGGAGGAGGAGAAAGGGAATATGAAGAAGGCGTTATGGCAGCACTGGATCGGGGCATTCCTGGTCTTTATCATGATGGCAACCGCACTGCTGGGGCCGGGTTCGCAAAGTCCGGTACAAGCTGCAGCACCACTTACGGTATCTCAGGCCATCGCTGCCCAGAGCGGTGGAGGAACAGCAACGGTTGAAGGAATCATTGTTGGACATGCTACCGGGTCACTTACCGCGAAGTTTACATCTCCGTACGCCAATGATTTTAATGTTCTGATTGCAGATTCAGCGTCAGAGCGAACTAACGCCAGATTATTGGATGTACAGATTCCCTCATCTTTCCGTTCGCAATATGGATTGGCGTCCAATCCCAGTCTTGTAGGCAAAAAGATTATCGTAACCGGAACCCTCGGTGCCTACAACAGCTATGCAGGAGTCAAAAACCCAACGTCCATCACACTTTCCTCCGGAACAACCAATCCTGATCCAGAACCGAACCCGGGTACAACACTACCGGACGGTACCGGCAAGAAAGTATTATTTGATAATACCCACGCCCAGACAGCAGGTGCTGCCGACTGGATTATTGACGGGGCATTTTCGGATTTTGCCAATGGTTTGCGAAACGCAGGCTTTGCCGTGGATCAGCTGGAACGCAGCATCCCGTATACATTTGGTGAGCAAGCCATCACCTATAATAAATTGAAAGACTACCACGTCTTTGTCATTGGCGAAGCCAACGTGCCGTTCAAAGCGACTGAACAGGCTGCGCTGGTGCAGTACGTGCAGAACGGAGGGAGTATTTTCTTCATCTCCGACCACTATAATGCAGACCGCAACAAAAACCGCTGGGATTCTTCCGAAGTATTCAACGGTTATCGCCGCGGTGCTTTCCTGAATCCGGCCAAAGGCATGTCTTCGGCTGAAGCGGGATCACCAGCAATGCAGAGTGTGACGAGTTCAGACTGGCTCGCGACGAACTTTGGTGTCCGTTTCCGCTACAATGCCCTTGGAGATGTAAATGCATCGGATATCGTTGCACCAGCACAATCCTTCGGCATTACGGCTGGTGTTAATTCTGTAGCCATGCATGCGGGATCGACCGTTGCGATTATAGACCCGAACAAGGCCAAAGGTTTGGTGTATGTACCAAGTGGTGTGTCCAAGTGGGGCAATGCCGTGGATCAGGGCGTATATAACGGTGGTGGACGAGCTGAAGGAGCCTATGCTGCCATTGCAAAGGTTGGTGCAGGCAAAGCCGCATTTATCGGCGACTCTTCACCTGTGGAAGATGCGACTCCGAAATATTTGCGTGAAGAGACCGGTGCTACCAAGAAGACCTATGATGGATTCAAAGAAGTGGATGATGCAACGTTCCTTGTGAATACCGTGAAATGGCTCGCGGTCAAAGAGAGCTACACCAGTCTGGCACAAGTGCCAGGACTGACATTGGATACGGCAACAAGCCTGCTTCCTATCGAAGCTCCGGCCGCATCAACCGAGCCGCAACTTGAGCCATGGGCTGCACCAGCGGCAGGGTACAAATGGTATGATCCGACTACATTTAAGACAGGTTCATACGGCAAAGCGCAATAAGTAAAGTAGACAAACATCAAATCATTATGCGAATAGGGTCTGACCGTGAGTTTTGCGGACAGGCTCTTTTTTTGCTTGTTATATTAGTTACAATCACGACTATAGAGCCTTGCTGCCACTGCATAAATATCTGCTCCGGAGGGGAAGGTATGGGTACTAATGATGCGGCGTGAAGCTCAACCCAACCAGAGGAGGCGGTGAATGATGACTCAACAAGGAGACTGTGACAGTTCCTCAATGAGGCAGAAGCTCAAGGCAGATCTGCATCGTGTGGCGGATCGAATGAACATGACGTTATCCCGTTTTGACAATGACAGTGTCTGTCTGCTGGGGCAATTTGCAGAGATTCGAGCGGAGATTAAACAGATCGAGGTGCTCGCCTCTTCGTTTTATCTGGATTGTTATCTGTCGCCCTTTACCGAGAAGTTTGCCGAATTAACATCGAGCGTACAGCATCTATCTGACCGGAGATATGGGGCGTTAATTGTGATTGAACGGGAGATTCCGTTGGAGTCGATCATTCACTCAGGCGTGACTGTGGATGCAAGAGTAACGCATGCATTGCTGGAATCGCTGTTTATTCCCGGTGCGCCACTTCATGACGGGGCTGTGCTGATTCGTGGTAATCAGATTGTATCTGCTGGTAATGTGCTGCCGTTGTCGCAAGCGGAAGTGCATGAACGTAAAATAGGCACCCGTCATCGGGCTGCGCTGGGACTCAGTGAATTGACGGACGCCGTAGTGTTGGTTGTCTCCGAAGAGACGGGACAGGCTTCATTTGCGGTGGATGGCGATTTGCATCCCATTAATGTGGTTGAGACGCTATCTTAAATGTGAACGATCAAGTGGCTTACTTGGCACGATTGAGTTAATGCAGTTGAGGGAAGTGTACCTTTCTCCTGTAAGGGAGAGAGGTTTTTCTATTGATAGACGATAAAATTATAATCTGAAATTCGACAGCTTTGCTCCCGCCATATGAGAAACATCGATCAATGCTTCTCTGACATTGCGATGTGATTTTGCACAAACTGGGTATTCATGGGTACAATAGAGGATGGTCAATGAATAGAGAACAATGCGATTGGATCGCAAAAATGGTTGGAGGAGACGGTTAGCACATGAGTTGGTTTGAAGCAATGGAGCAACACGATTATGAGGAACTGGTTCTGTGCCAGGATCGAAATTCAGGGTTAAAAGCAATTATCGCCATACACGACACAACACTCGGCCCTGCGCTGGGAGGCACACGGATGTGGACTTACGCTTCAGAAGAAGCAGCCATTGAAGATGCCCTACGCCTTGCCCGTGGTATGACATATAAGAATGCAGTATCCGGCCTCAATCTGGGCGGTGGCAAAACCGTCATTATTGGAGACCCGCGGCGTGACAAAAATGAAGCGATGTTTCGGGCTTTTGGCCGATACATTCAAGGCTTAAACGGACGTTATATCACGGCCGAAGATGTAGGTACGACGGAAGAGGATATGAACCTGATCTATCAGGAAACCGATTATGTGACAGGCATCTCGGCGAGTTATGGTTCATCCGGTAATCCATCACCTGCAACGGCTTGGGGTGTATATCGGGGGATCAAGGCAGCAGCCAAAGAAGCATTTGGTACCGATCTGCTTGAGGGTAAAAGGATAGCGGTCCAAGGTGTCGGCAATGTGGCGATGCATCTGTGCAAATATCTGTATGAGGAAGGTGCACATCTGATCGTTACGGATATCCATAAGGACTCGGTGAAACAGGCCGTGGACCGCTTCGGCGGAACAGCAGTTGATCCTGCAGACATCACGGGTGTGGAGTGTGATATCTATGCACCATGTGCGCTCGGTGGCACGATTAATGACGATACACTCAAAACGCTCAAGGCGAAGGTCGTAGCGGGCTGTGCCAATAATCAGCTGCTGGAGACCCGTCATGGGGATCAGCTCTATGATATGGGCATCGTATATGCGCCTGACTATGTTATCAATGCAGGCGGCGTAATTAATATCGCAGATGAGCTGAACGGTTACAACGCGGATCGGGCGTGGGGCAAGATCGGAGAGATCTATTCCAATCTGGAGAAAATATTCGAAAGCTCACGTACCGAGGGCATCGCTACCTATGTTGCCGCAGATCGTCTGGCTGAGCGGCGGATTGAGCAGATGAAGAATACGCGCAGCACATTCCTGCAAAATGGTCATCACGCGCTGAGTTCCCGGAGATTGCGCAAGTAATCATAATCCAATCATATAATTTGAAAACTGTCTGTTAGGATCGGCAAACCTACTCCAAAATTGGATGTTGTCGATCTGACAGGCAGTTTTTTGTGCACTGTCAGAACATAACAAAGAAAAACAGTGGCAATATCTCCCTAATTGATCAATTTCACTATGCTTTTTTCCGATAATGTATTTACATCGTTCAGATGGAGATGGTTCAGGGAAGCGGGGAGAAGTGGGAATGGGAAAAACGGGGGAAAAGCAAGGAATAGGGTATAAGATCAAAAATATGTCGCTTAAGATCAAGCTGCCGATCATGATCAGTGTATTGGTTGTTCTGGTTCTGCTCGGTGCAACGACCACAAGTTATATGATTTCATCTGATGTTGTGGTCAGGAAAAGCAAGGATGAGATTAATGTGATGGCTGACCGCCTTGGGGAAGGGCTTTGGACAGCGATGCAGCTTCAGCAACAGATGAGTCATGCGATATCTGTACATAACACGTTCAAAGAACTCTTGGAGTTGCGTGGTACCAATGAAATGCCAGATGACACCTTTTTCACAGATGAGAATCCTTACTTCAATACAGCGAATACGATTCTCACCGACAGTATATCCGACACG
Organism: Paenibacillus sp. AGC31; assembly: GCF_057334655.1. Lineage (NCBI taxonomy): Bacteria > Bacillati > Bacillota > Bacilli > Caryophanales > Paenibacillaceae > Paenibacillus > Paenibacillus sp. AGC31. Next base: position 46,695 of record NZ_JBHFJH010000025.1, read on the forward strand.
GTAGGCACCAAGCCGGACTTGTTCGTGTTTGACAAGGAAGGAACTATGGTGGCGGGAACCATGCCGGAAGTCATTGGACAGTCACGGGGAGATCGGGAATATTTTAAGGAGTCCATACAGGGGAAATCCTTCATCAGTGACGCAGTTGTCTCTAAGACTGGCAAGAAGCTCATTATTGTATTCTCGCAGCCCATCACCGATGAACAGGGTAATATACTGGGTGTGTTCGCCATGTCGGTGGACAGCAGCTTTTTCCTGGGGCAACTGGGAGACATTAAAATCAATGCCCAAGGCAGAGTTGAAGTGCTGAGCCGAAGTGGCATTATCATGTTCGACTCACTGGACCCTTCGGTTGTGGGACAGACACTTGCGGAAGACAAGGAAGCTATGGAACTTATAAATGTCAAGGCAACGGACGAAGTGAAAATCACTTCGATGGATCGAGATGATATCTACTACCGTGTTAATCAGATTCCTGACGCAGATCTCTCCGTGGTGATTATGGACGATTATGATGATATCAAACGTCCATTAGAGGATATGCAGCGCCAGGTGGTTATCGTGACCTTGATCGGAATTGCTCTGGCTATTGGCGTAGGACTATTGATCTCTCGTAGTATTACGAGACCTATTGTTCGTCTGATCGGGCTGTTCCAACAGCTTGCTCAAGGGAATCTGACCGTCAAGGCCAATGGTAGATATAACAGTGAATTCAAGGATCTGGCAGAGAGCTTCAATGGCATGGTGGAGCAGAACCGAAACCTGATTACCGATATGAATAGTTCGATCCATGTTCTTCAAGCCAGCACTCAGGAGCTGGAGGAAACATCCAGACAGACAGCAAGATCCATTGATGAGACATCGGCGACGTCCATGGGCATCGCGAAGGCGATGGAGGCCCAATCCGAAGATACCGAGCAGATTGCAGGCAAATTCAACAGCTTCGGCGATAAAGTGGCTGCCATGAACAGCAGCGCCCAGGATGTAAAGGCGAGAGCAGATGAGATCGAAACGGTATTCCACAACGGGAATGAAGTCGTCAATGAATTGATGCGTATTAATGAGGTGAACGAACGGGAAGTCGAGAAAATCTCGGAGATTACGGTCAAACTTCAAACGAGTTCGGGCAGTATTAGTCAGATCACGGAAGCCATCAGCCAGATTGCCAAGCAGACCAATCTGCTTGCATTGAATGCTTCCATCGAAGCATCCCGGGCTGGAGAACATGGCAGAGGATTTGCAGTTGTAGCTGAGGAGATCCGCAATCTGGCAGAGCAGAGTTCCCGCCAGTCCAAGGAAATCTCCAGCATCATTGAGCAGAATCTGGCCGATGTAGCCGAGAACAACCAAAGTGTTGCAGAGATTCATACCATCTCCTCCAGACAGGATGAGCTTGTCTTGCAGACTCGTCAAGCGTTCGATGTGATTCTGGAGAAGGTAACGGTTATCAATCGACAAATTGCCACGATGGCAGGACAGATGCAAGAGATGTTGCAGAACAAGGATGACGTACTGGAGTCAGCCCACAGTTTGTCCGCTTCAGGGGAGCAGGTATCTGCTTCGGTTGAAGAGGTAACGGCAACCATGATGGAGCAGTCTTCAACGGTGCAGCAGTTGGCGAACATGGTCGATACGATCGATCAATTGACGCAAAAACTGGCCGAATCGGGTGCACGGTTCAAGGTGGAGTAAGGGTTAATTGAATAGCTATAGAGGGAAGGAAGGCAAAAGGCACTCTGTATGAGTGCCTTTTGCTTTGTTTTTTAGGGTCTCGATCAATGGGCTCTGGTCCATTTAGTGATCAAGAAGATCAGCAGTTGGAAGAGGGGGTGCTAAGTTACCTATATCAGAACGTAATGCACTTCTGGTTCAGCAGTTTCACGAATTGATCGAGCGCACTGCTGACATAACGACCCTCACCGCGAACAAAGGTGGTTGTAGTATGTGTGAATCGCTCGGCTAAGTCGAATACAGAGAAATGATCTGGTCTTTTGTGAATAACATTGCACGGCATAATGGTAAAAGCAATTCCAGACTCCACACAGCTGAGCAGGTTTTCCATCGTACTCACTTCGATGATATTACGAGCGGACAGCCCCTCTTCCTGCAAAAATTCTTCGGTCATTTCACGATAAGGGCAGCCCTCGGGGAAAACGACCCACGATACTTGGCACAGACTTTTGGGTGGTGTGTCCATCTGTTTGGATATGATATGCACCGTGTCTTGCATCTCGTATTCCACTTTCAGTCCTTCCTTCACACAAGCCCCGCTGATAAAGGCACCGTCAATCTCATCGTCCTGTATTTTCTTGCGCAGTACTTTGGGTGAAGTAGCGTTGACGAGTGAGATGGACACCTTCGGGTAGGTTATTTGATATTCATTCAGAATCTCCATAAAGCGGCTGGATGCCGCCGTTTCCACAATGCCGATTTTCAGCGTGCCGGAAGGCTCACCGGGATCGGTCATATCCTGCTTCAGATCATATAAAAGGTTATGAATCTGTGTGGCGTACTGGACGAACTGCTCTCCTTTGGAGGTCAGCACAACGCCTTTGGGAAATCGGTTGAACAGCTGTATTTGATATTCCTGCTCCAGTTTTTTGATGCGTGTGGTGACATTGGATTGCGCGTAATTCAGTTCTTTGGCGGCCTGTGAGATTTTGCCTGAACGCGCCACCGCGAGAACAATATCGATATCGGAAAGTTCCATGCTGTATCCTCCTGAACGTGGGTTACCTTCAATTAATTCGGCAGATGGCGATGTTAGGTATCTCTCTGAGAGATACAACTATATATTTCAATCATTTTACGATATATCGGAGCCGCCGTACAATATCCTTAATAACGAAGAGAGTAGGGATATGACATGGATAACAGGATTACACGTTCAACAACATTATTAAGCCCGGTAACGATTCATAAGTGGCAATTAAGGAACCGAATTGTGATGGCACCGTTGACCCGGGGATTTGCTGATGATCAGGAGGGGACGGTAACGGATGAGATGGTGGCGTATTATGAGCAGCGTGCGCGGGATGGCGTGGGACTGATTATTACCGAGGGCATTAACCCGAATCTGGCAGGCAAAGGCACTTATGGCATCCCCGGCTTATATACAGATGAACAGACGACTTCTTGGAAAAGGGTAACGAATGCTGTTCACAGACATGGCGGCACCATTATTGCTCAACTGTGGCATGTCGGCAGGTTGTCGCACTCCGATCTGATCGGAACCGCTCCACTTGCACCTTCCAGCCTTGCGGCAGAGGGAAGAGTGCATAAGCTGCATAAACCGTATCAGGTTCCTCAAGCGATGAGTACACAGGATATAGCGGATACGATTCAGCATTTTCAGACGGCAGCCCGCAATGCGGTTCTGGCGGGGTTTGACGGGATTGAGCTGCATGCTGCGCATGGGTATCTGATCGACCAGTTTATCAATGAGAAGACCAACCACAGAACAGATGAATATGGAGGAGATACTGAGGGTAGATTGCGGTTCCTGCGGGATATTATTGTGGCTGTGAAAAAAGAGATCCCTGTGGATCGCATATCGGTACGATTTTCCGAGAAAAAGGATGATGATGCATCCTATGCTTGGGCAGACAAAGCTGGAATGATTGATGCATATCTGAACTTGTTCCGCGAGACGGGAATTACGATCTTGCATCCCTCAACAGACCATTATGTGAAAGCATGGGAAGGGGAGCAGACCTTTCACGAGTGGGTTCGAAGTCGGTGGGATGGAATCATCATTGGTGTGGGGGATTTGGATGTTCAGACCGCGGAGCACGCGATTGGTAAGGGAAGCGTAGATCTGGCTGCGTTCGGCAGACCGTTTATTGCCAATCCAGATCTAGTACAGAGATTGCATACGGGTCAGCAATTGATTGAGTATGATGCGAATGCACATTTGCCTATTTTGGTGTGAAAATAAAGTGAAAAAAAGGGCAGAATAGGCTGCCCTGCCCTGAGTTTCAGATACTTTTTGAGTGATCCAGCGGTTTCATTTCGTTTCTTCTTGTTGAGCTTTTTTCGATATACCAGAGAATGATCATAGACAACGCATAGAACAGACTGACAGCCAGAATAATGATCCATACACTTTCCATGTCCATGCTTTTGATGAAAATGCCTGTCAAATATGGACTAAGTGTATAACCCAGGCAACCTACGAATAACAGCAAGCCATTGAACCGCCCCTGATGTGTGTCGGGTACACGCGAAGCAATATACAGATTGATATTGGTCTGCACGAGAATCTCTCCAATAGTCCACAGCACCGTGGATAAGGCGACGATGGAAAAATGGGGGAAGGTTCCGAGCAGGTTCAAGGCTCCAAATCCGATTCCATAGAAGAGTGCGCCTGTAGCTATGGAGTTTAGGGCAGTTAATTTGCGTGTAGCGGACAGGATCACGGTGGTAAGAATAATGACGCTAATGGCATTGATGGTCATGACAGAGCCGTAATAGGCTGCCCCGTTCTCGCCAAACGAGTGATTCATCTGGAGTGGGAGGCTAAATGAGTATTGCATATAGATAAAATAGTTAAGAAATGACACAACGATGAAAAAGGCAACGAGTGGATTTTTCAGCAGTAGTCTGAATAACGGCGAAGGCGATTGGCTCGATCGTTGTTGTTCTTGTTGTTGTCCAGCATGTTCGCTGTTTGTTGATGCCAATTCCTTGCGTGTGCCGATCTTAACCTGGTTGATGATGATAAAGGTAGATATCAGAAACACGGTACCGATACTTATAAAGACAATGTTGACGTGATCCTTGATAAAAAAACCGGCGATCAGTGGTCCGATGGCTATACCCAGATTGGCCCCCAGATACATGAGGGAAAAGGCGGACTTTCGCTCTTTCTCCTCCGTACACAGTTGAATAATCAGTGCATTATAAGCAGGTCGGGTAATACTGATGAAAAACATGACTGCAATCAGAAGATAACCAACGGTAATGGTGCCTGACCAAAAAGAGCAGCTTATAATCATGATGGCAGACAACAGTTGCCCGATGACAATAATTGTTTTTTTGCCTATAACATCGCTTAAATAGCCGCCGAGAAGTACACCGGGTCCGCTAATCAGGGCTGCCATGGACACAAAGATCCCTGCACTGACCACATTCATGCCCATCTGTAACGTAAGCACCAAGGTAATCAGGGAGAATACAAAATCTCCCGTGCTGTTAATCGTTCTGGCTAAACAGAGATAATAGATATCGCGGCTCAGACCCGCGTAGGTTTTGAATAAAGACAATAATTCCAGCCCTCCCCAAGATAACCGTCACTCCAGACCAAAAACAGTGAGGATGATCCGTACAACTTATACGGTTTCAGCAACCGTCACTTCAATCTTGAAACGATCGTACATATCCAGCAGGGTTTGACGCAATTCCTCGAACGAATCACCCTCCACGATAGCATAGCCTGATCGGGTCATGGTATCGTTGACGTCCCCGGCGCGCTGCCCCACTTGATAGGATACATTGAACTCAATGATGCCAGGGATATCCGCATAATTCTCTATCCCGGATATGTGTTGAATTACCCCTGCGCGTGATGGGAAGCAGATCATGCCTGTGAATTTATGACTCGTCTCCTGTTGCTTAAATTCATATATTCCAACTTCCAGATCAGTGACGGCTTCGAAGAAATCAACGCCATGGGTGTTCTTGATACAAGGAGGCATAACATGTGATCCCCCGATTCTTGCACCAATTTCTCCAAACACCACTTCTCCTTCCGGAGTCAGAAAAAGTTCGGCATGTGTTACGGATTGATTGATACCCAAGGCAGCAATGACCTGTTCATTGAGTTCTTTGATGTGATGGATAAAATCAGCTTCCGTGCCTTCAGGGAACGTAATACTGGCCGGAGGTTTCTGCTTCGTCGCAATATCCAGGCAGTTATACAGATATTGGGAAACAGATGCAAATACAACTTTGCCCTTGGACACAATGGAATCACAATGAAACTCCGTACCGTGGATGAATTCCTCCAGCAAATCCTTTTGCTGTGCTTGTCTTGTATGGTGAAGATAATGCACCAGTTCATCCATGCTGGACAATTTGAACGTATTGATACTTCCATATCCGCTGAGTGGTTTCACAATAATCGGGAAGCCGTGTACAGCAGTGAAACGAATATAGTCCTGTTCATGTAGAGCAATGGCAATTTGGGATGTCCGAATTCCGCGTTGATGCAGCATTTGTTTCATGATCCATTTATTGCGAACAGCCTCAGCCTGATTGCGCTGCATACCGGGGATCCCGAACTCGGAACGGAACTGACCACCGATCTCAATCGCATTCTCACCCGGCGTTAACAGAGCAGAGATGGAATGGGATTCTCGGATCTGCATCATATGCTCCCGGATGGCATCTACGGACTCCAGATGATCGACATATCTAATTTCATCAAAGAATTCCCTGAGGACCTCATCATGATGCAAATTATGCCGTTCAATAATCAGAATTTTTTTGTGATCCGCCAATTTCTGCAAAGGTTTAACGAAGTTTAATCCGGTTGGAAGCCTGAAATCAGATATGTATACAATGGTTTTCATACGTTCTCGTATATCCCCTTTCAACAAAATACTAAAAATAGTAAAAATTCATTTCATAACATTATAGCTCAATATTTTCCACTTTGAATACACCTTTTGGTTAAAAATATGAACCAAAATACATATTTATGTTGCGTTAAAGTGTTAATTGACAATAGGAATTTTTTGGTATACGATCTTTAGCGGATTAGAAACAAAAAGGAGGAAATAGAAATAAATGGAGATTGTTAAAGAGAAATATGCCATACTGGGAACGCTGGGAGACGATGAAGGATTTCTGACTTGCAGCATGCATATCGCGAAGAAATTAGGCAACTCGGAACGTATCAAGCCATACCCTGAATTTGAAGCGGCTGCGGAAGACTTGAGATCAGGGATCATATCCTGCTTGCTGGTCCCCGGGGCGTATCCCAAGCTCAACAGCTTCATCATGGATTCTGAACTAGCGGTGTCTGAGAGCTTTGTGGAGAAAATTCCTGCGCTGGTTCTATCCGGCTTCCATGCGGTATGTCCCGATCAGATCGATATTATCTATCATCATCCAGCAACCACATACTTGTTAACTGAACTTGATACAACCTATAAAGAGAACAGCACCGTATCGTCCAACCCTGAAGCTTGCAGGAAGGTCATGCACAACACGGAGAAGTCCATTGCGCTCACGAATCAGCTATGCGCTGATCATTACGGGCTTGTGACCTACAAAGTATTGCGCGAGGGAATCAATATGCCATGGGTATGTTTTACACAAAATACACAGAGGGTGAATACAGTCATATGAAAAGAATTGCTATTATACTGGATAAAAATCTGGAACCTGGCGCCGCCGCTAATGTGGCTGCCCTGTTAATGGGACAAGCAGCCCTGAATGAGCCGGAGTTATATTCTGATCAACCTGTGCTGGATCATAGCGGCGTTCAGCATGCCGGCATCCGATATAGCACTGTCATTCTGAAGGCCGGGGAGAATCAACTGATCAATCTGGCCAAACTCTGTTCAGATGACAGCGGGGGACTGAGCCATGTTGTTTTTTCACAGACAGGCCAGTCGCTCAACAATGCCTTTGAACAATATGCAGTTGAGATTGCTTCGATGGAATTGGAAGTTACCAAAGTGGTAGGTGTCATTGTATGGGGCGAGGATGATCAAGTTAGGGCAGCGACCAAAAAATTCAGTGTGATGAAATAAGGGAAAAGGGCAGAAGCTGATCTTAGAGATCACTCTGCCCTTCTTTACATATGAAAGAATCGTTATAGAGGTTGTTCAAGGTACTGAAAACCGACCTTTTTGAACACGCACTTATAGATGATTGCTGATAACGGCAGCTTTCTTTTCGGTTAAGTAGTATACGAGTGCCAGCAAAGGCATCACCAGACCAATCAGAGTGGTGAGACTCCAACCCCCATGCGCATAAGACCAGCTGCCAAGTGATGATCCAATCGCGCCTCCGATAAAAAAGATCGACATGAAGATCCCGTTTACCCGTCCTCTTGCTTCACTTAATGAATAGATAATACGCTGCCCCAGCACCAGATTACCCGAGACCGCCATGTCGAGCGTGATGGCAACGATCACAAGAAGTACAAGGGTAGCGGTAGAGTGACCCTGGAACAGATAGGCGAGCCCAAAAGAACCAGCCGCGATAACCATGGCGAGTCCGGTTAATATGCGGGTAAAGCCTTTATCCGCCCATCTTCCGGCAATCGGTGCTGCAACGGCGCCTCCGACGCCAGCCAATGCAAACCATGCAATTCCTTGCTGGGACATGCCATACTCATTGGCGAGCTGCATGGGAACTGTAGTCCAGAACAAGCTGAAGGCGCCAAACAGGCTGGCCTGATAGAGGGCTCGGCGGCGGAGCATGGGAAATGTTTTTAACAGGGAACCTAATGACAGGATTAATTGTCCATACTTCATCGCCGGTTGGGGCTGACGTGCAGGAAGTGCGCGTGACAGGAGCAAGGTTAACAATACGATAATGATTGCGGAGAAAACAAAGACCGCTTGCCAGCCGAGCAGACTCGTAATAAAACTTGCGACAGGGCGAGCCAGCATAATGCCCAGCAGCAGGCCACTCATCACATTACCGACCACCCGTCCGCGTTGCTCCTCCGAAGTGAGGTAGGTGGCGTAGGGAACCAGAATCTGTGCAACGACGGAACCAATACCGATGAAGAGGGAAGCAGCCAGAAATAATATGGCATTGGGAGAGAAGGCGGCGGCAATCAATGCAACGACCAGAATGATGAGGAAAAAAGTGATCAGCCGCTTATTCTCCAGAATGTCACTGAGCGGTACGATGAACAGCAGGCCAATTACGTAACCGATCTGTGTTAACGTCACAATCAGTCCGGCAGCAGCAGAGGAAAGCCCTGTTGTCATGCTGATCGGTCCTATAACCGTCTGAGCATAGTACAAGTTTGCCGCAAGTAGCCCGCATGCCGCGGCCAAAAGTAAAATCAACCAGCTTGGAACCGGGGTTGTCTTCACATCGTTTTGCAAATGCATGATTATCATCCTCCAATTTTTATGTTAATGATCCTTAGTGCCCTAATGGTTCCACTCAAACCATGACCGATCAGGCGTCCAAACCTTTGCGGTACTTTTATGGATTCACTAATTACTAAACGCTTCGTTTACTAATTACAGACATATAATAAACTAAACGTTTAGTATTGTAAATAGGCGATAGGAATTTTTGTATTTCGAAGTAAGGTAAGAACGAAATTGTTTAATGTATCGGTGTTTTAGTATAATGAACGTACAGTTTTTATGTATTAGAGATGCATTTGTTACACCAAGGAGGGCTTATGATGACAGCCAAAAGAGGGCGTCCCCGTAATGTGGAAACCCAGAATGCAATTCTTGCAGCTTCCTATGAATTATTATTGGAACACGGCTTCGGAGCGGTTACGATCGAAAAAATTGCTGAACGTGCTAAGGTGAGTAAAGCAACGATATATAAATGGTGGCCCAATAAAGGAGCTGTCATTATGGATGGGTACATGTCTGCGGCAACCGCAAGATTGCCTGTACCGGATACAGGATCGGTATTTGAGGATGTGCGCATTCATGCGAGCAATCTGGTTGATTTTTTGATCAGCCGGGAAGGAAAAGTGATCACACAAATTGTTGGAGAGGGTCAGTCTGATCCAGGTCTAGCAGAAGAATACCGAACCAGATACATCCAACCTCGTCGGCGTGAAGCGTGGGGAATTTTTGAAAAAGGTGTAGAACGGGGAGAGTTGAAAAAGGATTGTGACATCGGACTGTGCATAGACCTCGTCTATGGAGCGATGTTCTATCGCATGTTGGTAACTGGCGAACCGTTAGATACTGAATTCGTGCAGCGTTCGTTGGTTTCCTTGTTTGAAGGTATTAAATCTTGATCATAGAGAAGGACATGTTGGGGGAGGGAGAGGGCGATTCACAAGTATCGCCCTGGGTGTGGGTGCAAAAGGCTTGTGGATGAATGGAGAATGTGTGGAGAATTGAGAACTACACCTGGAAGATCGGTGAGATGGCTGGGGGCCATGAATCAGGAGAATGCGATGTGGAAGTGGGAAGAGACTGGTTCAAGAGCGGGGGTTCATTCCATACCGAACTGGGCAGTTCGCGGCGTAATACAGGGGCAACTTCCTTGGCAAAACGCTCTACTTGCTCCAACTGCTCGCTATGCGTCAGTCCATCTACGCTGATGCTCAGCACCTGATGTCCGTAAGCGGCATGATAGTCCAGAATTTTCTCAATGACCTGCTCCGAACTGCCGATTAACGCGGGACCTCGTGCAATGTTATCTTCCAGATTGGTAAAGGGCGACTGGTTATGTTGTGCGGCAGCGGTGGCATGGAACGCTTCATAATATGGCTTATAGCGGCGAATGGCTTCTTCACCCGTATCCGCAAGATAGAGGCTGCCGGCACCAGAGCCAATCACTGCTTGCTGCGAATCATGACCATAATAATCGAGGCGCTCCCGATAATGATCAATTAACGCTTTATATTTGGCTTGCGGGTGAAAAGAATTCGACGTGAAGAGCGGCTCGCCATATTTGGCAGCGAGTTCGGTCGAGACCGTGCTGGACGCGCTACCATGCCAGATCGGGATGGATTGCTGAAGCGGCCTGGGCCACGTGGTCACTCCCTCAAGCGGAGGGCGATACGTTCCCTGCCAGGTTACATTTTCTTCAGACCACAGCCGTTTTAGCAGATGGTAGCGTTCATCGAGTGAGTCCCATTGTTCCTCTTCGCTTATGCCAAACAGCGGATAGTGCCGAGGGTCATTGCCTTTCCCGATGATCATCTCCAGCCGTCCGCCCGATAATTGATCCAACGTGGCATAATCCTCGGCAACCCGGACTGGATCAAGTATACTAAGAACAGTGACGGTGGTTAGTAACCGAATGCGTGTGGTTGCTGCGGCTATTGCGGTTAATACGACAGGTGGCGAGGAAGATAGAAAAGGCGCACCGTGTCGTTCACCGATTCCATAGGCATCGAAACCCAGTCGTTCAGCCAGCTTTGCCTGCTCTAATATATTGTGGAATTTCTGCTGAGTTGTCAGAGCTTCCCCGGTAACGGCATTAGGCAGATTCATCATGAGACTAAACAAGGCAAATTTCATCTGACCTTCTCCTCGAACTGAATTGATAGTATCTGTGTCGTATAATCCTATTGAAATAGTGGGATATGTAAGTTGGATTAAATGTATCACGTTCTCACGGATTCTTCTAATGGATTTTTTCTATAAGCAGGAACAGCAAAGCCTCCTTGCATAAATGTGAAGGAAATTGCCACGATTTTTATTGACCGCTGTAAAATTTAGGATTAAAATTGTGCATATCATATAAATTCAAAATTATGGATTTTCATTGTGGAGGTGGGATACATGGAACCTACAACTACGATACGCTCATATATTGAGGACTACATCAGGAAACAGGGGTACACCCTGCAGTATTTTGCCGATATATCGGGAGTTAACGCTGGAACGCTTAGCGCAATTATTAAGGGGACTCGGCCCATCGCTATGGCGCAACTGGATCTGATTACCCAAGGCATGAAGCTGGAAGAGGGGTATTTCTACGAGATTTATGGGGCTGAATGTTTCGTGGAATCAGCACCTCATTGGAGGAGACTGGAACCATTCCTGCAACGCTGTGCTGAATTGGACAAGCTGGAATGTATTCATAAGGTTATCCAGGAAGTGACGGATGATCGCTCGTATATCTCGGAGTTGTTCGAGATGGCGGAAGGCATGCTTGAACGTGGACAGACGAAGGCTGCACGGATGTTGTACGAATGTGTGGCGGAGTGTGAGAAATATCAACACTCGGAACGTCTGGCTCTGTGCCAGTATCGCATCTTCACGTTATCTCTCGGTCAGGACCAGCATGAGAATCTTCGTGCAGCCGTACATTTTGAACCATTTATTAATCGGCTGGATGAGGAACGGCAGTTGGATGCGATAAAAGACCTGGCGAATACATACTTGGCTCTAAGATACTGGGACAAAGTATTCGAGCTGGCTGAAGATCTGGAGCAGAAAACTAACTTTCTTAACTCTTATAAAAAAAGAAAATCGGAAACTCAAAGGATTAGCACTTATCCTACCTTCGTATACTCCGCGTATTCCAATTTGCTGAGGGCAGCAGCATGTGATGGACGAGAAGAATATCCTGAAGCTCTTCACTATACAGAAGCATATTCAAAATTAACTCGAATTGATAATCCAAGTGACGAGGAACTTAAGTTTATTGATAAGTTTAATGGATGGGCACAGGTCAACAATTATCTATATCGCCTTATGATGGGGGATAAAGATGTAATCCATCCGTATGTTCAGTACATTGAGAAAGACGAAGCTGAAATTTTGCCTGCGTTGGTCAAAATAATGGAAGCAGCTAACAATCACGATATGGATGTTGATTTTGTTCTCGATAAATTTGATCCATATATAATGATGTATTCTAATACTTATGGTTATGTTGGTAGTTATAATGAACTTATAACCAACGGCAGATACATTCAATTTCTTAAAGAATTAACCATCTATCAACTAGACAAAGGCAGATTTGAGCAAGGGTTTCAGCATTTATTACATTGTCTAGCTTCAGCTAAAAATATGAAAAGCGAATCTGTGGTTATACAATGTGTAGGCTTATTTGAGAGATTTAGAGATAGAGCTTCAACTGAAATGAAGAACAAGTATAGAAACTTAATTGAGGAGGTTTATAGTAATTATGAGAAAAAAAGCAGCTTTGATAGTAGTTTTGTTTAGTGCTGTTTTATTGTTTACACTGTATCCTCAGCCTAGTGCAGGCACTCCAGTGTTATATAGTACACATACACATGGTGGTGGCGGAGTGTAGTAGGTTCAGGAGTGAAGTATAAGAGTTTGAAATGGTTTATTTCCTATTCGGAAGTAAGCCTTTTTGTATTGATAACGTAGTTGAAAATTCTATTATCCATAACGAAAAGGGGATTTATCATTGCAGATTGATATTCAGAAGCTTTACGACAAATATATAACGTTGAACATCCCTAATCCATTCACTTTAGAGCAAATTCATGATCGACTAACCAAGGAATACTACGCTGAGAAGGTGGATTTAGAAGAGTTTTCCGACTTACGCAACGACCCATATGCCGGATTTGATCAGGCGGTTGCAGCTTATGTATTTAAGGATGAGAGGGGAACCAAGCAATTAATTAGCCTGAACAAGGATGAAGATATCCATGAGCCACTGGAATTCGCATGGATAATCAATTCCACTGTGCGAGGATTTTCTCTTCTATTAACTCTTGAAATCGATGTGTTTTATGGGATGGAAGAGAGTGAGATGACTCTTGGCAATCAATGTTTTGAGGAATATCTGATCCTACTCTATTTAACAGGTTACATTGAGTTTGAGAATGACTCCTTCATTAATCCATTGCGTGCTCGTTATCGAGAGGGCTACAGACTTCGTTATTTTGGTATGCAGAACGGTGATGAAAATTACCTATACAAATAGATTACTTTTCGATAAATTTATTAACTATTCTCGCGAGAGAAAGGTGCAAGAGATACTTAGGGTAAAATGGATAATATGTCCATAACGCACTTTAACGGTAAAGGATTCGCGTATTCTCGAATACGATATGTAGACATGTTATAATTTTCTTTGCCCACATCTTGTAGAAAAGAAGAGACGTCAACTCTCTATGCAAATTGCTTGATGTTGAAAGTATCTCTATGTAAATAAATATTTTATTCTGCAAAGGAATATAATATGAATTTTTTGGCAATGTATCCTAAAATGTTATACAAAGAGGGGGTGCATGCTGTGAGTGAACCGGTACAGATCACAGATAAAATCGAACGGAACAGGCAAGAGTTAAGTCGTTTGGCGGAGAATCATGGCATGCAGGACAACAAAGTCCTCCGACAGTCCATGGTACTGGACGAGCTTATTAATGAATATAATCGATTCAAATATAAAAGCCATCTCAGGAACAGACAACCGATTGCATAATGCAGTCGGTTTTTTTGTCTAAATAGTGTTCTATAGAAATAGCGTAGTCGACTGTAGCGATACAGTCGGCTTTTTGGCGTTCACCCTGAAACCTATGCGGATAACTTGAAATTCCGTACCAATTCCAGGATTGGCAGGATAGCGGATGATCATTAAAACTGGATATGATGGCCCCAGTTATATCCAGATTGATCTGTGAAGGGGGCTCATACAATGATCGGAGAGGGAGGGATGAACGGAAATGATGGACAAGGTACACAGTTATTTCGGGAAAAACGTAAACCTGCGCACCAAGTTGCTCCTGTTGTTCCTGGCGCTGACGTTGCTGCCGCTAAGTTTGCAGGGAGTGATGAACTACAAGCATTTCTCGCAGACGATGGATCGCAAGACCGAACACTTCACCATTGATATGGTTCGCCAGATTAACGCCAATCTGAATCGGCTGCTGAAGGACTTTGAGCGGTTGTCGCTCTTGCCGCTTTACGATCAGATGGTGCTTGGCATTCTGGACAAATACAACGCTTCAATGGGGTCGGGTACATGGGCGAGGTCTGAGGATTATCTGAAAATGAAGCTTTACACATCGGGTCAAGCTTATGACCGGCCAGAGATTCGGGGAATTCATCTGATCAGCAACAGCGGCATTTTGTTCTCCAATCTCGATTCGCTGGCGGTCAAGCCGGTATGGGACAGCAGGCAGGATGATTGGTTTGCAGAGCTTGAAGATTCGGAAGGGACATGGCGCCTGCTTCCTCCGCATCATCCCAGCTATTACACGGGTGGTCAGCAAGAAACGTATATATCGGTGGGCAGAGTGCTTCGAGATCCGGGTACGCTCCAGCGACTGGGTTACATTCTGATTGACATCCGTTTGGAGGCCTTCGGTCAACTGTTATCCAATCTGAATTATGAGCAAGATGCAAGCCTGATGATTGTAGACAGCAAACAGCGTCTGCTGTTCGAACGGACCTCGACCGGAGGAATGTCTGCGTACGACCAGTTGCTAATGCAGGGACAGCTTCAAAGCTATGCAGGAAACCAAAAAGTTGTTCTGGATGGGCAGCCCTATCTCTATGTACAACACCATTCCAGCTATTCTGGGCTTTCGGTGATCAGTCTTACACCTATTGCCGTGATTCAAAAGGAGTCGGGTGAGATGCTCACCTTTACAATATGGTTCGCAGTGTTATGTATGGCGGGTATAGCGATTCTGGCGGTTCTGTTATCCTATCGTATCACCCGGCCGCTGATTCGACTGAAGCACCACATGATTCGGGTGGAGCAGGGAGATTTTAGCCAGCGTGTAGCACACTTCAGCAGTGATGAATTCGGACAGATTAGCCGGGGTTTTAACCGAATGATGGAAGAGATTCATCGACTGTTCAATGAGGTGTTTCTGCTGGGCATTCAAGAGCGGGAGGCAGAGTTGTCAGCGTTGCAAAGCCAGATGAATCCCCATTTTATATACAACACGCTGGAGTCCATTAACATGATGGCCATTCGTCAGAAGCATGCTGAGGTATCGGACATGGTGACGGCGCTTGGCAAGTTGCTGCGCTATACGATTGATAAGGTGGACCGGATGGTCCCACTTGGGGAAGAACTTGCTTTTGTACAATCCTATGTACGCATTCAGCAGGTACGTTACGACGGCAAGTTAGAGATTATCTATGACATTGAAGAAGCAATAACGGAGTATTTGATTCCCAAGCTGGTACTGCAACCGCTGGTGGAGAATGCAGTCTACCATGGCATTGAAGGGCAGGAAAATGGAGGAGTAATCTGGGTATCTGCCTTGAAATTCGACCACGAACTGCTGATTAGCGTGCGAGACAACGGTAAGGGTATGGCTCAGACAAAGATTGACGAGTTAAATGAGTCCATATCAAAACAGCCTTCCAATGAGGCATTACGTTGCCATGCCGGTGACAGTTTGGGGCTTAACAACATTGCTCAGAGGCTTCGCCTCATGTATGGAGAAGGCGGCAGCCTAAGCATTGATGGAAGTCCCGGGCAGGGACTGGTGGTCACGATATCCATTCAACTTCTACCGAAAGGGGATTGAAGCGCATGTATAAAGTATTGCTTGTAGAGGATGAGACGGTCATCCGTCAGGGACTGAGGGAGTTGATCGTACAAGTGTCTTCTCAGTTTCAGGTAACGGGCGAAGCGTCGAACGGTACCGAGGCGCTGGATTTTCTGAGATGTGAGGTGCCGGACGTGCTAATCACGGATATCCGCATGCGTGAAATGGACGGATTAACTTTGGTAAGCAAAGCCAGAGACATGTACCCTGAATTGTTAATGCTCATCATTAGTGGCTACGGCGAGTTTGAATATGCACGCAGAGCGATGGAGTTTGGGGTGTTGAACTACCTGTTGAAGCCAATCGATCGTTATGAACTGGCATTATCCATACAAAAGATTCAATTGCTGCTGGATCGCAGATACGGTATAACAACTCTTTCTATCCCTGAGCCATCTGGGAAAACAGAACACGCTGGCGGAGATACACGGAAGATTATCCGAGATGTGAAGGAGCACATCAAGCAACATCCCGATGGAGATCTGCGACTTCAGACGATAGCAGATCTTGTTAACTTGAACCCTACTTATTTAAGCCAGTTGTTCAAGAATGAAATAGGCATCAATTATTCCGAATACATCACGGAGGCACGTATGGAGCGGGCCAAGTGGTTGCTGATCAACACGGGTCTCAAAGTCTATGATGTGGCACGGTTATCCGGGCATCAGAGCCCCAAACACTTCATGCTGGTGTTCAAGCAGCAGGTGGGATGGACCGCAGGAGAATATCGAGACCGATTCAGTATCTCTTGAAAAACCATACCATTTCTGTAGTTGACGTGATTTATGAGGGAACGATGCTTTCGTTATACTTTGGTTGCACATGTATACCACGACGTCCATAAGGGGGATTTCCATGAAAAAAGCAGGACTGATACTGGTGTTTGTACTCATGATGATGGCTTCAATCGCGTGCACAGGCTCCAATTCCAGCAGTGAACCTGACAGTACGGGCGGGGAGAATGGTGAGGTCGAGCTTAAGTTCATGATGTGGGGCAATCAGGCGCATATGGATGTATACAACAAGTTGATCGATGACTTCACAAAGGAAAATCCAGGCATCAAAGTAACGATGGAATCCGTACCTTTCGCAGAATACCAGCAAAAAATTTCGGTGCTTGCCGCCGGAGGCTCCCTTCCCGATCTCGCCTGGGTATCGGAGCGAATGGTGCCACAATTCAAGTCCAACCATATTCTGGCCGATGTATCCGAGTTCAAGGATGATGCACAGTTTAAGCTGGATGATTATATTCCAAGTACATTGGATTTGTTCCGTGATGGTGATCAACTGCTGGGGCTACCTTTCTCTACACCTCCGGTGGTCATGTTTTACAATAAAACGCTGTTTGACCAAGCCGGTCTGACTGATCCAAACTCACTTGCCACCCAAGGAAAATGGACATGGGAACAGTTCGAAGAGTCCGCCAAAGCCATTACCAGCAAGGATGCGACCAACCGAGTCTATGGTGCCAACTTTTTTCGCGACTGGAAGACCTGGGCGGTGCTTTCCTCCTACTCCTGGTCCAATGGAAGCGGTCCATTCGACGAAGGCATGACAACGTTCACCTGGAACGATGCCTATGGCGTACAGACCTTTGAATTGCTGGAACGCATGATGTTCACCGATGAATCACACCCGAAGGCAGGCGAACAGGTCAGCTTTGATGCGGGCAATGTGGGCATGTTCTTTGATAATTACAGCTATGTTTCCAAAGCAAGGGAGATTACGGATTTTGAATGGAGCATCGCTCCCATGCCTTCCGGCTCTCAAGGCAGTGTGCCGATGCTGGGGCAGGCCGGATATGCCATGCTCAACGACAGCAAACATCCAGAGGAAACGAAGAAACTGTTGAAGTATTTTGCCAGTGAGCAGGGGATTCAGGCGACAGCCACCTACTTTGTGCCTCCGCGTACCTCTGTTCTGAACTCAGATGCATTCATTCTTCAGCCGAATAATCCGAGCAAAGAGCATATCGTGCAGGCGGTCATTGATGAAATGCCAAAAGCGCGCTTAATCCCCGGTCATATCCGTTGGCAGGATATTGACAATGCGGTATTGCAGGGATTTGACCGACTGTTTGCCCGGACGGCGACAGCTGAGGATAACCTGAAACAGATGCAGGAAGAGATCCAAAGTGTGTTGCAACCCTAGATCATTCGATGAGAAAGAGGAGGAGAGGGAGGATGGGCAAATTCAAAGAATTACTTGAGCGGAAACCGCTGTCGCTGGTGGTCAGCCTGCCAGAGAACGATCTATCTTTGGCCCGGGCAGCCATGGAAGAGGGCGCTGATGCACTGAAGGTGCATTATAATGTCGGTCATCGCGCCAGCGGGAATCATTTTGGTCCATTAGACATGTATGCCGAGGTGTTTCGGGCGATCCGCAGTGAGTTTGGTGGTCCGCTTGGGGTCGTACCTTCTGGCAGTATTGATGGAGCAAGGCGAGAGGATGTGGAGAGGCTTTCCGGGCTGGGTTTTGATTTCTATTCCATCTATGCACATCACTTGCCTTCCTTCATGTTGAATGACTTGGGGCTGGACCCAACGTTTGCGATCAATGAGGAATACGATGCTTCCCTCGTAACATCAGCAGCGCACTTCGGCTTCACCGCTCTGGAGGCATCCATTGTACCTGGAAAAGAATATGGTGCACCGCTCAGCTTCGCGGATGTGCTTAAGTATCGCCGTCTGGTCTTGCAAGCCCAGGTACCAGTATTGGTTCCTTCCCAGCGAAAGCTGGTGCCGGAGGATGTTCGGGTGCTGCGCGATACCGGGGTAAAGGCAATTATGCTTGGGGCGGTCGTGACAGGCAACACGGAGGAACAGCTGCGAAGGGCTGTGAATGGGTTTCGCAATGCGGTGGACAGTCTGAACCGTCCGGATTATATAAGTTGAACTAAAGAATATTTACACTTGCCACTCCGATGCCAGAACAACCTTCCGATCGCTGTTATCCCCAGATTTTTTTTGAATCCCATATATAAAGGGAAAATCCGGGGATAAAGGCGACCACTTCGCTTCTTCAGGTTTTTTCTGTCCTCTACGTTCTTGTGTAAATGTATAGTTCACCTTATATAGAATCGTCGCAGAGTTCAGCTTCGGAGGAAATTGGATTAAAAGGGGGGGCCTGATTGACCCATTCACGCAAGCGCAAAAGAGGGGGGCCGCTCGCCAGAGAGGCCCAGATCGCAGGTTGGCTGTTTGTATCGCCGATGGTGCTTGGGTTTACCCTGCTGCTGTTATTTCCCATGGGTCTCGCGTTATACATGAGCCTGACCGATTGGCCGCTGCTGGGGGATCATCATTTTATTGGATTGGAGAATTACCGGAATATTATGACAGACGCGATGTTCTGGAAAGTGCTTGCCAATACGGTCTATTTCACAGTGGGGCTGGTGCCGCTTAATATTGTGCTCGCCCTGCTGCTCGCGTTGTTATTGTCCAGAAATCTGCGGGGCATCGGAATTTTCCGAACAGCGATCTTTGTTCCGGTCATGACCTCGTTGATCGTATGGGCCATCGTGTGGAAGCTGATGTATGCGACAGAGTCGGGATTGATTAATCAGCTTCTGTTGATGGCCGGCATTAAGGGTCCGGCCTGGCTTTACAATCAGGATCTGGCGATGCCTGCGGTGATTGTGACAAGTGTGCTGAAAAATGTCGGTCTGAATATGGTACTGTTCATTGCAGCCATTCAGCAGGTACCGCGTTCACTGTATGAAGCAGCAACATTAGACGGGGCGGGTAAAAGGGGAACCTTCTTTCACGTCACGCTGCCCATGATCACGCCAACGGTGTTTCTGACTGTAGTCATGACCGTGATTGGTTCACTCAAAGTATTCGGGCAGATCTATGTGATGACACAGGGCGGGCCGAGCAACAGCACCAAGGTATTGGTTTATTATATCTGGGAAAAAGCATTCAAATTATTTCAGTTTGGCTATGCTTCTGCTCTGGCATATGTACTGTTCTTGATCGTGCTAATTCTGACGCTGCTGCAATGGCAGCTCCGAAAGAGGTGGGTATTCAATGAAGGCGATGCCTAGTCCTTCGGGGCGGAAGATAGGAAGTACTCTGGGGACGTATTTGTTGCTGACTCTGATCTCGCTCATTATGATTGTGCCATTTATCTGGATGATATCGACATCATTCAAGGAACCCCAGAGCATATTCACCTATCCACCGCAGTGGATACCGGATACTTTCCGATTTCAGAACTACATCGATGTCTTTCGATTGATTCCGTTTCACCGTTTTTATTGGAACAGTATCTACATTTCTGCGTTGGTTGTGCTGGGAACGGTATTCTTTGCATCTCTCGCCGGTTATGCATTCGCCAAAATCCCGTTTAAGGGACGGAATGTGGTATTTCTCATTCTGCTAAGTGCGATGATGATTCCCCATGAGGTGACGGCCATACCGATGTTTCTGTTCATGCGGCAACTGGGGTGGATTGATACCCATCTCCCGCTGATTTTACTGCCGATCTTTGGTGCGGGTGGTGTGTTTGGCATCTTTGTGATGCGGCAGTTCTTCATTACGGTGCCAACGGAACTGGAAGAAGCGGCGATGATTGATGGTTGCAACCGATTCCGGATATATGCGCGAATTATGCTGCCCATTGCCAAGCCGGGTATGGCTACGCTGACGATCTTCACGTTTGTGACGATCTGGAATGAGTTTTTTGATCCGTTAATCTTCATTAACTCGCGTGATCTAATGACGCTGCCGCTTGGATTATCCCTGTTTACAGATGAAGTGGGTACAGCCTGGCAATATCTGATGAGTGCCACCGTCATGGCAACCTTGCCACTGCTTATTGTTTTTTTCCTGGCACAGCGGCGCTTCATTGAGGGGGTTGCCATGACGGGATTGAAAGAGTAAGCCTTGCAATACGTGCAATAGAATGGAAGGAGGGACAACATTTGCGTGAACGGATGAGCATGAAAAGGGAAGAGGCAGATGTCGTTATTGTGGGAGGGGGCCCTGCGGGTATAGCGGCAGCCATTGCGGCTGGACGGCAGGGGATACGAACAGTGCTGGTGGAGCGATATGGATTCGTGGGCGGGATGTCAACTGCCGCTATGGTCTATCCCTGGATGACTTTCCATACGGAGCGCGGTGAGCAGGTCATTAAAGGTATTGCGCAGGAGATTGTGGATCGTTTGCAGGCGCGTGGCGGCTCTCCGGGGCATCTGCGCGATACGGTTGGATTTGTGCATACCGTCACGCCTTACCATCCAGCCATCTTTCAGGTGGTTGCGGCAGAGATGTTGCGGGAGGCAGGTGTCCGGCTTCTGTTGCACAGTTTTGTGGACGAGGTGGTCGTTGTAGAGGATCGGGTGGAAGCGGTGCGAGTGACCAACAAGTCTGGAAGAACGGAGTTCCAGGCGAACGTATTCGTGGATTCAAGCGGGGATGCGGATCTGGGTTATCTTGCGGGTGCTTCTGTGGCAAAGGGACGAGACAGCGACCATCAGTCACAGCCAATGACCATGAAATTCCGTATGCGTGGTGTGGATCTTGGACAAGTGAAACAATACATGCTGGAGCACCCGGAGGATTTCTATGCCAAGACCCCCTTCTCGGAGCTGGACAGCATTCCGTTAACCGGGGTAAGCGGCTTCTACTCCCAGTGGAAAAAAGCAGGTGTGCCGATTAATCGCGACCAGGTATTATTTTTTACCGGACCGGCAGAGGATGAAGTGCTGATTAATTGTACGCGGGTGCAGGGACTTGATGCGACGGATGCCGAGGATCTGACCTCTGCGGAACAGGAAGGACGGAAGCAGGTGCTGATGATCGCTGAGTTTTTGCAGCGTGATGTGCCTGGATTCGAACGGGCTTCGATCTCGGCAGTAGCACCGCAGATTGGTATTCGTGAATCGAGACGGATCATTGGACATTACGCTTTGACCCAGGCGGATGTGGTTGCAGGGCGAAAGTTTGACGATGTGATCGCTAGAAGCGGTTACCCGATTGATATTCATGACCCTTCGGGTCAAGGCGTTGTGGCTGCCTTTATAGAGGGAGATGGGGCGTACGATATTCCGTATCGCTGTCTGATCTCTCGCAATATCCGCAATCTGCTGGCGGCAGGACGCTGCATCTCCACCACACATGAGGCGCATGCAACGACAAGGTTGACTCCAAGCTGTATGGCTACCGGGGAGGCCGCGGGAACAGCGGCTGCACTAACAGTGAAGATGAAGCTGGACCCGGTGGAACTGCCGATCGAGCTGTTACAGGCGGAATTACGTCGCAACGGAGCAGCGATCTAGCAGATGAGAGCTGATTGTGGACGAATTGGGCGATCGGGTGAATCATTAATAGTGGGAGTGGGTGTTTATTTAATTCGCGGTGGCGTACGTTTTAACGAACCTGAGACGTCTAATTCAGGAATATAAGCTGAAATGAAAAATGTAACGAATCTCAGTGAAGTTATTTTACTCAAAACCCTGTAATAGGGGGTAAAAGCGGGGTAAATCGGAAGAATAGAGCGTCTACGATTCGTTAGATTAGAAAATGTCCCGAAAAAGGCTAAATAAGCTTCCTTCAGTTCGTTAGAAATTGGTGGGAAGCTCGTGAATTGAATGATGAGCATAATTGTAGCCCCAAAGACTCCAAATCCACTGCATAGCATAGGTGAATTTAGAGTTTTTGGGGCGTTCTCATTCTTTTCATTTATTAGATTCTTTCCTTCGAGTCTATTCCTTCATGTTTCGTATTCTTTCATGACTTATTCCCTCTGATTATCAATTCATCCGTGCCTCAAGTCGCCTTGCGACAATGGACAGCGCGTAGTTGATGGCAAAATACAATACGGCTGCGAGCAGCAGGGCCGGGATAATGTAATCGAAACTTTGACCGCCAAGGATCTGCACGTTGTGCATCAGCTCCGGCAGAGAGATGATGATCGCCAGTGAAGTATCCTTCAGGAGTGAGATGAACTGGCTGACCATCGGCGGGGACATGCGGCGTAGCGCCTGTGGCATGATGATGCCACCGAGGGTCTGCATGTAGCTCAAGCCCGAGGAGCGGGCAGCTTCCACCTGACCGCGCTCAACGGACTTCAGACCGCTACGGACGATCTCGGCAATCATCGCGCCTTCAAACAGACTCAGTCCAACGACCGTGGACCAGAAGACGGACATTTTAATCCCGAGCTGTGGAAGTACCATGTGAATGAAGAAAATGATGAGCAACAGTGGCAGATTCCGGATCGTATCCACGATCACTGCCACGATCTGTGACAGAACAGGGATACGGGTAAACCGGATCGTACCCAGCACAGTGCCAAGCACAAAGCTGAATATAATGGATAGCCCTGCTACCTGCAGGGTAATCAGGAATCCTTGAAGCAGGAAACGAAGGTTGGGCCACGCATAGGCCCCGCTAAAGTCCATATTTTATTAGCCTCCTTCTGTATGCAGGAATGGAATATTGAAGATCAATAGATGGGGCATGGACAAGCCAATATATTTCCCGAAAAATCTGCGCAGGGACAAGTCAATCTGTTACATGGTGACCTGACCTGCCGGTTTGTTCTTTTTCGGTTTGCCCTTCGTGTTGCGCGCCTCTGCATCGCTCTGTCCAAACCTGCGCTCCATATAATGCACCAGAAAGCTGAGTGGTAGTGTCAGCACCAGATAGAACAGCGCAACAATGGTGTACACACTTAGCGGCTGGAATGTATCCGAGTTAACCAGGTCGGCAAAATACATAAGATCCATACCGGCGACAACGGCAAGAATGGATGAGTTTTTGACCAAATTGATGAACTGGTTGCCGATGGACGGCAACACAATTTTGATGGCCTGGGGCAGAATGATCAGGTTCATGGCCTGTACATAGGACAAGCCGGAGGACCTTGCTGCTTCCAGTTGTCCACGCGGCACCGTCTGAATGCCCGCTCGGATTGCTTCGGCAATGAAAGCGGCGGTGTAGATAGTCAGACCCAGAGTGCCGGAGACAAACCCATCCAGCGAGATGCCTAGTGCAGGCAGTCCAAGATAGAAGAAAAACACAACCAACAGCAATGGGATGTTTCGGATAAATTCCACAAAAGCGGTGCCGATCCAGTTCAGCGGTTTCACAGGGGATATCCGAAAGATAGCCAGGATCGCGCCAAGGATAAAGCTGCCAATGAGAGCCATAATGCTCACTTGAATGGTATTCAGGAACCCTTCCAGAAAACGATCCGAGTGTCGCATTAGTACGCTGAAATCCAATGTGCCCATATAGGCGAAGCCTCCGTTCTCCAGATGTAGAAACGGCGATTACGTCTGCTCATGCTTCGCATCCAGCAGACGAATTCGCCGCTTACCTATCTTAATTCGGGTTACTCGGGCTTCGCGCCCAGCCATTTCTCATGTAATGTGTCATATTCCCCGCTATCTTTCATGCTTTTGAGCAGCGTGTTGACTTCCTCCACGAAGGCAGTGTCGCCTTTGCGAATGGCCATACCATAAGGTTCGCTTGTGAAATTGCCACCAACCAATTGGAAGCTGTTATCCGTCTGTTGCATGCCGATGAGGATGATGTTATCTGTGGTCAGCGCTTCGCCTTTACCTGCTTTGAGAGCAGTGAATGCATCCTGATAGTTATCGAATTCAAGCACCTCAGCATCCGGGGCTTTCTCGCGAATATTCTGAGCGGATGTGGAACCTTTCACCGCGAGTACTTTCACTCCGCTGAGGCTTTCCAAGCCGGTAATTGCACTGTCATTTTTCACCAGCAGGGACTGCCCTGCTTCAAAATAAACATCACTGAAATCTACCTGTTCCTTACGCTCATCCGTAATCGTCATTGTGGCGATGATGATGTCGATATCTCCATTTTGCAGCATGGGAATACGCGTCTTGGAAGTGACCTCTTTCAGTTCGACCTTTGTCTCATCTCCAAGGATCTGTTTGGCGAGTGCCTTGGCGATATCAATATCGAACCCTTCAACGTTGCCACTTGCGGGATCTTTCAAGCCAAACAACTTCGTATCGTATTTCACACCGGCAATGAGCTTGCCGCGTTCCTTAATCCGCTCAATTGTGCCTTTCGCCTCGGCGTCACCACCACCGCTCGCTGAAGGTGTATCTGTACCTGTACTACAACCTGACAATACAAGGGAGAGAATGAGGACAAGCATAAATGATGGCCATTTCAATAATTTCTTCATGAATAAAGACCCCTTTCAAAATGGAATATTGGATTATTCTCAATGATGAATCAGACGGCTCAGGAATTGCTGTGCTCGTTCTTCTCTGGGGTTGTCAAAAAATTCAGCAGCGTTGGCCTCTTCAACAATTCGGCCTTCGTCCATGAAGATGACCCGGTCCGCAACTTCGCGGGCGAATCCCATCTCATGGGTAACGACGACCATGGTCATGCCATTATGGGCAAGGGAACGCATAACATCGAGGACTTCCCCGATCATCTCGGGATCGAGTGCGGAGGTAGGTTCATCAAAAAGCATGATTTTGGGCTCCATGGCGAGTCCTCTGGCGATGGCTACCCGTTGTTGCTGTCCACCGGACAACTGGGAGGGATAACTGTCTGCTTTGTCGGCAATGCCCACTCGGGTCAGATACTTCATTGCTGTTGCGGCTGCTTGTTCTTTGGGTTGTTTGCGCACCTTCATGGGTGCAAGGGTAATGTTATCGATGACTTTTTTGTGAGGATACAGATTGAAGTGTTGAAATACCATGCCGATGTCACGGCGGAAGAGGTTAATGTCCACCTTTTTCTGATGTAGAGGAATCCCACTGACGACAAGTTCACCTTCGGTAATGGTCTCCAGGCGGTTAATACAGCGGAGTAATGTGCTTTTGCCGGAGCCGGAAGGTCCGATAATGACGACGACCTCTCCTTCTTCAATGTGAAGATGGATATCCTTGAGGACATGAAAATGACCGAAATGCTTCTGGACACCCCTAAATTCAATCAAGAGTACACCCCATCCTTTCTGCAACGTCTGTGTGTAAAAGGGATAATAAGGAATAAATTGAAACTAGTTATTTAATCATACATAGTCATCCTGCTTATGGCAATTGGTTTGTGATAAAACATGACATAAGTAATGGGTAACCTAGGGCTATAGCCAGAAAATATGTTATATATCTGTCATGTTATTAATTCCCTTGTGACGAATCCTGACAGAAAAATGAATCTATTCTCCTAGTTGTTTTCCAACCTTTGTAATAGTTGTATAGAGTATACTGGAAGTGATGTTTGATTTATGACTCTGATTAACAAAACAAATAGCATCAAGTTCCACGTGTACATGGCAAGAAAGCTCAACCCTACACGTCATGCCATTGATATGATGGAGTGAGAGAGTGTCCGTTTGAACGTAAGTAAAGAAAGTAAAAGCGATATATTGATCATTGATCCCATAACAATTCCATTACATGTAGAGAGGATGATTCTGCACGATGAATACATATCACTCCCCAATGTCGACAGGAGCAGGTGCCCAGTCCGATGTTCGAGCTTATGAAGCCAATTTGCCTGTCATCCCTGCTCAGGATTTTCAGCTTACAGACTATGGAGCTGTTGGAGACGGCGTAACAGATAATACGGAGATGTTCCGACTTGCCATCGCTTCATGTGCTGAAGCAGGAGGTGGAAGAATCGTAATTCCTGCCGGGGTATGGCTCACAGGCCCAATTGTAATGCGCAGCCGGATTGAGCTACATGTGGAAGCAGGGGCACTGGTTACATTTAGCCGAGATTTTGATCAATACCCATTAATTGCATCAAGCTTCGAAGGCTGGCAGGTGGTACGTTGCCAATCCCCAATCGATGGTGATCAACTGGAGGATATTGCGATTACTGGTGAGGGGATATGGGATGGGGGCGGGGAGGCATGGCGTCCGGTGAAACGCTCCAAAATGACCACTTCACAATGGAACCAATTGGTCGCTTCCGGTGGTGTTGTAGAGCAATCCGGTGGGGATGAAGAAATCTGGTGGCCTACCACAGCTGCACTTGAAGGCGGCACCATTGCGAATCGATTGCATCAGGAGCAGGTAAGTGATACCGCTGCCTATGAAGAAGTCAGAGACTTTTTGCGCCCCAACATGGTCAGTTTACGGAGATGCAAACGGGTATTGCTGGACGGTCCAACGTTCCAGAACTCACCTGCATGGAATCTGCACCCCTGGGCATCTGAGCATGTCACCATTCGTAACGTGAGTGTGCGGAATCCGTGGTTTTCTCAGAATGGAGATGGGCTGGACATTGAATCCTGTCGTCATGTGGTGGTGGAGAAGAGTATATTCGATGTCGGTGATGATGCGATCTGTCTAAAATCAGGCAAGGACGCCGAAGGCCGTGAGCTTGGCCTGCCATCGGAGTACATCACCATTCGGGATTGCACGGTGTATCACGGTCATGGCGGGTTTGTCATTGGCAGTGAAATGTCCGGTGGTGTGCGGCATGTGCGAGTATCGGATTGTACGTTTATCGGAACGGACATTGGACTTCGCTTCAAAAGCGCACGTGGGCGCGGCGGAGTGGTCGAGGACATTCAGATTGAGCGCATATATATGAAAGATATCATTATGGAAGCCATCTCGTTTTCCTTTTTCTATGCAAATCAGGAAGGCTCTGCCCGGGGCAGTGATCTGTCTCAGGAGATTAGCGAAGAGACGCCAGTGTTCCGGGATATTCGAATATCGGATGTGGTCTGTGCCGGTGCCGACACTGCATTGCTTGTGAGTGGATTGCCAGAACTGCCTTTGGATGGGGTGATCATCCAGCGTTACAGCGTGCAAGCTCGCAGTGGTATCCAATGTGCTCATGCGAAACATCTGCATATCGCTGAATTGCAGGCGCAGATCACCGAAGGTCCGCTGGTTCATTTGCACCAGTGCAAAGGGGCAGAGTTAGAGAGCATTCAGGGCAAAGGCGCAGATGGCCGACTTCTGATGGTGACAGGACACGAATCCGCAGGCATTGTCTGCCGAGAAGGTGATGCCGATACAGAAGGTCGCCAGATCTCTGTTGGTCCCGAGGTACGAAGTGGTGTGATCATTCGCAGGTAAAAGTTATGTAATAAGGTTTATACAAGTTGGTCAAACTCAGCCGCAGTGGCGTAGCCATAGATCCAGTAATCGTGGTGCTTCACGATATAAGGGATGCGTAATCTCTGGAGCAAGGCCACCCACTCGGCTTTTATATGAAGTTATCGGATGATCTACCGGTGTTCCTTGCGATAGCGCAGCGGTGTTGTACCGGTAACCTGTTTGAATGTTTTGTTAAAATGAGCCGTATGCTCAAATCCTACCTTCTCTGCGATCATTTGTACACGCTCTTGTGTGGAAAGCAGTCTTCGCTGTGCTTCCCGGATACGAACAACACGCAAGTATTCGCTGAACCGAAACCCCGTAAATCGGCTGAACATCCGGCTCAGATAGGATGGGCTGATATAAAAACGATTGGCTGCACCCTCCAGCGTAAGTGGTTCGGTATAGTTTTTATTCACATAAGTGACAATTTCACTGATTTTGTCCTGCATCGGATGCAAGGGGCCGGGGCATGACTGCCGGATGTTCTCCTCTACCCGATGAATACGGATCAAAAGTTGGGCAAGCAGACTTCTTACGGCGATCTCATAGTGAGGGCGTCGCTCTTTGCATTCTTGCAGCATCTGCCACAATATACGCTCCATCTCGGGCTGTTCCGCTTCAGGCAGGCGAAGGAGTCTTGAACAATTAAAAGGCAGCAGACCACATATGCCAAGTTCCATCCCCGTTGCAAAAGCAGGCGAAAAACCGATTAATATCCGTTCGAAGCCGGGAATACTTCCTTTGGAGGTGGTATGTACATCGTGTGGATTAATCAGAATGAAATCACCCTTGCGGGCGGACAGAATCTGACCATTCATGGAATAGACTCGTTCACCTTCAAGCAAGTAATACAGTTCGTAGAATGGATGAGCGTGAGGTTGTGGCATACCATTCCCATCATGTCTTCGCATATGTTCAATGGTAAATGAATGTTCACCGATTCGGTATTTGGGTCCAATCCGATCCTCTATGAGACTCATGGTACAGCTCCCCTCTGCTTCACGGATTAACAGCGATATCCATATCATAACGGAAAATCCATCTTTTTGTAAACGCTATCATTGGAAATGAAATATTTCTTTAATCCTATCGTTAAAAACCGAGAGAACGAATCTGGCATGGCCCATATGTACTGTCAAGGTGACAAAACTTGAATGATGTTTTAGAGTAGGGGGAGAGAGGCGAAACTCTGGTTAAGGAGTGTCTCCAATATGATTTGGAAGGAAGGAAACAGGTTATGACGACACATGAATTATCGCCATTGGTTGCTGCGCTCAATATGCAGCCTCACGTTGAAGGCGGTTGGTATAAGGAAGAATGGAAGGCATCTTATCAGATTCCACAGTCCGTTCTGCCGGATACATACTCCGGCCCACGATTCTCGGCAAGTTCCACATATTTCCTGCTGCATGCACATGAAATCTCCGAGTGGCATACGGTTCTGTCCGATGAACTTTGGTTGTGGCACAGCGGTAGTCCGGTTGAACTGAAGCTGGGCGGCAACGGGGAGAACCCGGAGAACGAGGAAGTTCTTGTTCTGGGGATGGATATTGCTGCGGGGCAATCACCACAGGTGCTCGTTCCTGCCGGCGTATGGCAGACAGCGCGTCCACTGGGCGATGAGCCTGTACTGGTAACTTGCGTAGTAGCGCCAGGTTTCCACTTTGATGATTTCAAGCTGGTATCCAAAGGCTAAGTATAACTTTTATCACGAAATCCCGATCCAGGTGCATAGGCATCCGAATCGGGATTTTTTTGGATTGCGCGTATTAAGTATGCTAAGGTCTGTACCCAGTTCAGGGATAGATCATTCCCTTTTGAATAAGCATCACTTTTGGCAATAACTGATCACTTGGGATTCTCGTTACTCATCCAGCTGTCCACATAAAACTCCTCATGATAATCCGGTTGCTGAGCGAGTTCTTTAAGCTTCTGTTCAGCTTCTTCAGCGGTAAGATATTCTCCAATAACTGCTGTAAACTCACCAGTGGACGTTTTGAGGAAAGAGATGTCCTTATCCGAATAGGATTCTTTAATTATACCCATTGATTCTCCAAAAGGCATTGATTCTGTGCGGAGAGAGTATACTTTCCAAGGTGTGACCGGTTTGCCGTCGGAAGTCAGTTTCACTTCCAGGTATCCAGGGTTCTTGAATTCCGTTACGGCATACTGTACCCCTTCTTTTAGTACAACTACGAATCCGACGGAAGAGTCGTCTAAAATCATGGAACCATAAACATCTTTCACTAAAGGCTGGGTCATGAAGTCTGCTTTGACTTTCTCTATATCCATGTAACGTGCACCGCTAAAAGTGAAGAGGATACGATTCGGTGCTTCTTTGTGTACCACATTATAATGGGGTGCATCATTAGTCTGAGCTTGCTCGTCAGTGCTAAAATTGATTTTAAGCGTATTTTCGGTTGCTTCCGATCCCACAGTTACTCCATCGGTAATCTTGCCGCCATCGCCGAATTGAAGTACCTGAACAATCGTTCCGACCACAGGTATTTTGGACATGGCGTTTGCTACGGAAGGGATGTTCACCACGAAGAGAAAAGCAGCACATGCCGCTATGACTGAAGCATAACGAATCATTCGAGATGAACTCTTGCGAGCAGCAACTCTTTTCTGGGCATGATGAATAACATCAGTAAGTTGAGCAGGGATTTCAATATTTTCGTAACGATCTTTTCCTGTCATACGTTCTCAACCTCTCCTTCAATCAAATAAATTTTTAATTTTTTGATAATACGATAGAATTTGGACTTAACTGTATTTTCCGGTATGGAGAGCACTTCAGCCATCTCTCGAAAAGGAAGATTCACAAAGAATTTTAATATAATATAGGCTCTTTCCTCGGGGATAAGCCGGTCCAGTGCGTCATATAGATCCATTTTTTCTTCTAGCGACGCCCCTCGCTCTGGAGCCACAAACTCCTGCACATGATCCTCCATATAGGTCACTCGCTGGTTACGTCGAATATGATCTATCGCTGTGTTAATCACAATTCGTGACATCCAGGAATCAAAATAAGTCATGGACTCCATCTTTCCATAAGCGATGAACCCTTTGTAGACCGCTTCGGATACGATATCCAGCGCTTCTTGTTCATTTTTAACATAGCAGTATGCCAGTCGATATAATTTATTTTGAATCTCTGTTATTTTTTCGCTGAACTGTTCTTCTTTTGTCTTTTTATGGTTCAGTCTAATCACTCCTGATCCCCCCTGATCAACCTAAATATTCAAGTCACCGCTTGTTCCAGGCCTGGATTCTATAGAAGTGCTTGAGTTCGCTTGACACTCGTTAGACTGATGAGGAGAAGAAATAGTTCTAAACGGTCAAAAAAACTTTTTTCTTTTGACCCTGAATAGGATAAAGAGCCTCGCCTCCATTCTTAACAACGAATAGTTTACCTATAACATCACATACCAAAACACCCGCTCTTCCAAGATCGAAGGCGGGTGTAATCGAATTCATCTGCTTATATTAGAAGTTAAAGTTATCTGGATCAGAACCAAAGCGTTTGTTCTCGTTCAGGCCGTTAATCTGCTCTATTTCTTCCGAAGTTAACTCAAAATCGTAGAGGTCGGCGTTCGCGCGAATACGCTCAGGGGTGACGGATTTCGGTATGGTCACGATGCCGTTCTGCAGATCCCAGCGCAAAATCACTTGTGCGGGGGACTTGCTGTATTTGGCGGCGATGTCCTTCAGCAACGGATGATCCATCAGATGACCTTGTCCGAGCGGAGACCAGGCTTCAATCTGAATCTGATGTTTGTTGCAGTACTCACGAAGCTCTGACTGAATCAATAGTGGGTGAAGCTCTACCTGGTTAACTGCCGGTTTGATCGTGGCATCAATCATCAAGTCTTCCAGATGGTGAATCTGGAAGTTGCTCACACCGATCGCCCGGATGCGTCCTTCTTTATGGAGTTTCTCCAGCGCTCTCCATGTATCTTTGTACTTGCCCTTAACCGGCCAGTGGATGAGATAGAGATCCAGGTACTCCAGTTCAAGTCGTTCCATGCTGGCTTCAAAGGCAGCTAGCGTGGATTCATATCCCTGATCGCTATTCCATACTTTCGTGGTAATGAACAGATCCTCACGAGCTACTCCAGATTCACGAATACCCTGAGCGACACCTGTTTCGTTGTTATACGCTTTGGCTGTGTCGATGCTGCGATAACCAGCTTGAATGGCTGTTTTGACAGCATGAACGACTTCGTCTCCGTCTTTAACTTTGAATACCCCAAAACCCAGCCATGGCATTTTGACTCCGTTATAGAGCGTGGTTGTGTCCTGCACGTGTTTCATGGTCCGAAATTCCTCCTCTTATTGATTCATTGTTCCACTATGTAATTACCCTGCTGTTCAGCAGCCAATCGATATCGAAGGGCCGTCTTGAATGATTATACTAAACTCTTCCTTGTATTGGAAAAGGGAGCGATCCATTTTACGAAACAAACGCCGCTATTATCCTTTTTCTTCAACCAGAGGTTTGGTTTTGACGCTTGTGGGTGATAAGATGAAGTATACGAAACATGGAAGTCAAGACTTTGTAATTGGAGGGTTTACATAAGAACAGACGAAGTACGGGATCGGGTACAGACCGGACCGTACGATTAACGATAAAGGAGCAAGAATACAATGGCTAAACCTAAACAAACCAAAAAAGCAGCTGCCTGGTCTCTCGTAGTGATGGGAGCAGGATTTGCTGCATCCTTGCCGTTCCAGGGCGCTCCTGTGGGCAAGTTGCTGGTAGGATCATTTGAAGCGGGACTCGTGGGTGGACTTGCGGACTGGTTCGCCGTTACCGCATTATTCCGTCACCCGCTTGGCATTCCCATTCCACACACGGCATTGTTGCCGAAAAATCGGGATAAAATGACGGAAGGTCTGGTCTCCGCAGTAGAGAATAACTTGCTCAACAAAGACAGCATTACCGAGAAAATTGCAGATTTCAAAGCAGCAGAGACGGTGCTCGATACGTTCACACGTGAGCTTCACAGTGATGGGATCAAAATCATGATTGATACGCTCTGCAAACGAATTCTGGCGGGTCTGCCGTTAGAGCAGATTGCTCCGCTCGTAGCACGTGAGATCAAGTCACAAGCGGGCGCCTTTGATCTGGGTCCGATTCTGGAACGGGCTGCCCACCAGATGACGGAGCGGGGTTATGACGCCAAAGCGTTGGACTACGGACTGAAGCAAGCCGAGGAGTGGCTGGTTAAACCCGAGACGATCATGTTTTTGGGTGAAAGCGGCATGAAAGCCATTAGTGGCATTCAGATGAACGGATTGATGCAGTTTGCGATGAATGCGTTCCTGGGTTATATGAACGAGGAGCGTCTGGGTGGCATTTTACAAGGATATCTCTTCGATCGGGTAGAGGATATGAAACGTGAAGGCAGTGCTCTAAGGTACAAGGTGCTTGATGTGGTACGTACCCAGACGGTGCGTCTGGCAATGAGCGAGGCTATGCAAGATGGAATCAACAATTGGAAGAACAATATGCTGGAGGGCTGGAACGCAGAGGAAACGGTGCTGAACAAACTCACCGAACTGAGAGACAAGGCGCTCGCCGCGATGGAAGATGGACAGTATGTAGATACGTATGCACTGCCTGCCATTGAGCGGGTATTGGTTGATCTGCGGGCAGATGACGAGTTGATGACAGGCATGAATGC
Organism: Paenibacillus sp. AGC31; assembly: GCF_057334655.1. NCBI lineage: Bacteria > Bacillati > Bacillota > Bacilli > Caryophanales > Paenibacillaceae > Paenibacillus > Paenibacillus sp. AGC31. The sequence goes on from NZ_JBHFJH010000025.1 coordinate 80,623, forward strand.
CAAGATTATAAATGGCGTCACAACACTGCTGGAGAAAAACCATTCCAAAATCGGTAAACTGGTACGCGAAAATGTGGACAAAATGGACAATGCCACTTTGGTTTCGATGATTGAGGATAAGGTTGGACAGGATCTGCAATGGATTCGGATCAACGGAGCCGTTACCGGATTCGTTATCGGGATTGCGCTGACTGCGCTGCAGATGGCATTGGCATAACAGTAAATCATGCAAAAGGAGGGCCGCTCTTTCAAGGAGCAGGCTCTTTTTGTCGTGTATGGGAAAATTATGATGTACTTGATGCAAGAATTAGGAAAGTGGGTAATGTACACCAAAGTGTTCTATTTGAATCATATAGGAAGAAAGTTACATGAAAACGATTCTGTTAGCCGATATGGCTCATGTTGATTTTGTACTATGATGCAGGTAACAGATGAATAGGGTGTACTTCACATATAGTGAATGCCTCGATTCTATCATGAGGGGGGATCCGTATTAAACGTGCAGGATGGTTGAAGGGTTTGTTCACACTAATGATGGTGTTTACTATATTTTTGGGAGGTTGTCAGAACATGAATGCAAGTGAGAAGGAAGCTCTATACCAAGAAGCTGAAGCAACCGTAATTCAGCACTTCAAGCAGAAGTTTGAACTGGATGTTGTAATTACAAGCAAAGAGTTGTTGCCGGAAATGGCAGTGTCCCAGATTGGGCTGAAAGGGCATGTGAAAGATCATGAAGATCAGAGCTTTGGCATTTCGTACGACTACAAAAAGAAAGTAACCAAGAACCTGGTCATTAGCCCTGAGATTGAGGAAGTGATGATGGCCAAGGGACATAATCCATACGACAAATAAAGGGAGGTGTAGTTATTGAGTAACGGGTCCAATATTGATGATGAAACGTATAAAACGATGTCTGATCTAGCCTACCAGGATCAAAAGGCTGGAGACAAATTAACGGAACTTCCCGGATGGGAGGTCCTTGAGGGGACGGAAAGCAATAAATTTTCCGGTTTTGATGCTGTAACATTTTATAATCCCGAGACCAAGGAAGCTGTCATTGCTTATCGTGGTACAGAAGGAAGTGCATCCTTGGATCGCTCTGTACCTGACTTTGTCATGGATGGCCGCATTGGGGGCGGAGAATTGATTCGTAAGGGCCAGCAGGAGGCCGGGAATTTTGTCAATAATCTTACGCCGGATTGGCTCGACAAAGGGGTCGAAGGTGTCAAGGACTTCACGGGGATATCCAAAGTGGAGGACTGGGCTGGTGACAGGGTAAGAGATGTGGAGAACTGGACGGGTGATCGCGTAAAGGATATTGAAAAAACCGTTTCCCCTACAGGCTGGGCCAATCAGATGTATCAATCCGAAGACTACGCAAATCACATGCAGAACAAGCATAAGGATCTGAATTTCTCGATGACCGGACATTCCTTGGGCGGGGGAAATGCACAATATGCGTCTGCTTATACAGGAATTCCAGCCGTGACATTTAGTGCACCATCTGTAATGGGTAATTTGACGCCAGAAATGCGGCGCCGGGCTGAAGCGGGTGCATTTGACGGGCAGGTTGTGAACTATGCCAATCCCAGTGATCTGGTAGCCAGCGGAACGCTGGGAGGATATGACCGGCATGTGGGATCGACCTATTACATCAACTCCGATTATGACTCGGCGAATGACGGCGTGAGTATTATCGATAAAGCCAAGAACTCATTTGGCGGGGAAAACTATCACAGTCTGGATCAATATGATTTCAAAAATGGTTACATATCCAATGATCTGTACGATCCGATTACTGGAGAGAGAATTCGCTATTCACCACGCCTTATGGATCACATGGGACCGTTGAGCAAGAACTTAGGTCCGTTACGTTCCAAGTCTGGTGGCGGTGGAGGTATGGCTTCGGCTGCTGCGGCTTCAGGTCTGATTCAGGTAACGCCGGAAGAACTGAAAAGTGTCGCTTCGCGGTGGAAGCAAAATGCACAACAATGCAATGCTGAGCTAAACCAGGTACGAAGCCGCATGGCTCAATACCTGCATACAAGCCGCAGTCGCAGGCTGGAGCCGATTGTCACCCAACTGGACGCGTCAATTCAAGAACTTAGCACATGGCATATGAAACATACCAGTCAGTTCCTGAACTTTATTGATGAGAAAGCAGATGCTTTCCGGCAGGCGGACGAGAGTCCGGTTCATTTTAATTAGGAACCAGGTTGGTTAATGTCGATATCACGTACATGGGGGAGGGGAATGCAAGTGGGTGGACAATTGCTGGTGGAATTGAATGATCTTCGAATCGCGGAAAAAGAACTGACACAGCTGCTTGCCCGTCTGCAAGCCGATGAACAGGAAGCGAGGGCGTTATACAGTCGCCTGAACGATTGGAAAGGCCAGTCTGCTGACCATACAAGGCAGCAGATTGAAGAGTTTTTTGCGGGCCTGTCCAGACGTATTCAATCCATTGAACAGCAGAAGAAAAGCTTGCTGCAATACATTGAGATCATGATCCAGACGGATCAGGAACGCTAAAAAGGGGTAAGGCTGATGCCATATTGCGGATGGCAATCAGCTTGGATAAGAGTGTGACCGTGGAGCAGCATGATTAGTTCTAAACCACGGGAACATGGGTAGCCAATCAAGATGATGATAGCTAAAAAGCCTATGGCATACCGGGTTTGATCCCGGTGCCATAGGCTTCTTTGTTATCTGAATTTTTCTCAGGTTTTCGTAAATCTGTGAGTTAGTTCTTAACGTTTTTTGCGGCGTGTAGCCAACGCGATTCCCAAGAAGGACAGAATCAGAGCCAGAATGGATACGATCAACGTTGCTTGTTGAAGCTTCAGCGTACCCGGGTCTGTATCCGTGTTGCTTGGCTCACCTGTAACGGTGTCATTGAGTGCATCGCCCAGGGTGGTGTCATCGTTATCTTTGCTATCGTCGGTAGCTGCATTATCCCCAGTGGCGCCTTCTGTACCTGCACTATCGTGTCCATCGTTGGCATGACCTCCACCTGCCGCAGCATTACCAGCAGCAGCCGGATCTTCGCTAATCGTTGTGATACTGTGCGGGTTGGCATCACTTGGTTGGCCTGTCCATTCTACGATGCTGCCATCGCTGTAGTATTGGAATGCATCCCAAGCTACTTCACTTTCCGCCTTAGGGTTCTGTGCAACGAAGTTGAACTGCTGGAATTGTCCTGCCAGAATTCCCTCGTTATCGCCGTCAATCTCCCACGTAATTGATGTTACTTCATTGGAATCGTTCTTCTCTGTAGTGATTTTCCAGCCTGCCAGTGGTTGATATTGCTTGAATGCAACACCTTTCGGAACTTTCATGGTAATTTTGGTCGTAGGCAGTTCTTTCTCGGATGGAATCTTAATCGTGTACGTCTGCCATGCGCTTGTCTGTGCAACGGATGGGCTAACGGTAACGTGAGCGCTCGCGAATCCGGCGAATAACATGAATGCTGCGGTACCTGTTGCGATAGTGGATGTTAGTTTGGAAATCCATGATGTTTTCTTCAAAATAAATAACCCCTTTCAGTTCTTATCATATATGATGCGGCCCATTCTCTTAAATGAGTGTCTACGTTCTGCAAAGGCACCGTTCGGTTACGAATGGTTCTTTCGATTACCGTTATTCCCGATTTTTTTGATTCAACTATATAAATTGAACTAAAGATGGTTTACACATGCACTCCGATGACAGAATAACCTTCCAATCGCTGTTATCCCCAGATTTTTTGATTCCCTTTTCTTAAGGAGAAAATCTGGTGATAAAGGCGAACGCTTCGCTTTTTCAGGTTTTTTCTGTCCTCTCCGTTTCAGTGTAAATAATAGTTCAATTTATATAGTAATAAGTTGAAATCCGGGAATAAAGGCGAGTGCTTCGCTTCTCCAGAATCAATTTCGTATCCTTCACTACATTTGCAGTTTGTAGAAACACTAATTTTAGATTGGGTCACTTTTCAATTTAAACGTTGTGTAACTATGGCTTGGCGGTATCAATCTCAAATTCGGCATCCAGTGCATCCAGCGTTTTGGTCAGGAGATGTACCTTGATATTCCAACGTCCAGGCATGGAGATGTAATCTTCAGCCTTGTACACACCAGTATCATTTTTCGGAATGGTGATCTCATAGATTCCCATATCCATGTCCAGATGTGTGAGTGACAGGGTGATCTGTTCCAGATCATTAATGATACTGCCATCTGCACGTTTCACATCGACTTCAAATTGGTTCTCTCCCGTTACATTGGGACTCACCTGAAGTGTGATCGACGAGCCGTCTTCTGTAGTCTTTGTTTCCTGATACGGACCGACCGCAGCGGGTTGTCCTGGAGACAGATGTGTCAGTACGGCAGCAAGAGCGAGAATCACAGCACCAGTAGCAAGCTCGGCTTTCAGGCTGCCGGATAATCTGCTTCCCGTTGCTGCTCTTGCCAATCTGGAATGACGCCATGCAAAGAGAACCATCACAATCAGCAGGACGATCTTGCCGATCAGGACAAGGCCATAGGCTGTAGTGAACAGGGAGGTTAGCACGGGGGCAGGCAGAATAATCAGACTGCTGTATATCCCAGTAGCAACCAGAGCGGCTACGGCGCCAATCCCCCAGGCGGTAAACCTGCGAATAGCAACCCAGTAAACTTCTCCTCGTACCTTCGAAGGCAGCTTGTCTGCCAGTGGGGGCAGACATATCGCCATGGCGGTTAGTGCGCCAATCCAGAAAGCGGCACCAATCAGATGTATGAAATCCATAGCAATCGCGAGAGCACGTTGATCCGCCGCAGCCGGATGTCCCGTCATGGCATGCGAGAACAGCCATCCAAGCACGAGCACGAGTGATCCGTAAGAAGACCAGATGCGAGCACGGATGGATCGATCACGATCATATCCGGAGAGAATCGTGACGGCCAGCAGCATTACAATGAGTATCTGTAACATCCAGATCTGACCAAAGGATGTCAGCTTGAGCGCACTTCCGATCAGTGCCCAGCTTAGTTCGTTCAGAGCCACACCAGATTCATATAACGTATTCAGTGGCAGGCTGACCAGAGCGGCAAAGGAAGCAGCAGCGTAGCTGATCCATAACAATCTGTAGCTACCCGGAACGTCCATAGGTTCTCTTGTCATGGATGTCGGTGCAATTCGCAGCAGCAAGAATGCAAGTGTCCCCAGAATGACAGACAATCCGAGATACTGAATCCAGTCTGTCAGGGAAACGATCCATTTCAGCGGTCCACCTGTTGAACCGGAACCGGATGTAAGATCACTCAGTCCGGCAGGAGAACCGGATGGTTCACCGATGTGGAAAACATATGCCCCTTGGATGGGGTGCCCATCGGCAGATACAGCTTTCCAGTTAACGGCATAAGTCCCGTTCCCGAGTCCAGCCTGAAGGCCAGTCTCCAGAATATGAGGGCGATTCACATCAATCTGTACATTTCCATCGTCTGCCTGATTGCCGTCAGGTCCGGTAATTTTGATATCATAAAAGGCCGTCTGCAAGGATTCGTTGAACTCCATCGTCAGCCGCTCCGGAGCAGCTACGAGGATCTCATTTTCTCCTGGCGAAGCCTTAACAATATAAGCATGGGCAGATGCCCACTGTGGCATAACAAGGCAGCATACGAGCAACAGGCAGGTGACCAATGCCCAGTGCCGTTTGCCCCATTTCAGGGTAAAGCGTGTAAAAATCAAAAAATCATCACCCTCAGGTTATAGATTTGTAGTCATTCATGGTCCTTTAAGCACAATCTAACCCATTATAACTTTGTCCAAAATGACTGCGTATGACTACATTGGGCTATAAAAAAACGATTTGGTCTACATAAATGTGACAAAAGCATGAATGTGTACGTTGCAGAACAACATCTCGTCTCGTGTTACAAATCTCATATAGGTATGTGTTACGTTCGTGCTACCATTCACATATCACTACGAAACTGCGCTATTTGCGAAGTTTACGTCCCGCAAGCCCGCTCTCTAGCGCATAGCGGGTGAGTTGTACCCGGTTTTCAAGCTGGAGCTTCTGCAAAATGTTTTTGAGATGATTCTTCACGGTCTGGTCTGAAATACCGAGTTGATCGGCGATCTCCCGATTGGTATATCCCGCGGATACCCATTGCAGAATCTCAAGTTCCCGCGCTGTTAGCGGGTTATCTTGCATATCTTCACTGCGTGGTGCGGGAAACTCCTGCAAAATCCGGTAGGCCAGTTCCTTACTGAGCGGTGCGTCGTCACTGACGATGGCGCGCAGGTATTCAAGCCAGGTGGAAGGCGTTAGATTTTTGAGCAAATAGCCTTGAGCGCCTTGTTTCAATGCTTCGAACAGAAAGGTCACATCATCCGATACAGTCACCATAACAACAATAACATAAGGGAATTGCAGCTTGATCTGACGGGTGGCTTCCAGCCCATCCATGCCCGGCATCTGCACGTCCATCAGGATCAGGTCGGGCATCCATTGCCCGGTGAGCTCCAGCGCTTCCTGTCCATTCGAAGCTGTACCAATCACTTCAAACAGGCTGTCCTCGGATAAAATGCTACAGATCGCTTCACGCGCATGCGCATGATCATCAACAACCAATACACGTACATGTTCCATATTAAGTATGCTCCTTTCCTATCGTCATTCGGGTATGCCCTGATCTTGAATCGAGGGTAAAAGACCACCCCATCTCGGCAGCACGCTCTTTCGTAATTCGCAGTCCGTACCGATCCTTCAGATGAAGAGGATCTCCAGGTAGTCCATTCCCATTATCCTGAATATAAATGAACCAGGCAATTGGGTTACCTTCCGCGTGAACCTGAACGCGGGTAGCCTGCGCATGTTTGCGTACATTCAGTAAACCCTCCCGGATACAAGCGAGCAGTTCCACTTGTTCCTTGGCAGAGAACGTTACACCCTTGAGGTCCCAATGAATCTGTGCACCAGGTACCGTTTCCTTGACGAGCACTTCAACCTGCGCATGCAGTGAAATAATTTCTGATGTTACCGTAGAGGAAGGAACAAAACGCAACTGGGCGATAGCTTGCCTTACATATGTATTGACTTCATGCACGGTTTTTTGAATCTCCTGGATCTCATGCTCATGTCCGCTGCCTGCCAGACTACGGCCTGCTTTATCAGTCTTCACTGAGAGCAGGAAAAGAGACTGAGATATGCCGTCGTGAAGTTCCCGTGCCAATTGGTCACGAGCTTCCAGAGCTGCTTTCGCTGCACGTTCCTGCTCCAGAGCAGCCCTGGCACCTTCGAGCATGTGGAACAATCGGCTGAGCAGTGTCACGCTGACGAGATAAACAATGACGGGTGTTAACCAGTTCCCGGCGTCCATCGAAAGGTATGGCATCAGAAACTGATGGCGAATATATTCCCAGATGCCAACCGTGAAAGTGGGGATCAGCAGAATCATCCATTTAATTTGTTTATAGGACATGAATGCAGAACTCCTTTGATCTAGGATTAGCTTAATTAGGTACTTTATTTATATAGGGATGGGACCATTATAACGCAAGCTTGTCCAAGACCCTAGTCTGTGTCTTTGGAGAAAGCTGGGGAGGATCAGGGAGTATTTAAAAGGATATCTAAGAATGACAAGGGGTGAAATGTTGTCACGCTAGGTGAGGGTTGGTGTGACCAGCTGAGGAAGGCTGAGTCCGTTTTCCCTATCGGAGAAGGTCCTCTATACTTATATAGAACGTGAATTCATTACAAAACATGTTAAGGAGTGAAGCAACAACATGAGTCAAGAAGTATTGGAACGTCGCAGTGAATTGCTCAAAAAGAACATTCACCAGATGCTTGTTCAAGACAATCAGCACGGTATCAGTCGCCAAGACAACATGTTTTTGCAGCAGATGATTAAAGAGCTGCATCAGACCTCACATGAACTGAATACCAAATCTTAATGTAGAATCTGCACGAGAATGAAGTTGTCTGGTGTACGATTCATTCCATGAAAATGAAAATGGCGCTATCTCCGATCAGACCGGGGATAGCGCTTTGACTTGTTTAGGGGCTTATAGAAGAAGCTCCGTTCATCTTACTGCAACTGTTGCTGAGCGGTTCTTTTCTCAATATATTGAATGAACAACTCGGCAAGCTCCGGATCGAACTGTGAACCCGAACATGCGCGTAGCTCCCGAATCGCTTCTTCCACGTTCTTGGTTTCCTGATATGGCCGCTCTGTCGTCATGGCATCAAAGGAGTCAATCACGGTCAGCATCCGGCAGAGCCGGGGAATCTCGTTACCCTTCAGGCCGTAAGGATAGCCTTTGCCATCATAGCGTTCGTGGTGAAGTTCAATATACGGAATCAGATCGGCGAAGCGATCGTTGGTGATCACCATTTTTTTGCCCCAAGTGACATGTCCTTTGATCGTTTCCCATTCTTCTGCAGTGAGCTTGTCCTTTTTGTTCAGAATGGACCAAGGAATCTCCAGTTTGCCGATGTCATGAATCAGTGCTCCCAGCACGAAACGACGTTTTTCCGCATTGTCCAGTGCAAGCAATTCACTGATATCCAGGGCATATTTGTAGACCCGTTTGGAATGTTTAAAAGTATCCATATCCTTGTATCTGAACAGATTGAGCTGCTGCTCAATGTCACGAACGTCCTGTACCAGATCAATCTCGTGTTCCATGCCATCATTGCTACCGTGGCGGTGCACGTTATTCTTGCCCTGTTTCTTCGCATAATACAGTGCTTTATCCGCCTGATCCACGAGCTGGGATTTGTTATACATATCCACCTGATAGGGCGCGACGCCAGCAGAGAAGGAGAGACAACCGTGTGGAAACACTTCAACACCTTCAAACGGCGTGTCGTTCAGTTGTTTACGAAGCTTGTTCATGAACCTGTAGGATTCGTCCAGTTCCATGCCTGGCATGAGCAAAGTAAACTCTTCCCCTCCATAACGAAAGGCGGTAACAGGTGTGCCTTCCGTCTTGCGCATCAGAAAATCTCCCAGCAGGGCCAGCAGACTGTCGCCTTGTAGATGGCCAAACCGATCGTTATACTTTTTGAAATCATCAATATCAATAAGCCCCAGACAGAGCGGTGTTCCTTGCGTACGAGCGGTAGTCAGTTCATTTTCCAGCATACTTTCAAAATAACTATGGTTGAACAGACCTGTGCGTTGATCCGTGTTAGCTTTCTCCTCGATGGTCTGATACATGACAAACAATTGCTTGAATGCATGGGAGAGCAGAATACTGAGACTCAGATACAACAACAGACCGAGCACGCCATTGTGTACAACCAGAATCGTCAGGACAAGCGCCAGAATCAGCGTACATAAATAAACCAGCAGGGATTCGGTAACGAATGCCCGCTTCATCTGCTGTAATGCATCCTTTGTTGAGAAATGAAAGAATAAGCCAAGTGTAATCGTGTTGATGATGAAGTAGGCTGCGAGTGCTGCAAAATAAGGAATCAGGTTATAACCGTCCAGAGTTCCCGATTGCCCGCCAGTCCACTCAAACACGGCAGCTGCTCCCGTAATCATGAGACTGTAGATGCTGAAATTGACAATATGTTTCCACCAGGTAAGCTTGCGCTCTTTGATTAACAGGATGATGGAGACAGGAAGCAGCACAGATAAACTGAAAGCTCCGCCAAACATAAATATACAGGCAAGGTATACCGATGAATCCATGGATTGCTGATTGCCTTTGGGTGGAATCTGGAACGTGAAATAATCCAGAATTAACGCCGCACCCAGCATGGTGTAGACCATAACCCAATCCGCCGTGGTTAGATGAAGATAAGACCACTTGTTCATGTACAGAAAAACACCGATCCCGGTAAAACTAAGCAAAATAACATACAGACTGCTTCGATCTGCCTTATGGATAAGGTTACGAATAAAGTTCATAAAAAATCTCCTGCTTGGGTTTAGTCTACTCTTGATGTGTATATAATTGGTGTTTTGTATATGGATATACTATATAGATGTATAACATACCAAGTTGCCTGCCAAAAATCCAGAAAGAAAAAACAGGCCGCTGGCAGCCTGTTTGTCTTGTTTGGCGGTATGGATACTAGCCGCCCAGCTTGTATCCCGAAGTTAACGCTACAACGACAGAAGCCACGATGATTGCGTTGATGACAATGCGGGAATATTTCATACCTTCAAATTTTTTCATGGAGAAGACCTCCCTTCCTTGGAGTCTACCTGTTTCTTCAAGCCTGATGAGTTTTAGCAGGTTGTACAGCCTTTTTGTCCCGATTCACCATCATGTATTGGATAAAAAGGAATATGCCAACGTTCATGACCACATCACCGATACTGATCACCTGAGTCCGTGGATAAGGGCTGGAGAGTGGGATGATATCACCGAGAAAAGGCAGATTTGTAGATGCATCCATCATAAAATGCTTCGATACGGCGCCGCCTTCCCTGAGCATGTCTACATAATAGGGACCCAGTACAGCGGAGGCTTCCACAGAAACAGGCATGCGCCCACCATTTACAGCCATAACGGCAAAATTGAGAAATACCCCAATCCAGATGAGCATGAACCCGGTATGGTGTCTGTTGAGCCACAGGAAAGCGAGCCCTGTAATGTAAACGGCAGCAAAGAGATATCCATTAATGGATGCCACCCATTCGAATCGTTCCTGGAGATAGAAAATAAAGAACTGGATTAGTAACAATACAGGGAAAATCCAGCCGCTTCGCAGTTTGAGTGTTGCAAACTGGTTGAGCCCATGCCGCAACCCGCCCCGAAAAAATCCAACGATTAAGCCTAGTAGAATACCGTCATATACCATGGAGTAACTCCTGTTCGTGCGGAGATATGCAATATGATTGCGTGTTTGTGTACATATAGGATTCGACCTTATATTGGTAATTCCTGCATGAGGAAAATGATTTTGTAGAAGAAATTTGCAAAATGCTGAACAAAAAACCGCCTTTACGAATCTAGGGGTCGAAACCCCTGTAAAATTCGGTAAAGGACGGCTGCTTATGGTGCCAAAATACGAGCTTTAATTCGGTTGGAGACGGAATTTATTTTATTCGGATCCACCGTTCAGATAGTTGAAGAAAGGCTGGTCCACCCAGAAGTCATACGTTGTAATGTCCGCATCAGGTGCCAACTTCAGGAAACCTTCACGAATGGATTTGGCATTCTCTTTCAGAGAGAAGGACTGAGCATAGTAATTGCCAAGCGCGATCTTATTATTGGAAATGACAGGATAGTTCGCCAATGCAGTTGGTGAATAATACAGCGGTTGCCACCAGGAACTGAGAATCAATGGAGATGTACTGTCACTGTTCTTTTTGGCATATTTCAGCACAATGTCGTTGAAGCGGACTTTGTCTGCCACATTGTTGAACTCGAACTGAATATCATATTCCTTCGCAGAAGCAATATAGTTGCCGTTCTCGATCTGTGTCACTTTATAATCAGGTGTTTCCTTCGGCTCGCCCCATTCCTTCAAATAAATGAAGGCAGATGTCTTCGGCTGGAATTGTACATCAGCATCAATACCTTCGCTACGCAACAAACCAACCAACTGTACAGCATGTTGAATATTATCGTGGCCATAGGTAAGTGTCAGTTCATCGATAAAGTTGGAATCAAAGCGGCTATCCTTCAGATTATAACCTGTTACGAGATCATCTCGCAGGGCCTGATCCACAATCTTTCTCAGCTCAGGTGACTCGATCAGATCCGCTGTGCGATATGCAGCGTATAGTTTGGAATAGATGTCCGCATCGCCGGAACGCCCAATCTCATGTTTGTATTTCCCTTGACTGACCAGTACGCGTCCAAGCAAAGTATTAGCGAAATCTTTACTTGCTACGCCACCTTTAAGGAGAGCGGGGTATAGGCTTTCGGGAATCAGGCCTGTATCGATCGCCGCAGCCAGTTCCTGTGCGGCTTGTCCCTGAACACGGTTCGGGCTAATGCCAACTTTGGCAAGCGCTTTGGCTGTTTTCTCTGCAGGATATGTATAAGCCAGTTCCTTGAATCCGGCTGCTTTCACCGCGATGAAGACCGCTGCATAAGTGCTCAGATGATCCTTGGCACGTACTTCTGTACCGGTAAGAACCCCATTATTGTATAAGGATACGGCAGCATCATATGAAGAATCACCAGAAGACAGATCGGTAAAGACTGGAGCTTTGGCTTCAATGTCACTTGCTTGAGTTGCTTCCGTGATGGCTGCAATGGCTTGAATGAAATCACCTTTGGTAATCTGTTGCGGCAATTGAATGTTGTATTTCGCTTGCAAGAATTGAGCAAAATCCGCTGCGCTTTCCGTATAAGCGCCTGGCGCCTGAGCTACCGGTCCTTTGACACTTTGTGATGTGGTTGGTTTAGCCGGAGTTGCAGATGCTGCAGAAGCGGAAGCGGGCAAGCTTAGGCTGCCGAGTGTTACCGGAGCGGCGAGTAGAGCCGCCAGTGTGATCTGGGTGATTTTTTTCAAATGAATAGCCTCCTTAAAATGGGTTGGAAAATAATTAGCTTTGGGTTATAATTCTGACAATTCCTATCAGAATAGAATAATTGGATTGACTTTAGCACGGAGACGCGCTGGATGTCAACGAAAAAAAGCTTGATACAGAACGGTTTCCAAAGCTTGGTAGAAAGTGAATTGTCAATTATATTCTATTTGAGTGTATACGCTCAAAGATTTATTGACAAGGATCGACAGTATCCGCTAGGATAAGAAAAAAGAATGTTGAAAAGGGGTATTTTCAAAATGAAAAGAGGTTTATCGTTCGTCTTATCGATCATCATGTTGGCTATTTTGTTAGCAGCTTGTGGAAATTCGGCTTCCAAAGACGAACAATCCGCCCAAGGCAGTGATTCTGAGAAATCTCTTCGGATGGCCCTCGTACTTCCCGAAAAAATAGGGGTTAACCCTTTCTTTGTACAGATGGATGAAGGCTTCAAAAAAGCAGGTGAAGAATTCAAAGTAGACACCAAGACGATTGAATCGACAGACCCGGCAGCATTTGAACAAAATCTGCGTGCAGCGGTTGCCGAGAATTATGATCTGATTATTACAGCAACTTTCCAGGCAGAAGATGCATTGAAGAAAGTCGCTGCAGAAAATCCGGACAAGTCCTTTGCAATTGTAGATACAACCGTTGATCTTCCTAACGTTCGTAGCGTTGGTTTCCGTGAATATGAAGGGGCGTACCTGCTCGGTGCAGCTGCTGGATTGTCCACCAAAACAGACAAACTCGGCATGATCGCAGCAATGGATGTACCATTGATCAAGAAATATACGGAAGGTTTCAAAGCTGGATTGGAATCCGTGAATCCGGATGCAGAATTCCTCGTGAACTATGTAGGTGGATTTAATGACCCGGCCAAAGCCAAAGAATTGGCGCTGGTGCAATTCGGCAAAGGCGCTGACTTCATCGCTGGCGCATCCGCTGTAGGTGATCTCGGCGTGTTCGAAGCAGCCAAGGAAAAAGGATTCTACACATCAGGTCAGGATACGGACCGTACAGTTGAAGACCCGGAACATATCGTATTGTCTCAATTGAAGTCAACCGATACGGTTGCTTATGAGACCGTGAAAGATTTTGTAGAAGGCAACTTCAAAGCAGGTGCAGTAAACTACGGTTTGAAAGAAGACGGTGTAGGCCTGACTTACGTTACACGTGATAGCGAATCTCCATTGAATGCTTTCGTCGGACAAGAAGTGATCGACAAGGTTAAAGCAATCAAGGATGATATCGTATCCGGCAAAATTGTAGTCAAAGATCCATTGCAACAATAGTTTTGAATGTTCTTTTCAATGAATGAGTGATGGAAATGATCAGCCGGCTGCCCGATCAGGCAGCCGGTTTTGCTGCTATTAAATGACCAGTATATGTTCAACTTATCGTTTACACGATAACGAAGAGGACAGAAATAACCTGAAGAAGCGAAGTGTTCGCATTTATCCCCGGATTTTCCCGTGTCAAAAGGGAATCAAAAAATCTGGGGATAACGGCGATCGGAAGGTTGTTCTGTCATCGTAGTGGCGTGTGTAACCTTTTTAAGTTGAATTGAGGGGAGCGAACGCGAGATATGCTGTTGGAGATGGAGCAGATTACGAAGAAGTACGGTGGCTTCACCGCTAACCGTGACATCCGTTTTAATTTGCGTGAGGGAGAGATTCATGCCCTGGTAGGTGAGAATGGGGCCGGTAAAACAACCTTGATGCGTATGCTGTACGGTATGGAACAGCCCACGTCAGGCACAATCAAAGTCCGCGGACGTGAGGTGAGCTTTGCCACGCCGTCCCAGGCGATGGCAAGTGGCATCGGCATGGTGCATCAGCATTTCATGCTGTTCCCTTCCTTTACGGTGGCGGAGAACATCGTGATCGGACGCGAACCGGCTAAGGCAGGCGCATTTGACCGCAAAAAAGCAGCGGCTCAAGTAAACGAGCTTGGCAGAAAATATGGTATGCCGGTCGACCCGTGGAAAAAAGTGTCCGAGTGCCCGCTTGGCATGCAGCAGCGTGTTGAAATTCTCAAGGTGCTGCATCAGGGCGCAGACATCATTATATTGGACGAACCTTCGGCGGTATTGACACCACTTGAAGTGAAAGAACTGCTGGCGAACATGAAATCTCTCGCCAAGCTGGGCAAAACCTTTGTACTGATCACGCACAAGCTGCAAGAAGTCATGGATGTAGCCGACCGGATCACGGTGCTTCGGGATGGTCAGGTGACAGGTACGTTGGAAGCCAAAGATACACATGTGGAAGAATTGTCCCGTCTGATGGTTGGTCGTGAACTTGTGCGTATGGACAAGCAGCCATCGGTTCCAGCGGAAGCGGTGCTTCAGGTGGAAGGGGTTAATCTGTCCGGAGCGAAGGATCGTTCGGCGCTCAAGGAGATTCATATGGAGGTTCGAAAAGGTGAGGTCGTTGGCATAGCGGGTATCTCGGGTAACGGCCAGTCGGAACTGATTCAGGTCATTGCCGGACTGCGTAAGGCGGATAGTGGTCGCGTCTTGCTCTCCGGGCAGGATACAACCAACTGGCCTGTACGGCGCATCCGGGAGCATGGACTTGCTCATATCCCGGAAGATCGTTACATGTGGGGAGCGGCCAAGGATGCGAGTGTTCGCGAGAACGGGCTAATGGGACACCATCATCGCTTGCAGTCACGCGGCATTATCAAAGCCAAAGCAGCAAGAACAATGGTAGAGAGTTGGATCCAACAGTTCAGCATCAAGACAGGTTCTGCGGAGACCAAGGCACAGTTTCTGTCCGGAGGAAACTTGCAGAAGCTGATTGCCGCTCGTGAATTTGCACAGGATACACCGTTTCTGATTGCAGCCGAACCAACACGTGGTGTGGATATCGGAGCGATGGAGACGATTCATGCCGAATTGCTGCGCAAGCGTAGCGAGGGTGCGGGTATTCTACTCATTTCATCAGAGTTGTCCGAAATTTTGCAATTATCTGATCGGATTATTGTCATGTATGAAGGTGAGATTGCGGGAGAATTGAGAGCAGAGGAAGCGACTGAGGAACAGATCAGCTTGTTAATGGCAGGAGGGAAAGAGCGGATATGAATCGGGTAAAAGAAACACTTCGCGGACTCGTGCAGCCGCTGCTTGCCGTATTCATCGGTCTGATTGCAGGGGCTGTGGCGATTCTGATCGTTGGCGGTAATGTGGTGGATACGTATGCGGAGATGTGGAAAGGGGCCTTCGGCAACTTCTACTTCTTCACGAATACGTTGGCTCGTTCCACACCAATTATCTTGGCAGGGCTTGGCGTAGCATTGGCATTCCGTGCCGGATTCTTCAATATGGGAGCGGAAGGCCAGATGATTCTTGGCGGGCTTAGTGCCGCGCTCACGGCGCTCTATCTGCCAGGCCCAGGCTGGTTTGTGTGTATTGCTGCGATAATGGCAGGTATTCTTGCCGGGGGAATCTGGTCCCTGTTTGCAGGGTGGCTGGATGCGCGTTTCGGCATGAATCTGTTGATCACAACCTTACTACTTAACTATATTGCCATTTATTTCGGGGGCTACATGGTCTCCTATCCATTCAAGGACACTACAGGATCTGCTGCGATGGCTCAGACACCCATGATTGACCAGAGTATCTGGTTGCCAAAGTTGTTCCAGGGCATGGGGCTGCATGCAGGCTTCATTATTGCCATTGTAGCAGCTATTCTGATCTACTGGTTCACACATAAAACGGTGACTGGTTATGAAATCCGCATGCTCGGCAGCAACCCGTCCTTTGCAACCTACGGTGGTGTTCGACGCATTCGCATGATGATGCTGTCCATGGTCATCAGTGGCGGACTAGCTGGACTTGCAGGTGCGGGGGAAGTGCTTGGTACACAGTACCGTTTCCTTGATGGCTCGCTGTCATCGGCAAGTTACGCATGGAGCGGCATTATGGCAACGCTGCTTGCCCGCTCACATCCACTCGGTACTGCTGTGGCAGCTATTTTGCTGGCTGCGTTACAGACAGGTGCCATGGGGATGGAACGGAACACGGATGTACCGCTGGAAGTTGGCAGTGTCATCCAGGCTGTATTGACGTTATTTGTATCAGCTCAGATCGGTTATTCATTCCTGAAGCGGAGAAAGGAGAAAAAGTCCAATGCAACAACTGTTTGATGCAGCCATGTTTGGCTCAACCTTGCGGATTATGACTCCAATCCTGCTTGCAGCGCTCGGTGGGGCTTTGTGTTCTCGTGTCGGTCTGTTCAACGTCGGTCTTGAAGGACTGGTTCTGATCGGTGCGTTCTCCGCGATTGTTGGTAATTATCTGTTTGGCAATGTGCTGCTGGCTGTACTCTTTTCCATTATAATTGTGATGTTATTCTCAGCGCTCTTTGCCTTTATAAGCATTAATCTGAAGGCCAACGCCATCGTGGTCGGGATCTCGCTCAACTTCCTGGCTGCAGGGGTGACGACCTTTGCACTGCGTGCGATTTTTGATGTGAAAGGTGCATACTACGACAAAGACATGGTGGGACTTCCCAAGTGGGATATTCCATTGATTAAGGACATTCCGTGGGTGGGCGATGTAATATCGGGACATAGTCCGCTAGTCTACCTCGGCATTGTGCTCGTGATTGCATTGCAATTTTATCTGTTCAAAAGTGTATCCGGCTTCCGCCTGCGCTCCGTCGGTGAGAACCCAATTGCAGCGCAGAGCATCGGGATCAAGGTACGCGGCATCCAGTATGGTGCCGTTCTGATGTGCGGTGTGTTGTGTGCTCTGGCTGGAGCACAGTTGTCGCTCGGTCAGGTAACGATGTTTACGGAAGGCATGACTGCTGGTCGTGGCTTTATCGCGCTGGTGGCAACGATGCTGGGGCAAGCGAATCCGCTTGGTGTGATGGGCTCCAGTGTACTGTTTGGCTTCATGGAAGCATTAAGTATTCGTCTGCAAGGATTCTCCCTGCCAACCCATTTCACATTGATGCTGCCGTATATTGTAACGCTTGTCGCGATGTTCTTTTTCAAAGACCGTACCTATGCACAGGATGCACTGAAAGCGGGCGGAAGCTCGCGTTAATTCCTGAATGTCTATGTTAGAGACAGTAAAAGAAGGAGGAATTCCACTTGCATAACAAGGCTGAACGTTTGAAAAAAAGTAAAACCCCGGCACCCAAAACAGGTTACGATCACGGAGATCGGCTGCCGCCAGGACAGATGCTGACGGAGAAATTCCCGATTCTGCATGAAGGGGAAGTGCCGGAATATGACCTGTCCACTTGGGACTTGAAGGTATTCGGCGAAGTGGAAGAGGAGAAGGTGTTCTCCCTAGCTGAGTTGCAGGCGATGCCACAGGTGAACACGGTGAGTGATATTCACTGTGTTACCCGTTGGTCGAAATTTGATACGCCGTGGGAAGGTATTCGCTTTTCCGATTTTGTGAAGCTTCTTGGGGTTAAGCCGGAGGCAAAATACGTCATGATCCATGCGGATCATGATTATGAGACAAATGTACCGCTTGAAGAATTGATGCATGATGATGTATTACTTGCATTCAAATATAACGGTGAGCCACTAACACCCAAGCATGGTTTTCCACTGCGTATGGTTGTGCCACAACTTTACTTCTGGAAGAGTGCCAAGTGGATACGTGGTCTTGAGTTTATGACAGAAGATCGGAACGGATTCTGGGAAGTGAATGGTTTCCACCATTTTGCCGATCCGTTCAAGGAACAACGCTTCTCCGGTGAAGATCTGCCGATTCCGGAAGACGAGTGGACGAAGAAGGAGTTTGATTAAGATGTTAATGCCTATTTTGCAGATTCATTCGGAAGACATGCCGGCATACGCCATCGTCTGTGGTGATCCGGCACGTGCGGAGAAGATTTCCAACAAGCTGGAGCAGGCGAGAGAACTGGCGTTCAGTCGGGAGTATCGTACATTTGTTGGATTGTATGAAGGGGTACAGATCGCTGTGGTCAGCCACGGTGTAGGTTCACCAGGAGCAGCTGTGTGTTTCGAGGAATTGATTCGCGCGGGTGTAACAACTCTGATTCGTGTAGGTACAGCTGGGTCGTATACAGCCGATTATCCGGCAGGCAGTGTGATAGTGAGTACAGCAGCCGTTCGTACGGACGGGTTGACTCGCCAACTGGTGCCGGAAGGTTTTCCAGCGGTAGCGGACATTGGGGTGACACAAGCGTTGATCGAAGCTGCTGGTGAGCAAGAAAGCGCGGATGCTGCAAGCTTTGCAGGTAAAGTGGGCGTAGGTATCACCGTAACGCTGGATGCGTTCTTTGCAGGCGTGGAAGAGATTCCACACCGCAAGTATAAGCAGGCTGGAGCACTTGCAGCTGAGATGGAAATTGCAGCGCTCTATATTGTCAGCACCTTGCGTGGCGCGCGTGCTGGAGCCATTGTCGCGATCGATGGATTCGCGGACAGCGACCTGGCTGCCGAGTATGATCCACATACGGATGCGGTTGGACAAGCGGTGGAGCGTGAGATTAATGCAGCGCTACGCGCACTTGCCACGCTTGCTCGCCAGGATCAGGCATAGGTTGGTTAAGGCAAGTATGCATTTTTGCTCAGTGTTACAAGCAAACCGGTAGATGATGTCCATTTGAGGTGGACAATATAAAAAGGGCGTCCCGTAAGGTCACGAATTTGACCCAGGGGGCGTCTTTTCCTTTTTAAGAGGGGGATGCAGGTACAGTAGCGAATTGTATTTGCATGGCATGTCATTAAATTAGGAGAGTGATTAAATATGGGCTGGAGTGAATTACGTGAAATTCCTAATGAATACAGCGATGAGGTACAGCGGATTGATGAGCAACTTTTGAAACTGGTTGCAGCCAGAAAGGACATAACCGGAGCAGTCCAATACCAACCCCCTCAAAATACCATCGATGAATGGGTGAGCTTACTGGATATGAAGGAGGAAGATATCCGATATGTTCTCCGTAGCGTGCAACCGATGCCGCAAAGACACTACTTTCCAAGTGAACCTCTTCAATTGACGAGTGTGGTGCCGATTATGAAGAAAATGATCAAAGATTCGTGTGAGTATATGATCACGCATTCAATGCAATATGAAGGCGAAAGCCTCGTTTATGTGGAGATTCAATATAAGGGGAATGAAGCTGAGCGTATACAAATGGTTCCACATTTGGCTCTGGAAATATTCAGCGAACAGAGACATATCACCATGAGACATGGCAGTCGTGGAGGAGGTGGGGAGACGCAAATTAGTTTCCGAGTGGTTCCTGCTCTTCCTTCTTCTCTGGAAAACGTTCGATTCTCCTTGATTCCCTCAATACCAGAGATGGAATACAAAGTAGAGGAAATCATTTTGGATAAACAGGTTGATTTCGATTAACGGGTAACAGGATATATCATGAAAAATGACGTATGGATAATGCGCATGTACTAAGGGCGCAAAACCTATACGTCATTATGTTTATCTGGGTAAATAACACCTTGTTCTTTCTCAAATTCTTCAATATGTTGTTCAATAAGATACTCAATTTGCATTGCAATAGATCGTTTGTTTTTGTCCGCAATCACTTTAATTTTCTCAAAATTCTTTTCTCGCAGCCTAAGTGTAAAGACTCTTTTATCTGTAGCCATGAAATAAAATCTCCTCAAAAAGTAATGTTCATATTGTATCATTACAAAATAATTCAATATACAATCATATTGACATCTAAGTGATGTCACTCTAATATTTATATTCATAGTGACGTCACTTTTTTGGAGGGGAACATGGAGGACTTCGAAGAAATATTTAACCAGTTCAAAGCTCTTCGTATGGAGAGTATCGGAAATCTTGTGATTTATAATTCAAAAGAATATAAAAGATTGAGTCAAGAAAGTGATCGTTTGTTTATGGAGCTGTGTGAATATGTTAAGCCAGAGGGGATGGCTTTATTTTTGGACTATTGTAATGTAATAACCCTTCTTCAGGGTACAGCAGAGTCAGTAATGTACGAGCAAGGGTTTAGAGATGGATTTAGCTTAATAAAGTTAATGTTTAATTCAAATAACACATAACTTGGGGATCGCATGTCCCTCGCGGAGAATGATAAAGCAAAAAATGGGTAAGTTATATAAAGGAACATCATATTGAAGATAAACACATAAGGGAGGATTCTACGATGACACAGAACAATCAACCTCAGGACGAGGCGGAAATTCGCAACAAGCTGGATGAAGACGGGGATTCCTTGATGGAGAAAAAGAAGATTTTGAGCGGAGTAGACATTGAACCGCAGGCGGACGAATGGGCAGCGAAGCCATCACCTGTTGCTTTTAATGAAGGAAATGCTTCTTCGAAAAAATAAACAACATGAGCATCCTACGGGCTTGATGGAATGAAGATAAATGTAGCGAAGCAGGTACCCTTATGGTATCTGCTTTTTGGTTGTATAATAATGTAAAATTCAGCAGACGAAAGAGTGATGGGGATGATTACAGGTAAGAATAACATCAGAATGGCAGAAATGAGGGACTACCCTGGCGTGTCATTGTTGATGGATGAGCTGCACCAGATGCATGTTGAGGCGCGGCCGGATCTGTATAGAGCGTTAGAGACCAGAATGGAGGAAAAGGAGTTCACCGAACTGCTGGAAACGGACAAGCGTTACCTATATGTTGCCGAGTCTTCCGAAACGGGTTTGATTCTGGGTTACGGGAGTGCTCAGTTAAGTTTAATTCAGGATAACCCATTGATGGTGGATCGCAAGATGTTGTACATCCATGAACTTGTAGTGGATAACAAACATCGGGGCCAAGGAACAGGCAAACAGTTACTAGAAGCATTCATCGAGCTAGGGAGAGAGCTTCAGGCAGACAGCGTGGAATTATCCGTGTCGACGTTTAACTCTGGGGCACAGGCTTTCTATGAACAGATGGGTCTGGTCGTCCGCAGCAGCAGGATGGAGTATACCTTGTAAGATGCATCGCTCTATTTAATTAGGAAGGATTCATCCATTTTTATCAAAATATCAGAATAGTCTTGAATACCCCCATGGGGTATGTTACTCTTAGAAAAGAACGAAAGAAAAGGGGTGTTCAGATGGAACATCAGAGCCATCCCGAGGAACCTATGCAATCCTCCATTTCAGATTCAACGGAAGCTTCGGTTACAGTTCAAGAAGCGGCATCCTGTCATGCCGAGGGCAGTGATGGGAAGCATGTGCGCAAGAGTCACCATTCGCAGGAGATGAAGAGTAACCTGGTCTCTCGTTTGAACCGTGTGGAAGGTCAGATTCGCGGGATCAAAGGATTGATCGAAAAGGATACGTACTGTGATGATGTACTGACGCAGATTGCGGCGGCTCAGTCTGCTCTTAATTCAGTGGGCAAACTTTTGCTTGAAGGCCATATGAAGAGCTGTATCGTTGAGCGTATTCAGGCTGGTGAACATGAGGTTGTGGATGAACTGCTGGTTACGATGCGGAAGTTAATGAAGTAAGGAAGTTAATGAAGTAAGCTAAATCAATTCAACTATTTAATTTATCATTTTAATATACCCCAAGGAGGAATTTACAATGTCTAATGTTACGTTGAACGTTACTGGAATGTCCTGCAATCACTGCGTGAAATCAGTTGAAGAAGCTGTGAAGAATGCCGGTGCGAGTGGTAAGGTTGATCTGGCAGCGGGAACAGTAGCGGTGGAATATGATGAGCAGAAAGTGAACGTGGATCAGATCAAAGCTGCGATTGAAGATCAGGGATACGATGTAGTCTAACGGGATCACAGGCTTAAACCGAACATGCTCATGGGCACAAAGAGGGCAAACCCCTTTTCCCACGAGTCAGGTTTAAGCCTAATTTTCTGTCTGGTATATACCCCTGAGGGGTATGTTGATAAGAGATACAATAAATTGAATCGATATGAAAGGAGCTGACATGATGGATAACTCAACGAATAAACCGATGGATGGATCATCTGAACCCACCCCAATACCACCTATGGCAGAAGCACCAGGGCTGAAGGCAACACTGCACATCACGGGGATGACCTGTGCTGCCTGTTCGACGCGAGTAGAGAAGGGATTGTCCCGCATGGAAGGTGTGCATCAGGCCAATGTGAACCTTGCCATCGAACAGGCAACCGTATCTTATGATCCGAAGACAACTAACGTGAACGCGTTGCGGGATAAAGTAGAGGCGCTTGGCTACGGTACGGTGTCCGAATCGGTTGATCTGAACATCACCGGTATGACGTGTGCTGCCTGTTCTGCCCGGATTGAAAAAGGACTTTCCCGACTACCGGGGGTATCTCAGGCGAATGTGAATCTGGCGCTGGAAACAGGGCATATCGAATATGCGGCTGGCACATTGAAACCTTCGGATATTACCGCCAAGATCAAGCAGATGGGCTATGGTGCCGAACTGCAATTGACGCAAGAAGAGACCACATCGGTTCGTGAACGTGAGCTGCAACGCAAAAAGTGGAAATGGATGATATCTGCGTTGTTATCGATTCCTTTACTGTGGGCAATGGTGGGGCATTTCTCGTTCACATCCGGAATCTATGTCCCAGATCTGTTCATGAACCCTTGGTTCCAGCTGATTCTGGCAACGCCAGTACAGTTCGTGATTGGATGGCAGTTCTATGTGGGGGCGTACAAAGCCCTACGTAACCGCAGTGCCAATATGGACGTTCTCGTCGCATTGGGTACCAGTGCAGCGTTTTTCTACAGTCTCTATCTGACGTTATCCAGTGGGTACTTACCTTCAACAACCATGGATCATGGGGCTATGGGAACGAGTACAGCCGCCATGCCTTCGGTAGAACTCTATTATGAGACAAGTGCAATTCTGATTACGTTAATTTTACTTGGAAAATGGTTCGAAGCTGTGGCGAAAGGTCGCTCTTCACAAGCTATTAAAGGTTTGATTGAACTGGCTCCACGTGAAGCTCGTGTCATCCGGGACGGACAGGAAGTGATGGTTCCTGCCGCATATGTTGCGGTGGGTGACTTGGTTCTGGTGAAGCCGGGGGACAGTATCCCGGTGGATGGTATCGTTGAAGAAGGGCAATCCTCAGTAGATGAATCCATGCTTAGTGGAGAGAGCCTTCCCGTGGATAAAAAACCGGGAGATGCTGTTACAGGTGCTACGTTGAACAAAAATGGGGTATTACGGCTGCGTGCGACCCGAGTGGGCTCGGACACGGCTTTGTCTCAAATCATCAAAGTAGTCGAGCAAGCTCAGGGTTCCAAAGCACCAATCCAGCGGATTGCAGATGTCATTTCAGGCATATTTGTACCCATTGTTGTCGGCATAGCCGCGCTGACATTCTTGATCTGGTATCTGTTTGCAAGTCCAGGTGACTTCGCTGGTTCCCTTGAAAAAGCGATTGCCGTGCTCGTCATTGCTTGTCCATGTGCACTAGGGCTGGCAACGCCGACTTCTGTCATGGCTGGATCAGGACGTGCGGCTGAATATGGCATTCTGTTCAAGGGCGGCGAACATCTGGAGTCGGCACAACAGATTCAGTCCGTGGTGCTCGACAAAACAGGTACAGTAACTCAAGGTAAACCGGTCCTTACCGATGTAATCACGGCTCCGAATTGGACGGAATCCGATCTGCTTGAGCGAGTGGGAGCGGCCGAACAGAGTTCCGAGCATCCGCTGGCAGAGGCAATTGTTGCAGGTATTCGTGCCAAGGGCCTGGAGCTAACCCCAACAGAGAAGTTTGAGAACATACCGGGATACGGCGTGCGAGCTTCAGCAAAAGGGCAGGAGATTCTGGTCGGCACACGTCGTTTGCTTGCAGATGCGAAGGTGAATGTCTCTGAGGAAACCGTTCAGCAGATGAACCGTTTGGAGGAACAAGGGCGTACAGCGATGCTGGTAGCGGTGGATGGTCAGTGGGCAGGGATCGTGGCTGTGGCTGATACCATCAAGGATACCTCTCGCGAAGCCATTGGGCGTCTTCAGGCGATGGGGATTGATGTCATCATGATCACGGGAGACAATGAGCGAACAGCTCGCGCTGTAGCAGAACAGGCAGGGATCGGTAAAGTGCTGGCTGAGGTGCTGCCGGAAGGTAAAGCTGCGGAAGTGAAGAAACTTCAGGAGAGTGGCCTGAAAGTTGCGATGGTAGGTGACGGCATTAATGATGCTCCGGCACTTGCTACTGCTGATATTGGGATGGCCATCGGAACAGGAACAGATGTAGCGATGGAAGCGGCGGATATTACGTTGATGCGTGGTGATCTGAACAGCATTGCAGATGCCATTGAGATGAGCCGGCGCACGATGGGGAACATCAAACAAAACCTGTTCTGGGCACTCGGATACAACGTTATTGGTATTCCCATTGCGGCAGTTGGCTTCTTGGCTCCATGGCTGGCAGGGGCGGCGATGGCGTTCAGCTCCGTGTCGGTTGTCCTGAATTCCCTACGTCTGCAACGCATGAAGCTGAAGAGAAATGACTGACTGACCTTTGTTTGGAGATATATTCAACGCCTTATTGTCAATGAAGTGAGGATGAATAAATGCGCGGTCCGCTGTGACGGACCGTGTTTTTTGTTGAGAAAAATACAGTTGAGTCGCCAGAAAGTAAGCCTGAATCGTTGATATAGATGTTCTTTTCTACGGAGAAAGGATAGCATAATGCACCTTTGTGAAAATGGATCGATTGTATTCATGAATAAAGCTTACGTTTTCTGAATTTTTCAAAAATGAGTTGACAATATGGACATATTCACATAAAATTTAAACGATCGTTTGATTCAAACAACTGTTTAAATCAAATTAGAACTATTTGAGTAATGGAGGACACCTTTTATGTTACAGGCTTTACGTACATTGTTTAAAAAACCGCCAGTGATTGTAGGGATCGTAACAGCACTTATGTTCCAAGTGATCTTTAGCGTGATCTGGATGACCGCATATTCTGGAGTAAATGACCGTGCGAAAGAATTGACGGTTGCGATTGTTAATGAGGACGGCGAAATGTCCAAAGGAATTGCGGATTCGCTCGCAGGAACACTGCCTTTTCATACCGTATCCAATCTGAGTGCGGCTGAAGCGTTGGATCAGCTGAATCATCACCAAGTACACATGGTGCTGGATATCCCGGCTGGATTTAACGAATTGCTTCAGACGGCTGGCTCAACCGCCGAGATTAAATACACCATTAATGAAGCGAACCCGGTTACGATCAAAAGCATGATGCAAGGTGTATCACAAAGTGTGACAAACACAATTAACAAACAAGCTACAGCACAAGGGGTACAGACGGTGTTGACCGCTTCAGGTGCGCCTGCCGATCAGGCTGCTGAAGCCGCGACAAACCTGACTACCCGAGTGGAAGGAACGACAACGTCCATCAACCCGGTTAACGGGATGAATAATCAGATGGTGCCGATGATGATGGTACTGGCTTCCTATGTAGGTGCCATGATCATGGGGATGAACCTCCAGACAGCCATGGGTATGCTGTCATCTACCTATTCCCGATTGACTTTGTTTGGCGCGAGAGTAGTCATTAACGTGGGTTCTGCATTGGTCGTTTCCCTGCTGGGATCATCATTGATCGTGGCACTGGGAGGACAGATTGCACAAGGATTCGTTGCATTCTGGTTGTTCCAGGCGCTCTTCCTGTGCACGTTCATGTTCTTCTCCCAGTTCTTCCTGATCTGCTTCGGACCAGCGGGAAGTCTGTTCAACATCATCTCACTGTCCTTGCAACTGGTATCCTCCGGTGCTATGGTACCGCGTGAATTGCTGAACAGCTTCTATAGCGGCATTGGGCAGTACCTGCCTGCAACATACGCCGTTCAGGGTATTCTGAGCGTGCAGTTGGGAGGCCCAGGAGTTCAGTCTGCTGTAGGTTCCATCGTGATTGTACTGTTGGTTGCCGTTGCGTTGTCATTGGTCGTGACGTTGTTGAAAAAACAACGCATGCCAGCTATGGCTCCAAGCCCGGCTCAGGCAAACAACTAATACAGCAGATGTATACCATTGCTTCATAGATAGGACAAGCACCCCGATGATTTTCATCGGGGTGCTTGGTGTAATATAATAGACAGATACAGTACCTGACTACAGCCCTTGAGCTGAAGCGGATGAAATGAACGGATAAGAGGGAGCGGGACGGAATGACTGAACCGGAATTGGATATCAAAACGAGGATATTGCTTGCAGCCAAGAAGCTTTTTGCACAGCAGGGGTATGACGGGACGAGTGTTCGTCAAATCTGTGATGAGGCGGGTGCGAACGTGTCACTGGTCTCATACCATTTTGGCGGCAAAGAAAAGGTGTTCGAAGCCTTATTTGAGCATTTTTTCCCTGGGCATATGATGAACTCGCTGGCGGAAGAATCCATGTCCTCGCCTGTGGAAGGCATCCGACGAATTATTGGTGAAGTTGTGAAGTTCACGATGACGGATCGGGAGATGAGCGATATTGTGCAGCTTGAAATTACACTTCGTACACATCGCACAGCTACCGTATTTCGTTTTCTGGACCCCGTCTGGACTCGAGTTAAGGAACTTCTGCAAGAAGGAAAAGACCAGGGATTGTTTCAGATTGAGTCCGTAACTTATGCGATGCTTCAGGTAATGGGTGTGGCCTTGGCACACAAACGGGCCAAGAATTCACGGTTTGGCTTTGAATATCAGGATATGAATACAGACGAACTCGCTGAGCAGACAATTGAGTTCGTACTTCGAGGATTGGGAGTGAACAGCCATGAATGAAACCATTGAGTTAATGATGAAACACCGCTCTGTACGCAAATTCAAGCCTGACCCGGTGAGTGATGAGCAGCTTGCAGCCATCGTAGCAGCGGGTCAGATGGCTTCTTCTTCAAGTAGTGTACAAGCCTATACCGTCATTGCTGTGACTGACATAGAGCAGAAATCCAAGCTGGCTGAATTGGCAGGCAATCAGGCCTACGTCAATGAATGTCCGGTGTTTCTCGTATGGTGTGCTGATCTGTATCGGCTGAGTGATGCTGCGAAACGTCATCTTCCTGAAAAGGAATCGTATGCTGATTCAACAGAGAATTTCATGGTAGCCACGATTGATGCTGCTCTGGCTTCCCAGAATGCCGCTCTTGCAGCGGAGTCACTAGGATTCGGAATCGTATATATTGGGGGGCTTCGTACCCGGATTGAGGAAGTAGCTGAGTTGCTGGATTTGCCGGAAGGAGTATATCCGGTGTATGGCATGTGCATTGGTGTTGCAGATCAGGAAACGGGAATTCGGCCGCGTCTGCCGCTGGATGCAATCCTGCATCATAATCGTTATAATGCCGAGCAGAGCATCAAAGGTGTTGAGCAGTATGATGAGACAACGACGGCGTACATGAAAGAACGGACTAACGGTGAACGAACGACTCCATGGTCCGAACTGATGGCGAAGCGCCTGACTGAGCCGACACGGTTGCAAGTGAGACCGTTCCTGGAAGGCAAAGGATTCTTGAAGCGTTAAGTTGAACTGAAGGTAGTTACACTTGCCACTCCGATGACAGAACAACCTTCCGATCGCTGTTATCCCCAGATTTTTTGATCCAATTTTTGTGAAGGTGAAAATCTAGTGATAGCGTATGCTTCCGAAGTAGCTTTCTTTCAGAAAGCTTTTAGACGACCGCTCTGCTTCCTCAGGTTATTTCTGTCCTCTACGTTCCTGTGTAAAAATTTAGTTCAACTGATATATAATAGTAGACTAGAAGTCAGTCGGGGCGAAGCCGACTGGCTTCTTTGTGTTGTGCTGGCAGGACAAGCGATAGTACTTGCTGTTACCTGATTGTACTCAAGTTAAGCCATAGAAACGCTTTGTGTTCTGATAAAAGAGCCGGGCGGCCCGCTCGGTTCCCATGCCGGTGATCTCACTCCATGCCTGGATGACCTGTCTGGTCATGGCAGGGTGTGTCATTCGTCCCTGAAATGGTCCTTCGAAGGGCCAAGGTCCGTCGGTCTCGGCCATGACTTGTTCCGATGGATATTGCCGGGCGAGTTCACGAATCTCTTCTTCGTAATGAATATCTGGCGTGAAAGAGATGAAATAGCCATTATCAGCCATACGCCTTATGGTTTCGCGAGAACCCTTGAACCAGTGGAAATGGGCGCGTCGGAACTGATTTTGCTCCAGCAAATCACAGACGATATCCGCATCTTCGTATACCGCATGAAGGACAAGTGGTTTGTTGTGCTTTTTGGCGAGCTGGATGAAACGTTCAAGCAACTCGATATACCCGCTCTGATCGAAGCGCTGCCCTGCCTGCTCCGCTTCCTGACGGTTGTAATAGGGGAGGCCGACTTCTCCTATGGCTGTAGCTTGTCCAATATGCTTCTCGATCCATTGGAAGAACAGGTCCATTTCTACAACGGACGGCAGTTCCTGTTCTGGATGGAAACCGAAGGCTGGATAGATGTTACGTGGATGTTGTTTTGCAAGCTCCAGATTGGCCTGGGAAGAAGCGAGATTCATGGACACGGCGATGACTGCCTCGACTTGTTGAGACGGGAAAGATAGCAGCATCTCGCGTTGTTCGTCAGGGGTATACTGATCGAAGTGAATATGAGCATCAATTAATGGTGCAAAAGCTTGAGAATGCACGAGGGAATTCCTCCTTGTGGTCATTTATATTCTAACTATGTTACGCAGAATTTCTTGTAGTGGATCACCCATTAAAGGAAAATAATAACTTAAAAACCCGCGCTATTATGATAGGCGGGCTTTCTGCTGTTCTTCTCGCATCCACTGTGCAATCTGCCGTTTACGCTCCAGAAAAGCGGATTCCTCCGTAATTTCTTCTCGTCTTGGGCGATCAAAAGGAACATGTACCTCGTGCAACACCGTTGCAGGTCGGTTGGATAATACATAGACCCGATCCGCTAGCAGCAATGCTTCTTCGATATTATGGGTGATGAACAGCACCGAGCGGCGGTTCTGTTCCCAGATATCGAGCAGCCAGCGCTGCATGTCGCTGCGTGTCAGTGCATCCAGCGCGCTGAAAGGTTCGTCCAGCAGCATGAGTTCCTGCGGACTGAGCAGGGCGCGCAAAAATGCCGCACGCTGCTGCATTCCGCCCGACAGCATATGAGGATAGGCTTGCTCGAACCCGGCAAGACCCACGCTGCTTAACCACTTACGAGCTTCTGCAAGTGCTTCGTTCCGAGGGGGAGCGCTTGAAGCTACTTCTCCAGCAAGCAGTACATTATCTTCAATGGTACGCCAAGGGAAAAGGGCGGGCTGTTGGGGCATATAACTTATCTTGCCACGCTGTCCCGTTACATTCTGACCGTTCATAAGCACTTGGCCTTCCTGTGGCTTCAGCAGACCGCCGATGATATGGAACAGAGTGCTTTTGCCACAGCCAGAAGGTCCAACGATAGCAACAAACTCGCCTTGCTCCACAGTCAGGGACAGGCCGTTCAGAACCGGTAGCTTGCTGCGCCGTTCACGGAATGATGCATGAACATTAACAACGTCCAGTGCAGGTGGAACCGGAGCAGGAGTCGTGTTGGCAGGTCGATCAGGCGTAGCCGAGTTAAACTTTTCACCGTGCGTTGGCTCTATTACACTTGCTCCTCGTCCAGGCTGGACTTGTTCATCCTGTTGTCGATTCATATGGTCATCACTTCCTATATACAGATTACATGCTTTACTACCGCTTCTGTGGCCGCCAGCGCACGAGCAGCCTCTCCAGCAGGGCAATGAACAGGAAGAGCAGCAAGCTGAGCGCGACAATAATCATGATCGCCACGAATAAGCGGTCCGTACGATAAGCCGACTTTTGCAGCATCATATAATAACCAATACCCTTGTCTGCACCAATCCATTCGGCAATGATGGCACCCATCACGCTATAGGTAGCGGCGATTTTGACACCGGAGAACACGGATGGCAGCGCATGGGGGAGCTCCAGCTTCCAGAAGAAATGATGACGTTTCGCACCAGCCATGCGCATATAGTTCATCATGGCCGCGTCAGTACGGGTCAAGCCGTCCATAGCCGCCACCGCAACGGGGAAGAAACAGACCAGGATGATCGTAATCAGCTTGGGCAGCAGCCCGAATCCGAACCAGATTAACAGGAGCGGCGCGAGCGCGATGGTCGGGATATTTTGACTAAGAATAAGTAGAGGGTACAGGGCTGACTTGAGAAAAGGGACCAAATGCAGCACCATCGCAATCAGTAATCCAACCGCTGTTCCAGCGGCGAATCCGATAAGCGTTAACTGAATGGTTGCGGAAGCGTGCATGCCAAGCCGTTCGGCCTGAGTTGCTGCTTCGCGGGCGATATCGGACGGTGCAGGCAGCATCCATTTCTCAATATGGAAGAGGGAGACGGCTCCCTGCCATATCGCTATAAAGAGAATAACCGCCACAATGGGCGGCCATACACTTTTGAAATAGGCATGCATTAGCGATACTTCTCCGTCAGGGTATCCATGCTGAAGCCAGTAGGGCTATGGGCGATTTTGATCTGGGAGATGATGCTTGGGCTGCCAGCCTCCACGAGTACCTCGTGCATTTTACGGACAACCTCCAGCAGTTCCTCCAGTTCCCCCTCCATCGTGGTGTCGAGCGGGTTCACCTGATATTTCAGGCCGGATTGCTGAATAACTTCAATGGCACGATCTACGTAAGGGTAAGAGTTCTCGCCATTTGGCGTTTTCGGAATAACTTGAATGCTAAGCAGTGTGCTTGCCATGAGAGATCACGGCTCCTTTCGTGTTAAATTGCATGAAATTGAACCAGGTTTACACTTATCACTCCGATTGCAGTACCCTCTTACGATCACTGTTATCCCCGGATTTCTTTAATGAATTCTAATGGAGGAAATCCGGGATAGCGTATGCTTCCGATGCAGCTTTCTTTCAGAAAGCTTTTAGGTGAGCGCTTCGCTTCTTCAGATGGGTTCTGCACTCTTCGTTCTTGTGTAAAAAAGTTAAACTTAAGCAATTTTTATTGGGGTAAAAACTCGTTTGTATATGCCTTGCTCACATCGATCTGTTCATCCAGCAGTTTTTTGCTAAACATCCAGTCAGTGTAGTTTTGCCACACTTCCTGTTTTTGTTCTCCCCAGCGCGGGGCGTCATCTGTGTACTTTGGACTAAGCCATTTCTGGCTTGCCAGCACCAATTCCTTATCCAGATCCGGTACAGCCTTGATCAGAATGTTGGCTGCGTCTTCGGGATGATCAATTGCGTATTGATACCCTTCGGAGGTGGCTTTCAGGAATGCTTTCACCAACTCAGGGTCGTTTTGGATCGTTTGCTCGTTGGTTACGAGGACAGGCGTGTAGTAATCCAATGCTTCTGAATAATCCTTCACATATAACATGTTGATCGGTTCCCCGCGCAGTTCGGCTTCAATGCCTGTCCAGGCGTAGAAAATCCACGCGAAATCAATATCCCGTTTCACTGCGGTGAAAAAGTCAGCGTCACCCATGTTAATGTTTTTCACTTTCGATACATCGGCTCCGTCGCCTTCCATAATGGATTGCATCACGGCTTCTTCCACAGGGGAACCCCAACCGCCATAGGTTTTACCCTCAAAATCTTTCGGTGATTTGATATTCCGATTCGCCGGAGCGGCGAACCCGGATGTATTATGCTGAATAACTGCTGCAATGGAGACGAGAGGAACACCCTGTGTGCGGGCTTGAGTTACACTCTCCTGATAACTTACGCCAAACGGTACTTCATTGGAGGCAACCATCGTATCTGCGCCACCGGCACCTGGTTGTACAATCTCCACGTTCAAGCCTTCGGCCTTGTAAAAACCTTGATCTACAGCTGCATACAGGCCGGTATGATTCGTATTTGGTGTCCAGTCGAGCACCACTTTAATATCTTTCAGGGCGGCAGTGTCACCTTCGTTGCTGCTTTCCGTATTTGTGTTGCCGTTCTGCCCAGCTGGGGCAGCTTCTTTGCCACCACATGCGGCTACAGTCACCATAAGCACGCATAAGAGCAACAATCCCATCGTTTTACGCCATTTCATCTGTGGTTCTCTCCTTCGGTATGTCCGGCCGATTGGCACGGGGTACTCCTTGGCTTCATATCCAATCATCTTGCATAAATCGACAGATTTATACCAGTTGAGATCTGGATAACGTCACTTTTTTTAGCTCTCTGGCTATATAAAAGAACATTAAAAAAGCGCCCCGTATTCCGGGACGCGTGCAGGCGTTAGAGAGGTGGCGTTCAGCCATAGGGCTGTGCCATTTCGATATACTCCGGTTCCTACGCTGGCATGATCCAGATCAGGTCTAAGGGTTAGTATCTTGGTGGGATACACTCTCAGCCGGCCAATTCCGACTCCCCTGGGAAACTATGAAGTTACGGGCATTACTAGGTGTAATTATAGGCCAGCGGGTGGAACGTGTCCAGTCAGGAACTGGATGGGGACACGTATGAACTTATCAAACAGGCCGTTATACATATGTATATCAGCCTGTTTAGATGTGTTATTTTCAATAATTATCGTGGCGAATCATATAAGGAAATCTGGCTGAGTGCAAAAGCATCGGATAGTGGGCCATAGCCTCAGTGCTGAGGATCTGGAAGGTTTTCAACAAAAACTTGGATCAAATCCGATGTTTGATATCTCGTCGCATCAGGGCTGCTTTCCCTATTTCAGTGATCAGCTCTTGATCGATTGACCTTGACCGGAGACGCTTGCTTCATTTAAACAACATAATTTAGATACAAAAGGAGATAGTACTGCTATACAAATAATTACTTTTTACATAAAAATGGGGGCGTACTGAATGATCCTTAAAACCATATTCGCAATTATTCTGTCCTATTGTGTCTACGTTTTTTTCACAGCTTACCTTTTATTTTTGGTTCCGTCTCCATCTACTATTGAAAATACGGATATGCAAAAATTGTTAACCGCAGGAAGTACGACAGATCGCGTACTGCTCTTGGAGGACGGCTTTCAATCCGGTCAGGTGAGAATCCAGACCATTCGAGAGGCAAAAACAAGCATCGACCTGGCTTATTACTCCATCCAAAAAGGAAAAACATCTCAACTCTTTTTTGCTGCTTTATTCGATGCAGCTGATCGGGGTGTTCATGTTCGAATCATTTTAGACGGGATTTTTCACAACATGCGCGGAGAATTGCGTGATATTCCTAATGCCATTGCAGCTCACCCCAATGTGGAGTTAAGGTATTATGAACCACTCAACATAGTTATGCCATGGACATGGCATAACCGTCTGCATGACAAGATCTTTCTTGTCGACAACACATATGGCATCATTGGCGGCCAAAATATTGGTGATAGATACATGGCATTGCAACCCAAAAAAGACTATGTATTCGATCGGGATGTCCTTGTTTACAATCCAAACCATAATACGAACAGCACAGTTGTTGAAATGAAAAAATATATAGATCTGTTATGGGAACATCCATTCACCAAACCAGAAAAACATGCCAAACGTCAACATCATGCAAAGGGGTTAAAAGAGCTGGCTCGGCTGGCTCAGTTATATAAAAAAGCTCGGGCTCAGAGCGATCCTTTTGTTAAAGTGTTGCCGAAGGAATGGGCTCAAGAGGCTCTTCGTTCCGACCACGTCGCTTTCATTCACAATCCAATCCAAAGGCTGTATAAAGACCCGATCATGTGGAGAGCATTTGTTCATTTCGCCAATCAAGCAAAGTCGAAGGTGTACCTTCAGACGCCATATGCCATTCCTACCAAGAAAATGAAGAAAGCCGTACATCTGTCGATGAATCCAAAAGCAGAATGGGTCATGGTAACCAATTCAATCCAGCAGACCCCTAACCCTTTGGCTTTCGCGGGATACTTAAGCTCTAAGAAACGGTTGCTTGATACCAATCTGGCCATTTATGAATACCAAGGCCCTTATTCCATACACGGCAAATCATTTGTCATGGATGATTACCTCAGCATGGTTGGTTCGTATAACCTTGATCCCAGATCCGCCTTTCTAAATACCGAATCTGCTGTGGTCATTTCTGGTTCTGCATTCGCCAACGAACTAACAGAAGCTATGGATATCAAACGTACACATAGTACACGTGTGAATAAAGGTGAGCATCCAGCAGAATCTGCGAATCAGAAAGGCTCTGTGTTCAAACGAATGGCAATCACAGCTTTATCCAAACTGTCTTTTCTCTGGAGATTTCTGTTGTAGAGAAGAACCAGCTAATAGATATAGCTACTTTTACAAATTTTAATTTGGAAAAATCACAACTGTTCACAGAATGTTCACTTATGTGGAGGGTTTCCTCATCTCTATAATTACGAAGGTAAACAGAGAGGATGAGAGAATTGCCAACAAGCAAGAAGGAGCAAATTATTTTCGGATTAATGATGTGTACAGGAATGGTTGTCGTCATGATGACATTCAATTTATGGCACAGTGGGTTACTCGGTAAGATGTCCCCGCTTGAGATACTGCTTCAATTCATATTATGTTTTGTCATCGCGTTTCTGGTGGAGTCTTTCATTGTTGGCCCTGTGGCGAGAAAGATTGCTTTTTCCTTGCCCTTTGACAAGTCCAACAAAATTCTGGGTGTGCTAGCCATGTCATTTTTTATGGTGATTGGCATGGTTCTGGTCATGTCCTTGTATGGGATGGTTTCAGCATATTTCGCTGATCAATTAAGTGGGTCATCCGTATTCCGTACGTATCTCCATACCATTGCTCGTAACTTCAGCCTGGCGCTGCCATATCAATTGATCATTTTGGGACCCCTCGTCCGATATGTATTCGGTAAATTCATCAAAGGCAATGGCCCTGTAGTGCCTGTCGTTAACAAAAGTGTTTGATTCGGTTGGTCATAAGTATTTCCTGGGCAATCTTGTGCAAATGAATAGATCGTATTCTCACCTGTAATGAAAGGTGATCTGAGGCAAAGATAGGCTACCTTCCACCACAATTACAGCGCTAACGAATCGAGAACATCTTATTAGGCCAGTTTTTAGGGAACGAAAAATCTAACGAATCTCAGCGGCGTTATTATGCTAAGAAATTGCAAGGAGACCTTGAATTGAAGATAATTATCTATAATAACGTCTCTAGGATTCGTTAGATTTCAAATATCCTAAAATGCAGATAAATAGCGTGTGCTAGGTTCTTTATACAAAGTAAAGCTACAAAAAAATGCCCACCGTCAGGTTATGACAGTAGACATTTCGATTTCTTTAATAGGTATTTCTAATCCTCAGGACTGGATCGAAACATAACTGTTAAGTCGCAGAATTCGCTATATGTTTGTTCTGCCATTGATACGTGATTACGCTAATGACAAGCAGGCCAACTGCAAAGATGGCAAGCATCCATGCAGACTGATTAACCGCCAGATGATCAAGACTCCATCCTGTAGTCAAAGGCAGAATGGCACCGCCAACCCCACCTGAGGCAATCAAAATGCTGGGTGTGGATTCTTCTGTTCCGGGCAGCAGTTTACTGGCGAAGACAAGGGCAATGGAGAAAATGCCTGACATCGCAAGTCCAAGCAGCAAGATGATGAGAAACGCAGACCAGATTTGGTTTGTAAATGGAAATACCATTAACAAAAGAACAGATGCAAGACAACTGTACAGAACATAGACGCGGTATTGGAATTTCTCTGCGATATATCCGGCGAAGAGTCGTCCCACGGACATGGCAATCCAGAAACAGGTGACACTAAGCGCTGCTCCGGCTTCCTTCATGTTCATTTTCTCAATCAGGATCGCCGGCATGAAGTTCGCAAGACTCATCTCTGTGCCAACATAGAGGAAGAAGAACAGGACGAATAATACCAGAAGAGTCCTGTTACGGCCACGATAGGTTGGACTGGATGTACTTGCAGATGGGGGATGCATCTCACCCGATGTCCCAGCAGTGTGGGCATGTACTGAACCGTTATTAGAACTACGTCGCTCCAGAAACTTATCGAGTTCACCGAATGATCCTTTTGCCCAGAAAACAAAGGTCAGCGCTGCGCAGATCGCAACAACGAGAAAGGAAAGGCGCCAGTACCCGGCAGCAATCAGACCACTGGCAATGAGCGGCATGACCATCGCTCCGATCCCGAATAACACTTCCAGTCGACTCATGGCAACGGCTGTATTGTCTTTGATTGCAGCGATGATAATGGTTCCAATAACAGCT
Source organism: Paenibacillus sp. AGC31 (assembly GCF_057334655.1). Lineage (NCBI taxonomy): Bacteria > Bacillati > Bacillota > Bacilli > Caryophanales > Paenibacillaceae > Paenibacillus > Paenibacillus sp. AGC31. The sequence goes on from NZ_JBHFJH010000025.1 coordinate 117,180, forward strand.
TCAACCATTCCGAATCCAAAGCCGGCTGCGGGTGCGATGACGAACATCCAACCCCACGGTGGCAACAGCATGTAGGATAATTCTGTGATACAGAGCAACGTTGTGGCGATTAACAGGCCTCCCCGTTTACCAAAGCGTCTGTTCAGCCATGGAGATAACAATACACCACCGAGGAATCCGGCAAATTGAGCAAAGATCAGCGTTCCGCCTTGGCTATAATCTTTGCCATAATGTTCAAGTGCAACCGGCAGAATGGAACCGAGCACAACGTGGGCAAGTCCAATCAGGAAATAGGACAGACATCCGATCCAAAGTAATTTTTTCATAAAGAACTCCTTCTACTTATATACATAAATTGAGGATCACAATAAAGCGCAATCTTGAAGACAAAGTCTATCATAACAGTACATGTTAAGTTGTGCCATGAATTCCTGATCGATACAGAAGGTTGCAATTAGGTCCGGCGTTCGTATATACTGAGACCAACAATTACAGATCGGACCATGCCGTTGAAGAGCATCCAACTCGGAGGCGTTTTCGCCAGGGGAGCGATATTTCCCAAGTTAACCGGAACCGCCCGTTATCGCGGACCAAGAGGCTGGAAGCAGGATATCCTGATTCAGCAAGTTGGGTGGCACCGCGAGCAGAGCGCTCCTCGTCCCAAGGGATGAGGGCGCTCTTTGTATTTTTACAGCCAAAGGAGACGGTGACCATGTTGGAAATGAAGTGGATTCGTGCACATGCAGAAGAGGTTCAGGCCGCAGCAGACGGGAAAAAAATCAAGATCAACATTCGCACATTGTTAGAGCGGGATGAAGAACGTAGAGCACTTTTGCAGGAAATTGAAGAAGGTCGCAGGTTGCGCAATACGTTATCTGCTGATATTGGCAAGCTAATGCAAGCGGGGAATAGGGAACAGGCCGAGGGTTTGCGCGCTCAGGTGAAACAGCTCAATGAACAGTTGGAACAGGTGGAAGCGAAGCTTGCCCCTGTGCAGGAGGAAGTAACCAAGCTGCAATGGCTGGTACCCAATATCGTATCCCCGGATACCCCCAATGGCTCGTCGGATGCAGATAATGTAGAACTGCGACGTGTGGGAGAGGTGCCAACGTTCGAGTATAACACCAAAGATCACGTGGAACTTGGGGAGTTGCATGATCTCATCGATATTCCTCGTGGAGTTAAGATTGGCGGTACACGAAGTTATGTATTAAAAGGTGCTGGCCTGTTATTACATCGGGCAGTACAGCAATTTGCGCTTGATCTGCTGCTGAAGCATGGGTTTACACCGATGGAAGTACCGCTGATGGTCAGGGAGGACGCACTGGTGAACACCGGATTCTTCCCAACGGGTCGAGATCAGGTCTATGAACTCCAAGGGGAGAACAAGTGGCTGGTGGGCACTTCTGAAGTGCCGCTTGTTTCGTATTATGCGGATGAGATTGTCGATGTTCAAGAGCCTGTGAAGCTGGCCGCGGTATCGACGTGTTTCCGCAGTGAAGTTGGCTCCGGCGGACGTGATGTACGCGGATTGTATCGTGTGCACCAATTTGCCAAAGTTGAGCAGGTCATTCTCTGTGCCCCTGATGCGGAAGAATCGGAACGCATGCTGCAAGAGATTACGGGACACGCTGAGGAATTATTGCAATTACTTGAACTTCCTTATCGTGTTGTCGCTGTATGTACCGGAGATATGTCGCAGAAAACGTACAAACAGTATGACATCGAGACTTGGATGCCAAGCCGCGGTGCATATGGAGAAACGCATTCGTCGTCGAATCTGCATGATTTTCAGGCGCGCCGTTCGAATATTCGGTGCATGGATGCCGAAGGCAAGTTGGCCTATTGTCACACGCTCAATAATACGGCGGTAGCATCGCCGCGTATCCTGATACCGTTGCTTGAGAATCATCAGCAGGAGGATGGAAGTATTCACATTCCGGCAGCCCTGCGGCCCTATATGGGCGGTGCCGAGAGCTTGATTTTGCCAGAGCAGGATGAAGTGAAGTAGAGAGGTTAGGTAACGTTTTAGGAATTCAAAAAGGGGATGTTCCACACGTCATGTTGCATGTGACGATGGAACATCCCCTTTTAAACTGAAATAGAGTATTTAACGATCTGTTCTCCTAATAATTTGTACTTAATTTAACTGAGTGCTGGACCTAAGATATGGCTTACTTCTTTGATTAGAAATTTCTTCGTTTATGTAAGTAAGTAAAAATTATTTCTTAAATGCTAACGCAGCTTCCATTCACGCTCGTTAATGATTTCAATTTGTCCAGATTCAAGGGCTTTTTTGAAACGATTGCGGGCTGTTTTCATCAATAGAACCATTTCGTCTTCAGGACGAATCTTGGTGGATGTCGAAGTGACGATAGCTTTCATACGTTTACGGTTATTTTTAGGTGAAACCATATCAAGCAAATTCTTTTCGATCATACATATCCCACCCCATTTTTTAGTATTACGCGACCTTCCCATATTATACAATGAAAATCATGAATTGTTCCAAGATTCCCACTTATGTTATTCAACTTTATGCAATTCGTATCCGATATAATATAATAGAAGTAAAATATTGGATTATGGGAGTTGGAAATTAAAAATGAATAGAATCAAACTGGCGCTTCGAGGCACGCTCGCTCTAATTATGGCATTAACAATACTGGTCCCTTCGTTGGCCTTGGCGGCTACTGGTGACGTGACATCGATTGAAATAACCAATAGCAGCCCGCAGAAAATGAGTGTCTCCGAAACAGCTGCACTTCAGGTGATGGCAACGGTTGAAGGTTTTGATAACAAGCAGGATGTTACCCAAGGCGTGACTTGGTCCACCAGTAATGCAGCAGTCGCGACGATGGTGAAAGGCAAAGTCAAGGCTGTGGCCGCGGGCGAAGCGACGATTTTTGCAGAAGTAGACGGGGCTAAAGCCCAATTGGTTGTGCAAGTGCAGGAGAAGATCAAAAGCATCAAAGCTTCACCGAAATCCTACAGTTTTGTTAAAGGCAGTGAAAGCACCCTTCCGAAAGTAAGCATTACACGTGCGAATGGCAAGGAAGAGGATGTGACTTCTGAGATTGTGTGGTCCGTATCCACTTCTTCGGCTGTCCTGGAAAACGGTAAAATCAAAGGCGTTACACCCGGCAGAGTATTGCTGCAAGGCAAGTACGGAACAACGATTGTGAAAGTCCCGGTTGCTGTGACGGACGAGATTACCAAAGTTGAGGTTACTCCTGCCACAATGCAGCTGAACATCAAGAAGTCCAAGGCGTTGAAGGTCATCGGCACCTACGCGAATGGCAAAACCATTAACCTTTCGAAACAAGTGATATGGACCTCTTCCAACACAAATGTAGCTATCGTGAAAAATGGAGCCGTTAAGACGCTGACAGAAGGACAAGCAACCTTGACAGGAACTTATCAAAATCAGACAATAAAGGCAGAGGTTACCGTTGTACCTTTGCTCAAAAAGTTGATTACAGGCCAGAAAAAACTTGTTTTGTCCCCACAGGGAAGTACAACGCTGAGTCTGATGGCCCAGTATGATACGGGCAAAACCACTGTTGTGACCAACAGTGCGGTGTGGAGCAGCACAAAGCCGGGCGTAGCGACAGTAACAAATGGCAAGATCGTGGCTGTAGGCAAAGGTAAAACGTCTATCACGGCCAAGTGGGGCAACAAAAAAGTGACGATCCCTGTGACAGTAAAATAAATATTTATATAATGAAGTGCTTTGCATCAATTCAAAGATAAAATCAGTACATGACACGTTAAAATCATCAAGGTAACAGACAACCAAGGGGCGTAGACATACGCTCCTTTTTTGGATATATAGAAATATGTATCTGAAATGCCTTCTGCTTTAACAACTATATAAGGGGATTGGATGGGATGAATATGAAAGCTTCGATTATAAGCTCAGACGCTAACTCTAGTGATCTGACTTACCTGAAATATCTTCTTTTATCCCTAAGTTCCATACTTACATTTCAACGGAGCACTACGATTGAGCGCATGAAGCAAAGCACCTATGAAAAATACAGAGAAGGTTACCATTTAAAATGTCATGGTGAAGAGGAGGTACCTGAATGAAAGATTCAATGCAACCTGAGAACTGGCCTGCCTGGGCGACAGAGTTGGTAGAGATTGCTCCGGCCAACCCCAATTGGGACGCACAGGCTCAGGAAGAAATCAAGCAACTCAAACGTCTTCTACAGCAGTATAATATCCATTCATTCGAACATATCGGAAGCACATCCATTCCCGGATTACCCGCCAAACCCATTATTGATCTGATGGCAGAGGTACAGTCATGGGACGACATGAATCTGATTGCGGATCAGCTGAATCCGTTAGGCTGGAACTATGTTCCGCCTGAATTGGATGGACGGGAGTACAGACGATTCTGGGTCAGGGTTAAGGATGGCAAGAGAGCTGTACACCTTCATCTTATGCGCCCGGGAGAAGAACGCTGGGATCGTCAAATTCGGTTTCGGGATGTGCTGAGAAAACGCCCAGATCTGGTGGAAGCTTACGCCGTCCTGAAGACAAAGCTTGCTGATGAGAACAAGGAAGATAGGGAATCGTATACCGCTGCCAAAACGCAATTTATTTTACAAGTGCTTGATGAAGGCGTGTGATTGATTGAAAAGCGTACATATCAAAGACAGGCTGATCTATTTCTTCGCAGTCATGATGACCATGGCGGCAGGACTCGCATCCAGACACTTTGGTGAACGATTGCCGGGTTGGGTGCATGAACATTTCGGAGATGCATGTTGGGCGGGCATGATTTATTTCGGGGTACGCATGGTGTGGCCTCGTCGCAGCTTGGTATGGGCGATGTGTTTGAGCTGTGTATTCAGCTGGATGATTGAGTTCTCACAGTTGATTCAGACGCCTTGGCTGATTGAGATACGCTCAACCGTATTAGGTGCTCTTATTTTGGGACATGGGTTTCTGGTGATCGATCTGATTCGATATACGGTTGGTATTCTGTGCATGGTTATGATAGATCGTTATTTCCTGAGAAATAAGATGGCTGGATCATGAACTCAAGTGAATCATGGAGGGGTGCTGTATGAATGTAGAAAAACTTTTTGACGAATCGCCCGAATTCGAAACACAGCGTTTAAAGCTGAGGCGGCTTGCGATGGATGATCTCGATGAATATTATGCATTTGCCTCTGATCCGCGAGTAAGTCAGCAAAGCTTGTGGAACTGCCATGAGACGGTGGAGGATTCAATTCAATATATTCAGCGGGTACTGGATAATTATGAACGGCAAACAGTACATATCTGGGGTTTTGTTTTAAAGGAAACAGGGACCTTGATCGGGAGAGGTGGCATTTTTCATTTCAATGAACCCATGCAGAGTGCTGAACTGGGATACGCGATAGCCAGCAGTCACTGGGGGAAGGGTCTCGCAGCAGAAGCGATGCAACCCATCGTGGATTATTGCTTTCGGGAACTGGACTGCAATCGGCTGGAGGGGAAATGTAATGCAGGCAACATAGGCTCTGCACGCGTAATGGAGAAGCTGGGCATGTCGTACGAAGGTTTGCTACGCAAACAGTTAAAGATCAAAGGTGTATTTACGGATCAAAAATTGTACTCCCGTATCCGGGATGATCTATAATACTTCCAATGAACACATAGGGTACATCGCAGAAATTGAAGGAGGCGGAATCATGATCTATAGTATTATTTCCCGTTCGTTGTGGGAGCAAGTGTCAAAGGGGAGTGAGTATGCACCAGATAGCCTGGAGACGGACGGATTCATTCATTGCTCCACCAAGGAACAGATCCCATGGGTAGCCGGGCAATATTATGCAGGCCGCACGGATCTGTTATTACTCAGTATTGATGAGAAGGCGTTAAAGCCTGAGCTGGTATATGAGGATCTCTACGAATTGAATGAACTATTTCCACATATCTATGGAGAACTCAATCTGGATGCGGTTCGTAAAGCCATTCCATTTGAACCGAATGCAGACGGCACATTCTCATTTCCTGAATAAATAACATGTGACGCTTCTGTTTGAACATGATCCATGGACAACATGCTTTTCCGAAGGGTGGTTAACGGATGGATATGAATCAAGTTTTTCTGGAGACGGCGGAGAAACAATTCTTGTATTACAAGCAGCTCGGAGAAAAAGCCATGGCACAACTGGAGTCCGAGCAATTGTTTCATTCCTGGAATGAAGACGCAAACAGCATTGCGGTAATCGTAAAACATCTATGGGGCAATATGCTGTCCCGTTGGACGGGTGTACTGACAACAGATGGTGAGAAACCGTGGCGTGAACGGGACGCCGAGTTCGTGAATGATATTTCTTCCCGGGAAGAGTTGCTCTCCAAATGGGAGGAAGGCTGGAATTGTCTACTCGAATCCATTCGTTCGTTTACCCCGGAACAATTGTCTCATATCATATATATTCGGAATGAAGGTCATACCGTCATGGAGGCTATTATTCGTCAATTGGCGCATTATCCGTATCATGTTGGGCAGATTGTATTTGCCGCGAAAATGCTTAAAGAAACAGCTTGGGACAGTCTCTCCATTCCGAGAAACGGCTCTTCTCAATATAATGGCGGCAAATTTGCCAAGCCGAAGGCACGTAAACATTTTACAGAAGATGAACTTCATATAGAAAAAGGTGAGGAACAACAATGACTCAAATTGCATTGATCCGCCATGGAAGCACAGCGTGGAATAAGGAAAAACGTTCGCAGGGACAGACGGATAATCCGCTGGATCAGGATGGCAGGGAACAGGCAGTATTGCTTGCTGCGAGACTGGCCGAAGAATCCTGGGATGCCATCTATGCAAGTGACTTGGAACGTGCAAGTGAGACGGCTCGCATCATTGGTGATCGCTTGGGCATTCAGGAGATACATCTGGACCCTAGACTTCGCGAGATGGGCGGAGGACAGGTCGAAGGAACAACGGAAGAGGAACGGTTAGCCAAGTGGGGAGCGGACTGGGGTACCCTGGATCTGGGACGTGAGCTTGCAGATGCAGGGACTGTTCGAGGCAGTGCGGTGCTTGAAGATATTGTACAGCAGCACCCCGATGGAAGAGTGATCGTTGTCAGTCATGGTGCCGTTCTACGGAATACACTGCGAGGTCTGGTGCCTGAACTGGATATCAGCGTGAAGTTGTCCAACACATCTATTACCCGGATTGCCAAGAATGAGAATGCATGGCAATGCGAGCTGTACAATTGCAGCTTGCATTTGGATTCGTCCAGGGAGTCTTAATAGATGGATGCTCTGACGTTAAAACAAAAATTACAGCATATTCAGTCGTCTAATCATTCCATTGATCACGAGAAACAGCCTTACGAATTGTCACTGCATATGATGAAGCATATTGGTAGTACTGACCCTGTCCTGCGGGATGAATTGATCTATGTTACGTTTGCAACCTGGATTGGACAGGGTGTATTTTCGGAAGAGCAGCTAAGGCATGTGTTACAGTTGGCGCTGGACGATCAGCACCTGTTCTATGGGATCGGAGAGCAGGGAATGGATAGTGTGTTTACGCGGACGTTCTCCGTATTATTACTGCCTCCAATTCTGAATGTGGATCGTCAGCGACCTTTCCTGGACAGAGAGGATATCGCAGGGATTCATCATCGGTTGACTAAATATCTGGAACGTGAAAAAGATGTTCGTGGCTACGCCGATAACAAGGGCTGGGCGCACGCCCCCGCACACGCGGCGGATGCGGTTGAAGATCTGGCACAGTCGCCATATCTGGAGCGAACGGATCTGCTGGAACTTCTGCACGCACTCGCTGTAAAAATAACGGAATCAAGTGTGGTTTACATCCATGATGAAGATCAGCGAATAGCGCATGCTGTAATTACCATTCTTCGTCGCAATCTGTTGGAGCCAAAGGATATTACGGTGTGGATCGATTCTCTTCATCAAGAAGACCAGGCGGAGGACAGATCACTTCTGGAAACCAGTCATAGGAACCTGAATGTGCGTCTGTTTTTACAGACACTCTATATTGCGATACGAACAGAAGAAGATGAACCTTTTCCGGCGGTTTGTTCACTGGTATTGCAGGCATTGGAGAGAGAAAAGTAACGGGATACTAGATATATGGATGTGGGGAAAAGGAGGAGATGGCGCATGACCAAACAGCCGTATTCATGGACCGAGGAGGTCCTATCTCCGCTGAGTGAGACAGCAGTTATCATCCATTGCGGGGATCAATTGTCTGATGCTGTGCAGCGCAGAGTGATGTCTGTATGTGCTTTGCTGGAAAAAAGCACTTTGCCAGCCATGATCGAATGGGTGCCTTCATATACGTCCGTTACAGTATTTTATGATCCGTTCATCTCCCCGTACCCCGAGTTATGCCGGATTCTGCTTCAGCAGTTGAATCAAATGAAGGAATCCGTACAAGACAAGTCCAGAACGGTCACGATTCCCGTATGTTATGGTGGCGAGTGGGGGCCTGATCTGGACTACGTTGCCAGTGAACATGGACTGACCGCAGAGGACGTTATTGCGATTCATACATCCGGGGATTATCTCGTACATATGATTGGATTTGCACCAGGTTTTCCGTATCTCGGCGGGTTGTCTGAACAGATTGCTACGCCCAGACGGGCAACGCCAAGGCTTCGGGTTGAGGCGGGTACAGTAGGTATCGGTGGCAAACAGACGGGAATCTATCCGGTGGACACACCCGGAGGATGGCAATGTATTGGACGAACGCCACTCCGGTTGTTTCGGCCGGAAGAGAACGTACCGAGTATGCTGGCAGCAGGTGATCGGGTTCGATTTGAACAGATAACGATGCAGGACTATCTGGCGTTGAAGCGGAAGGAGGGCGAACGATGAGTATTGAAGTGATTCGCCCTGGTCTGTTATCTACCGTTCAGGATGAAGGCAGAACCGGTTATCGCCGGTATGGTATTCATCCTGGCGGGGTCATGGACACCTTTGCAGCCAGAGCAGCCAATATGCTTGTGGGCAACTCCCGACATGCGGCAGTGCTGGAGATGACGATGACGGGGCCAGAGCTTCGATTTCAGGAGAGTCAACTTATCTCATTATGTGGAGCCGATCTGACGGCAACGGTGGATCATCTGCCTGTACCTTTGTGGCGTCCTGTGTTGGTGCGGGCTGGAAGTGTACTGAAATTTGGCCCATGTCGTCATGGTTTGCGTGGATATCTGGCGATTGCGGGTGGAATAGCTGTGCCTGAAGTGATGGGTAGTCGAAGTACTTACCTTAAGACAGGTCTTGGCGGTATGGATGGGCGAGCCTTGCGCGTGGGCGATCTGTTATCCAATGGTGAACCTTCTGCCGAAGCGCGAATATGGATGCAGCGTATGGAGCAGCAGGTAAAGGAGAGTGAGCGGGACTACCGAATATTGGCGCCTGCGTGGTTTTTATCTGAACGTGAAAGACCTGACTATTATGGGCAACCTGTTATTCGTGTGATGGAGAGCAAGGATAGTTCGCTGTTCAGCCAAGAGAGTCTTGCACAATTCTATGCGGAAAAATACGTGATTTCTCCACAATCCGATCGGATGGGCTATCGCTTGCAAGGCTCCAGACTGGAGCTGGATCAGCCCCTGGATCGGCTGTCTGAAGCCGTTACCTATGGCACGGTGCAGGTGCCACCGGATGGTCAGCCCATCATCTTGATGGCAGATCATCAGACGATTGGAGGTTATCCTGTCATTGCACAGGTAGCTCGGGTGGATATGCCAATCCTGGCTCAGGCTAGGCCAGGAACCCAAATTTCTTTTAAAAAGATTACGCATGATCAAGCCGGACAGTTGTATATGGAACAGGAAATCAATATGCAACTCATAGATAAGCTGATACGCAGAAGAATGGCAGGAATGGGGGGCGCTTAATGAATACCTCGAAAACCTTGGATATCAATTGTGATCTGGGCGAAAGTTATGGTATATATCGCACGCTATCGGACGAGGCCATTCTACCCTTGATTACATCAGCCAATATTGCCTGTGGATTTCATGCAGGAGACCCGGCTACAATGCGGCTGACGGTAGAGAGGGCATTGGAGCATCAGGTGGCAATTGGAGCCCACCCCGGGTTGCCGGATTTGCAAGGGTTTGGCAGAAGACGTATGGACATTACGTCACAGGAAGCATATGACATGGTGGTGTATCAGATCGGTGCGCTGGATGCCTTTGTCCGGGCAAGTGGAGGGCGAATGCATCACGTAAAACCGCATGGAGCTTTATACAATATGGCCGCAGAAGATATGAAGCTTGCTGAAGCCATCGCCGAGGCGATCTATCAAGTACAGCCTGATCTGTATCTGTATGGTCTGGCGGGCAGTGAGTTGATTCACGCCGCGGATCGCATCGGTCTGCGCAGTGTGAGCGAGGTGTTTGCAGATCGAACCTATGGGGCGGATGGTAAGCTAACCCCTCGCAGCCAAGCTGGGGCCCTCATTGAAGAATCGGGACAAGCGATTGCTCAAGTGCTTCGGATGGTGAAAGATGGAGTAGTTGTATCCACGGATGGTACATTGGTTCCCATCAAGGCAGAGACGGTCTGTATCCACGGTGACGGAGCAAACGCTCTCGCATTTGCTCAAGAGATTCGTCGTGTGTTGGAATCGGAAGGCATTAAGTTATCCCCGCATACCACGGGATGATATGCCTGTTCAGTAGAAAACAGTAGTTTTATCAGGTTGTTCGAATTGAACTTTGAAATTTTGGAATGACAAGGAGTGAATGAACAGAATGAAACCCATACGCAACTCGGCAAAGGCTGTCATTGTGCAGGATGGACGATTGCTGGTCATCCGGCTGGAAGACCAATATGGTACCGCTTATGTGTTCCCAGGTGGAGGACAGGAGAAAGGTGAAGAACTCAGGGATGCGGTCGCGCGCGAATGTCTGGAGGAGATTGGTCAGGCCGTGAACGTGGGAGAGCTGTTACATATCCGGGAGTATATCGGTAAAAATCATGAATTCGCCGAGTGGGATGCAGATATCCACCAGGTTGAATTTTATTTTGCGTGCAGCCTGATAGATCCGGAGGCAAGCGTTTTTGAAGGCTCCAATCCAGACGACCACCAAGTATCCGTGGAATGGATTGCACTTGAAGAGCTGTCCCAGATTCGTTTATATCCAAAAACGATTGGCGAATTGCTTCTTAAATCAGGCGCTTCATCAATCTATCTGGGAGATCTGAATTAAACCAGCCAAGAAGAAATATCGTGCTAACCCCTTTATGTAAACATTTTTATAAAGAACTTTTCCAATTTTGTCACGTTAGCGTATCGGTTCATGGATTCACCATAGGTGAGGTGGGTACACTATAAGTACAGGCTTATTACAAAAGCATTTGCATTAAGCTGTCTCTAGTAATAAGGGATTAATGAACTGTCATTAAACACAAAGAGATAGTAACAACTACACTTCTCTTGTACTTTTTATTATTCACCCTTAATTGGAAGAACGGTAGACGTAGTGGAGGGGACGGAATCGATTCTGAGGAAGCGAAGTGTCTGCTGGCATCCTGGATTTTCACTTGTATATCCATTGAATTAAACATTTACACGATAACGGAGAGGACAGAAGAAACCTGAAAAAGCGAAGCGGTCGCCTTTATCACCGGATTTTCCCCTTGAGAAAAGGGAATCAAAAAAATCTGGGGATAACAGCGATTGGAAGGTTATTCTGTCATCGTAGTGTCAGTGTAAATTGTCTTTAATCCAATGTATACGAGGAAGAGATCAGGATCAATCATTGAGAGATAACAGCGATCAAAAGAACGATCCGTACCCGCAACGGCCTTCTACATAGTCCTTCCAATATTCCCCCAAACCGAAAGGAGCACTTCCCATGAACCAGACTGAATTGGAACAAAACATTGTAAAAGCATTGGAAAACAACCCTTTTTGCAGCTTCTCCACTGTGGAGAATGGTAAACCGAAATCCCGCTATATGGCGCTTTTCAACGATGGACTGAACATTCATCTGGCAACGAACCGCCGTACACACAAAGTAGAGGAACTGGAGAATAATCCGAATGTTAGCCTGCTACTTGGTTATGAGGCTGGTGGCTCCAAAGAAGTGGTTGAGATCGAAGGAACCTGTGAAGTGACAAAGAACGAAGGCTTGCGCGAGCAAGTGTGGAACGACGAACTGAAGGCGTGGTTCGATGGACCTAATGATCCAAACTATGTCATTCTGGACATCACCCCGACTCGTATTGAATATACAGGGAAAGATCATGAACATCATGTGTGGGAACAATAATCCGAATATGAACATAACCTCTGCAAAGTAGCGTCCTTATGCGAAAATACGCGCAGAGTTTAATCCAACCGTGAAAGCCATTAAGGTTTCACGGTTTTTGGTATGGATGAATAACGATGAATTGGATATACATGTAAGACATATGTAATATACGTATTTTAAAGATAATAAGCACTATATACCTACTAAAATGTTGAAAAAAATGTCGAAATCACGCATGATAATGTAAAACCGCCTAGGTATGTGCGGGTAATGTAAAAAATAATGCTTTTCAATGACTGAACATTGCGTTATGATTTGGAATGTAAACGACAAGCACAGACTTAAATAGATGTTCATGTGAGATAAACTTACCTGAAATTCCGATGCATGTCATCAGAGCGTCAGTACGCACAACCCATGAAATCTATCTTTTTTCTGCGCTCTTCGTTTGCCCATTAATGCATGATTCAATGTACATAACCGGGAGGGGTTATTTTGAAAACGAGTAAAAAAGTATTATCAAGCCTGACTGCCGCTTTGGTTGCATTAAACGTGCTTGCGGTGTTTCCGGTACCAGTATCGGCTGCGGATGCTGCCAAAGTTAAACTGCGGATCATGGAGACAACAGATATTCATGACAATCTGATTAACTACGACTATTATTCCGACAAAGAGACAGACCAGTATGGACTCGCCAAAACAGCGACACTGATCAAAAAAGCGCGTGATGAAGCCAAGAACAGCTTGCTGTTTGACAATGGTGATCTGATTCAGGGTAACCCGCTGGGAGACTATGTTGCGAAGATTGATCCACTGAAAAAGGGTGAGACTCACCCTGTATATAAAGCGATGAATCTGCTCGATTATGATGCAGGTAACATCGGTAACCATGAATTCAACTATGGTCTGGACTTCCTGGACATGACGCTGGAGGGAGCAAACTTCCCTTACATTAATGCCAATGTCTATGTAGACGATGGTGATGATGATGAGACAAATGACAAGAACTATTTCACACCGTATGAGATTTTGGATAAAAAGGTAACGGATGAGACTGGCAAAGAACATACGATCAAAGTGGGTGTGATCGGATTTGTACCGCCACAAATCATGCAGTGGGACAGCGCTAACCTTGAAGGCAAAGTAATCGCCAAGGATATTATTGCTACCGCGAAAAAATTCATTCCAAAAATGAAAGCCGAAGGTGCCGACATTATTGTAGCCATCCCTCACTCCGGATTTGAGGATATCCCTCAAACGGATCTGATGGAGAACTCCGTATTGTACCTGAGCCAGGTAGAAGGCATTAATGCCATTCTGTTTGGACATGCTCACAAAGTATTCCCAAGTGCTGATTTTGCCGGCAAAAAAGGGGTAGACCTTGAGAAAGGGACAATCAATGGCGTTCCTGCTGTAGAGCCAGGATTCTGGGGGGATCACCTGGGGATTATTGATCTGGATCTAGAACAAGTGGATGGCAAATGGAAAGTGGTCGATTCCAAAACGGAAGCACGCCCAATCTATGACACAGCGGGCAAAAAACCATTGGTAGATGCGGATCAGGACATCATTGATGCGGTTCATGAAGAGCATGAAGGTACATTGGAGTATGTTCGTGGCCCGGTCGGCGAAACGACTGCACCTATCAACAGCTTCTTCGCTCTGGTACAGGATGATCCATCCATTCAGATCGTAACGAATGCACAGAAATGGTATGTCGAAAAACATATGCAAGGTACGGAATATGAGAAAATCCCTGTATTGTCCGCAGGTGCACCATTCAAAGCCGGTGGACGTTCAGGCGCTTCGTATTACACGAATATCCCTAAAGGCACCATTGCCATCAAAAACGTTGCTGACCTGTACGTGTATCCAAATACGGTACATGCTGTAATGGTTAACGGCGCAGAACTGAAAGAGTGGCTGGAATGGTCTGCAGGCCAGTTCAACCAGATCGACCCGGCTAAAGGTGGACAACAACAATTGATCAACAACGACTTCCCGACGTACAACTTCGATGTTATCGATGGTGTAACGTATCAGATCGATGTGACACAACCAGCCAAGTATGACGGTAAAGCAACCGTTGTTAATGCATCCGCAAGCCGGATCAAGGATCTGAGCTTTAACGGTAAACCGATTGACCCAGCGCAAAAATTCATCGTAGCGACGAATAACTACCGTGCTTCTTCGTCCAAGCTGGCTAACCCGGACGGTAAACGTATCGTTCTGGCTGCACCGGATGAGAACCGTCAAGTGATCATCGACTATATCCGTGAGAATAAAACAATTAACCCAACCGCTGACGGCAACTGGTCCCTGGCACCAATTAAACCATCTGCTGGGTTAACCGCAGCAGCACTTAACGACCTTGAAGTGGTATTTGCTTCTTCCCCGGATGCAAAAGATCTGGTTGAAGCAAACCCGGCGATGTCTTTCATCGGTACAAATGATGATGGTTTTGCTGAATACGGCATGAAATTGACTGGAGAAGCAACAACAACTCCGAAACCAGGTACGGAGCCTGCTCCTACGCCTACAAAGCCAACTAAACCTACAGAGCCGACTACTCCAACCAAACCAACGACCAAGCCACAGCCTGAGAAACCAGCTGGCGGCAAAGTGGTATATGTGGTGAAAAAAGGCGATAACTTGTACCGCATCGGTTTGAAATATGGTGTAGACTGGCGCAAGCTTGCGACAGCTAACAAAATCTCAGATGTACACAACCTGAAAGTTGGACAGAAAATCGTGATTCCCGCTTCTTAAAGTTTAATAAGTTGAGGGAGACCGACAGTCATCAGACTGTCGGTCTTTTTTTCTGCAAATTTGAATATATTGTTTCAAGAACCGTCATACAGGAAGTCATCAAAACAGTAGAGATTAATTTTAAGACCCATGATATAATATTTACAAACTTTGGGTATATACAAGTGAAATCTAATGGACATGGAATCTAAATTGGCAAGGGGGGTCCTACATGAATTGCAGTGGCTGCAGTCCAATCTATCCTATAGAGGGCCAAGGTACCTTGTACTTGCGTCCCATTTCCCCCGCTTTGCTTGAAGCGCTACAAACGCCGGGAAGACTTATCGAGACGTCGGATGACATGATGTGGATGCATTTTTCGAATCTGGAGACGGTTCAGAGCTTAATAGAAAAGATCGGCGAAATGGATCCGACATTACGTGATTCCCTAACTGTTCAGATTATGCCTATATACGAACAGGCTAATGAAGAAAGCTGGATTAGTCTAACCATGCAGGAGTCCCGTTTCAAGCATGCGGAGCTGGTTTCCATTATTCTGGAGCATCAATTCAGCAGTCATATGCAACCCATCGTTGATGCATCAGAGCAGATTATCGGATATGAGTTTTTGCTTCGTCCTGCTGAGAATGGAAAATCCTTCAGTTCCTATGAATTATTTGAAGTGGCGCGTGAGACTGGACTGCATTCTTTTCTGGATCGATTGGCACGTATTACTGCTATTGAGACCAGTGCCATTTTTCTGCCGCATGGTGTCAAACGCTTCGTAAATTTCCTGCCTTCCTCCATATACAATCCCGAATATTGTCTGACACATACGTTTGAAGCGATTGAACGCCTTTCGCTGGACCCTAAAGATTTTGTGTTTGAAGTCGTGGAAACAGAGCAGATTCAGCATATGCCCATCTTGCAGCAAATATTTGAGGTGTATCGCTCCCGTGGAATGTCTGTTGCACTGGATGATGTGGGTGCCGGATATTCAACAATAGAGTTGATGAATCGGTTAGAACCGGATTTTGTCAAAATAGATCGAAGTCTTATTGACCGTTGTGATCAGGATTCGACCAAACAAGAGAAAATTCTTCACATTGTTGAGATGTCGAGTCGATTTGGTGGGCAAGTCCTTGCCGAGGGGATCGAACGGATGGAAGAGTTTGAATTCTGTCGTTCCATAGGTATTGAGCTTGCACAGGGCTACTATTTTGGTAAACCCTCGGCACAACCGCCAGGCGGTCCGTACTGCAATACTTCATCTAATTCATGTAATAATTAGTAACCTGTACCTTGTACAAGTCGCTTCTGATCAGAGGTGGCTTGTTTGGCGTGCCTGCACATTTTTCTCTCAAATAAAAACCTTCATATAGCCGATATATAAGATAAGCCTTTTAGATTGATCCATACATACAAAGAAAGAGGGCACTTTTACATTTTGAGGGGGAGAAAGACATGAGTGAAACTCAGGATAATAAACCAATGAAAGCAGCTAAACCTGCCAAAGCAAAACATAATCAAAATAAAAAGAAAAAAAAGAAAGGTTTTGTCTGGAATATAAGGAACAAACTATTGGTCTCCTTCCTGGCCGTACTGCTTCTGCCAAGCTTGGCAATCGGCTTGATCACACTAACGATGGCTGAAGATGGCGTACAAGGACAATTAGTGGATAGTGCCATGCAAAGTGTGAGCACTGCCAATACCATTGTAGAAAGCCAAGTGAAATACAAGATTCATGACATTAACTATTTCGCGGATGCCCTTGATCCGAACTTGGTCAAAGGAGAGAACGATAGTCCCGAGCTTCAGTTGAAGCTGGAGCAATACCTGGGCTTGCATCCCGATGCCATGAATATTTTTGTAGGAACAACAGACGGAGTCATGGTTCGAGGTAAACCAACAGCGAGCAGCACACGGGGAGATGCATACGATCCTAGGGAGCGGGAGTGGTACAAACTAGCGATGGAAAAGCCAGGTACAGCTGTTGTATCCGCTGTGTCTGTTAATACCGATGGTGTTGCAGTTGTGTTTATCTCCAAAACATTAAAGGACCAATCCGGTGTTGTCGGTTTGTCTCTCGACCTGACAGACCTGCAAGAACAGGCATCCATTAAGGTGGGCAAAGAAGGCTACGTCATTATTATGGATGCAAACAAAAACTATGTTGTATCCCCTGTAGCAGATGCAGGTACGCCGGAAACGAGCGGCTTGCTGGATGAAATGTATGAAGGTCCAGAAGGTCAATTCGATTACGTGTACAACGATCAGCCGAAGATGATGATTTTTTCAACAAATGAAGCAACAGGCTGGAAAATTGCCGGCACGATGCTCAAGAGTGAAGTAACTAATGCAAGTAAGGATATTCGCATGGCCACATTTATTGTTATTCTGGCGGCTACGTTCCTTACACTCCTCTTTATTATATGGTTTACACGCTCCATGCTGCGTCCAATTAAACGACTGCAGGAATCTGCCAGAGCCGTGAGCAAAGGTGACTTGACCGTGAAAATGGAAACAGGGCGTAAAGATGAAGTCGGAGAACTGGCGAAGTATTTTGAACGTATGGTCGATAACCTGCGGATGATGATTCTGGGCGTACAGGAAACGACAGAGCAGGTATCTGCTTCTTCTCAAGAGTTGTCTGCCAGTGCAGAACAAACTACCAAAGCGATTGAACATTCAACACTGGCCATTCAGGAACTGGCTGAAGGTGCAGAGCAGCAGGTAAACAGCGTGAAAGACGGATCGGGACAGATGAGCCGAATGGCAGAAGATGTTCGAATGATGTCGGAGCGTGTACAATCGATTACGGCAAATATGCGGCATACGTCCGGAGCGGCTTCATCTGGGAATGAGGCAGCAGGACAGGCTGTGGAGCAGATGAACAGTATCCAGGAAACGGTGGAGCAGCTGGGGACGGTGGTTCAATCTCTGAATGCCCGTTCCGTTGAGATTGGTAGCATGGTTGATGTCATTGCATCCATCTCCAAACAAACGAACTTGCTCGCATTAAATGCTTCTATTGAAGCGGCAAGAGCGGGGGATGCGGGTCGTGGGTTTGCAGTTGTAGCTGGTGAGGTACGTAAACTGGCAGAAGAATCCGGAAGTTCGGCAGCGCAGATCGGTGAGGTGGTTCATAATATCCGTCAGGACATGGATGCCGCTCTGATCGCCATGAATGCAGCACAGACTCGGGTGGGAGAAGGAATTCAGGCTGTGAATACGTCAGGACAATCCTTTGCTCAGATTCGGGAGGCGGTGGAAGATGCTGTTCATACATTGGATGACTTGTCCGCAACAACAAAGCAACTGGAGAGTGGTGCATCCCACGTTGCCAAGGCGATGAGTGATATTTCGAATGTGACCCAGGAATCGGCTGCGAATACAGAATCCGTGTCGGCATCTTCGCAAGAACAACTGGCATCGGTAGAAGAGATTGCATCATCCTCGGCACATCTGAATAGCATGGCGGAACAATTACAAGGATTGCTTGGCATGTTCAAGATGGTGGAGGACACACCGAAGGATAAGGGCAAAGAATAAAATCTAACATTGGAACGCCATAATTCACCACATCTTTTATAATAGAAGAAAATAAAGATAGACAATGTTCCTGTTGCCCTGTATAAATATATCGTCTGGTTATTCCGCGCATATAAATAATATATTGATACAGGGTACAGCAGGAGGCTCTATGGTATACGTAGCAATACTGATTTTTGTAGTGACGATCACCTTGGTGATCTGGCAACCTCGTGGATTGGGTATCGGTTGGACTGCCTCTGGTGGGGCATTACTTGCCCTATTGTGTGGAGTCGTCAGCTTAAACGATGCCTCGGATGTGGCATCCATTGTATGGAATGCAACGCTGGCTTTTGTCGGCATTATTATGATTTCTCTCATTCTCGACGAGACGGGTTTCTTCGAATGGGCTGCGCTTCATATGGCGAGGCTGGCTGGAGGAGACGGTCGCAGACTGTTTTTCTACTCCATTCTGTTGGGAGCCGCGGTGTCTGCTCTGTTCGCGAATGACGGTGCCGCGCTTATTCTGACGCCAATTGTGCTGGCAATGGTGCGTGCATTGAAGTTTGATGAGCGTATGGTGCTGGCTTTTGTGATGGCGAGTGGGTTTATCGCCGATACCACGTCGTTACCGCTGGTCGTCAGCAATCTGGTTAACATTGTATCGGCCGATTTCTTTGGTATCACCTTTGTGGAGTATGCGGTACGCATGGTTGTACCCAATCTGTTCTCAATCGTAGCGAGTACGGGGATGTTGTTTTTGTTCTATCGCAAAAGCATCCCCCTTCGCTACGACATCTCCGCTGCACGTGACCCGAAGGAAGCGATACGTGATCCACGGATGTTCCGAATCGCCTGGTTCATGCTTGGGCTGTTGTTGGTTGCCTATGCATCCAGTGAGTTTCTGCCGATTCCCGTGTCGGTTATCGTTGGCTCCGTTGCGTTGCTGTTCGCTTTATTGGCACGCAAGAGCGAGGCTGTTGATCTGAAACGGGTAATCAAGGAAGCGCCATGGTCGATTGTGGTGTTCTCCGTGGGCATGTATATCGTCGTATATGGACTGCGTAATGCAGGGTTAACGGATCATCTGAGCCGCTGGCTGGATGCCATAGCAGAGCATGGTTTGCTGGCTGCTTCGCTCGGGATGGGAATTATCGCTGCTGTATTATCATCGGTGATGAACAACCTGCCGACCGTGTTGATTAACCTGCTAGCCATCCAGGGCGCACATACCGAAGGTATCATTCAAGAAGCATTGATCTATGCCAATGTCATTGGTTCCGACCTGGGTCCCAAAATGACCCCGATTGGATCACTTGCCACATTGCTGTGGCTGCACGTGTTATCCCGCAAAGGTGTGAAGATCACATGGGGGTATTATTTCAAAGCAGGTATCATCCTGACGATCCCGACAATGTTAATTACCCTGGCCGGGTTGGCATTGTGGTTATGGATTCTAGGTTAGCAAATTAGATTTTACATTGAGTATGAATAAGATAATCTGTTGTAATGTAAAAGGCTGCTCTCACAGCTGGTGCTACGCACTGGCAGCGAGGCAGTTTTTTTATTTCCTGCTTTTGTAACTTCTATAGAAGAAACAGATTTTCTTGCTCTATCAAAGAATCAACAAAGCATTTACATAAGGCCAGCCCACTATAGGGCTGGCCTTCTTTGCCTACTTCCCAGGCAGGAGATTGAGATGCCTGAGATTCAACGAGCACTGACACAGCGAAGGGAAACCGCGATCGTAGTGGAGGGGACGGTATCGATTCTGAAGAAGCGAAGCGTTCGCCTTTGTATCCGAATTTCAACAATTAAGATTATTGATCAAAGAAATTTGGAGACAACAGCGATCAGAAGAACGATCCGTAACCGGAACGGCCACTCAGGGTATCAGCTTACTTCATATATCTATAAGTAAATTTTTTTCATGGAAATCTGGACACAATACGGATTAAAACAACGTCCATTCCCATAGCGACCACTTCAGCGCCAGATTGAATCCCAGATATTTCAAAATGCTGCCGATATTTTTAACATTGCGTTTACAAAACACTGATTTTAAGATGACATACTGAAACTACAATGAGTAAAGAGTTGATGGTGAACAAACAAATTCACAAAACGCCATCACTACATTGGGGGAGGAAAACAAAACATGTTTAAAAAGTTGCCGTTTATTTTGATGACCTTAACGTTCGTACTGGTTCTCGCAGCATGCGGATCGAAAAATGACGCTGGTACAGAGGGTGCCGCAAGCAATGGATCAGGAGAAGCTGCTACTGAGCTTAGCGGTAACATTCTGGCAGTCGGATCGACAGCATTGCTACCTCTGGTTGAACAAGCTGGACAGAAATTTATGGCAGTTGATGAATATAAGAACGTAACGGTTCAAGTTCAAGGTGGCGGTAGTGGTACTGGTTTGACACAAGTATCTGACGGACAAGCTACAATCGGTAACTCTGATGTATTTGCAGAAGAGAAACTGGAGGACGAAGCCAAAGTAAAAGAATTGGTTGACCATCAAGTAGCAGTAGTAGCTATGGCGCCAGTTAGCAACAAAGATGCAGGTGTAGAAGATTTGACGAAGCAACAACTGGTCGACATCTTCTCCGGTAAAGTAACGAACTGGAAAGACGTTGGCGGCGCGGATAAAGCAATTGTTATTGTAAACCGTCCGAGCAGTTCCGGTACTCGTGCAACTTTCGAGAAGTATGCATTGGGTGCAAAAATGGGTGATATCCAAGGTTCGATTCAAGAAGATTCTTCTGGTAACGTAAAAAAATTGGTATCTGAAACGCCAGGTGCTATTGGTTACCTCGCCTTGTCTTACTTGGATGACAGCTTGCAAGTATTGAAATACGAAGGTGTAGAAGCAACAGTTGAGAACGTAGAAGCAGGAACTTATCCAGTATGGGCTTACGAGCACATGTACACAAAAGGTGAGCCTGATGCAGCAACAAAAGCATTCTTGGACTACATCTTGAGTGACGAAATTCAACAAAACGACGTGACAGAACTTGGATACATTCCAATGTCAGGTATGAAAGTAAAACGCGATGCAGCAGGTAATGTGGTTCAGTAATCTTTGAACTTGCGCATACAGCGAAAGAGGCGGACTTAGGTCCCGCCTCTTTACGCGGTTTGCTCTAAAATAATCCCATATTTTGCATTAATTCTACTATAGAAGGATGGTTGTTATGGAACAGACCGAAGGGGGAACGGTAATGAATAACAAGTTGAAACCGCGCCGGCCCTTAAAAGAGAAACATTATTGGGAAGAGTGGACGGGACGGATCTATACGTCGATTTGT
The DNA here is from genome assembly GCF_057334655.1 of Paenibacillus sp. AGC31. Taxonomy (NCBI): domain Bacteria; kingdom Bacillati; phylum Bacillota; class Bacilli; order Caryophanales; family Paenibacillaceae; genus Paenibacillus; species Paenibacillus sp. AGC31. The sequence goes on from NZ_JBHFJH010000025.1 coordinate 139,033, forward strand.
GTCGTTTTCCTGATCGTTGTCATGTTTTCCATTGTTTATTTTGTAGCGTCCAAGGGACTATCGACATTTTTCCAAAATGGAATAAGCATCAGCGAATTCCTTGGTGGAAAAACGTGGAATCCGACCGGAGAACCTGCGTTCTACGGGGCATTACCGTTCATCACAGGTTCTTTCATTACAACCTTGCTTGCAGCATTGATCGCAAGTCCGCTTGGCCTGTGTGCAGCGCTATTCATGACAGAGATTGTTCCGGGTAAAGGCAAAAAGATCTTGCAGCCTGCGATTGAACTCTTGTCCGGAATTCCATCCGTTGTATACGGATTTATCGGTCTGAGTGTCATCGTACCTTTGCTTCGCAGTATCTTTGGTGGAACAGGCGTCGGGATTGCAGCCGGATGTCTTGTTCTCGCTGTAATGATTCTCCCTACGGTGACAAGTATTATGGCAGATGCCTTGTCCGCGTTGCCAAAAGGATTGCGTGAATCCTCCTACGCACTGGGTGCCACTCGCTGGCAAACCATCTACCGTGTCATTATTCCAACCACTTTGCCAGCTTTGTTGACAGGTGTCGTTTTGGGTATGGCCCGTGCTTTTGGTGAGGCTCTTGCTGTACAGATGGTTATCGGTAATGCACCGCATGTTCCAACATCCTTGCTCGAATCAGCTTCAACATTAACAAGTGTAATTACACTCAGCATGGGTAACACCACGATGGGTTCTGTTCATAACAATGCACTGTGGAGTATGGCGCTTGTCCTGTTGGTGATGACATTTGTCTTCGTCATTCTGGTTCGCCTGCTTGAAAGGAGAAACCGGGTATGAAAATGAAGGCAAAGACGGTAGATAAAATTGCAACATCCGTTATCGTTGTACTGGCCCTGTTCATTGTTATTCTATTGCTCGGTCTGCTTGGCTTCATCATGTATAGAGGCATTGGGCATATTAGCTGGAACTTCCTGACAAGCGCACCACAGTTGCTTAAGGGTGGCGGCGGGATTGGTCCACAGCTCTTCAACTCCGTATTCTTGCTTGTCCTGACCTTGATTGTTACCATTCCACTCGGATGGGGTGGCGGGATTTACATGGCGGAATACGCCAAGCCAGGCAAGATTACCAGCTTCATTCGTCTGGTCGTTGAAGTATTGTCATCATTCCCGTCCATCGTTATCGGTTTGTTTGGTCTCTTGCTGTTAGTAAATCAATTTGGTCTTGGTTTCTCCCTAATCTCGGGTGCCTTGGCTCTGGCGATCTTTAACTTGCCACTGATGGTACGGACAACGGAGCAGGCCTTCCGGGCCGTTCCGAAGGAACAGAAGGAAGCAGGTCTGGCGCTTGGACTGTCCAAGTGGAAGATTATCACTTCGATTCTGTTGCCTGTGGCATTGCCGAGCTTGATTACGGGTACGATCCTGGCATCGGGCCGGATCTTCGGTGAAGCAGCCGCGCTGATGTTCACCGCAGGTATGAGTAGTCCACCATTGGACTTTACAGATTGGAATCCCACGAGTCCAAGATCACCGCTTAATCCTTTCCGTCCGGCAGAGACACTTGCTGTCCATATCTGGAAAGTGAACAGTGAAGGTATTGGGCCAGATTCCAAAGAAGTGGCAGCAGGGGCATCCGCCGTGCTTGTCATTCTCGTGCTGGCGTTCAATCTAAGTGCACGCTGGATCGGTCGGGTTGTATTCCGCCGCATGACAGCTTCGAAATAAGGAGGAACCAACATGGCCATACCTTTTGGTACGGAACAGTTAAGCATATATTATGGACATTTCCAGGCGGTCAAGCAGATTAGCCTGACGTTTCCTGAAGCAAGCGTAACGGCTCTTATTGGGCCGTCTGGTTGCGGTAAATCCACGTTCCTCCGGTCACTCAACCGGATGAACGACGAGATTGCCGGTTCCCGTACAGAGGGACATATCTGGATGGACGGGAACGATCTGAATGAGCCTGGAACCGATGTAATCAAGCTTCGCCAGAAGATTGGCATGGTGTGGCAGAAGCCGAACCCTTTTCATAAGTCCATCTACAACAATATCGCGTTTGGCCCCCGCTACCGTGGTACGAAGAGTAAGAAGGCACTGGATGAAATTGTGGAAAAAAGCTTGCGTCGTGCTGCGCTCTGGGACGAAGTAAAAGACAGACTGCATGAATCAGCTCTGTCTCTCTCTGGCGGACAACAGCAGCGCCTATGTATCGCTCGCGCTTTGTCTGTTGAACCACAGATCCTGCTGCTCGATGAGCCGGCATCTGCACTTGACCCGGTATCTACGGGTAAAGTTGAAGAGTTGATTACGGAGCTCAAGAAGGAGCTGCGGATTGTTATTGTTACCCATAACATGCAGCAGGCGGCACGCATCTCGGATTACACGGCTTATTTCTATCTGGGAAGCATGGTTGAGCACGGGGATACAGAGCATATTTTCACGAACCCGGACAATCGTCTGACGCAAGAATACATTATGGGTCGTTTCGGTTAATTGGATCATGGAGTGTAACATAGAGTAATAGACAGAGAAATTAAGAAATAATAAAGACAAAAGAAAGCACAATGCCTGGACGGTTGTTCGGGGGTTGTGCTTTTTTAATTTTATTTTGGAAGAATTTGCTGTATATAAAGCAACCATGCTACGATATTTAGTAATAGGAGAACGTTTACATTACTTTGAAGGAGATGTTGATCATCGCTACAGATCAGATGTCTTACGACCATATGGCAGCTCAGATTATACAGAACTACACTATTGAGAAACCTGTCGTATCTTATATTCGCCACAATGAGAATCTGACGTATCATGTCGTCGATGAAGCAAGCGGGCAGAAGTATCTGCTACGTATCCATCAAGCCGCATATGCAAGTATGACAGGCATTCAGCATACACTTCCTGCGCTGGAGGCAGAGATGAATCTACTTCATGAGTTAAATGAAACGACAGCATTGCGCGTGCAGCATCCGGTACGGAATGTATCGGGAGAGTGGGTAACGGTATGGACAAGTGAGGCAGGGAAAGAAATCTGCTGTACAGTACTGGAGTGGATTGAGGGAAGGGACATCCAGCAGGGAGAACGCCTGACAACAGAACAGATCTATGATCTTGGGGTACAATTGCAGATGCTTCATCAATATGGGCGTGAGCAGGATCAGACAGATCGAACAAAGGTACGGCCGGCATATGGCAATGCCCACGAGAACTTGGTCATGCTCGGGCAGTTAGAGGAAGGCGTCCGACTGGGGATTTTTACAACGGAAGACTTTGATCTGCTTCGAGAAACGTTCGAGAACATTAATGAACAACTGGCAACGTACCCGCAGCATGCGGAGACATGGGGGATCATTCATGGGGATATTACTCGCAACAATCTGCTGATAACGGAGCAGGGCATATCCATGATTGATTTTTGTCTACACGGTTATGGTTATTATCTTTTCGATGCCGGAGGGGCAGCACTTATGTTCAATCGGGAGGAACGTGACATATTCCTATCCGGTTATACCCAACAGATCGCACCACTGACGGATCGTGATATTCGATTGATGGAAGGGTTCATGTTGATCTTTACACTGGGTTATTATGCCTTTCAGATGGCGAACGAGTCGAGGCACGAATGGATGAAAGATCGCATGCCGAAGCTGTGCAGCAAGTATTGTAGACCCTATGTACAGAACGAGAGCATCTTCTATGAGTTATGAGGTGTTTCCTTTTCTAGGAGCTATAACTTAGGATTAAGATTGTGAATTTTACTTGGGCGTCCTGAACAATCGGGGTGCTCTTTTTGCATGCATTAGATAACGATCTTAATGGACATTTATGAAGAAAGTATAAACTCTGAGGAGAGTCAACTTTTCTTAGCTACAATATAGTCATGGGAGGATGAAGCAGCGATGAGAGACAGCGAGAATATATTGCTGGTGGAGGATGATCCGGAGATTGCCCGTATTTTGAGAGATCATCTACGTCATGAGGGATATGGGGTAACTTGGGCATCAAGCGGTTTGGAGAGCTGGGAAGACTTTAGGGAGGGAACCTATCAATTAGTCTTGTTGGATCTGATGCTGCCGGAAATGGATGGGTTCACGGTATGCAAAAACATTAGACTGATCAGCGATGTTCCGCTGCTCATGATGAGTGCTCGAATCGAGGAAGAGAGCAAAGTCAGGGGGCTTGGGCTGGGAGCTGACGATTATATTACGAAGCCCTTCAGTCTAACGGAACTTACAGCTCGCATTAAATCTCATCTGAATAGGTACCGCAGATATCAGGGCGTAGAGCCGGATTCAACAGATAGACAGTATAACGATGGGTTATCGATTGATTATTTGAATCAGCGCGCACAGGTTCATGGAGAACATGTGGCACTAACCAACAAGGAATGGGCTTTGCTCATACTGCTTGCTTCTCATCCTGGCCGGGTGTTTACCAAGGCGGAACTGTATGAACATGTCTGGAGTCAGCCAGAGGCGGGGAACTCGAGTACAGTCACAGTTCATGTGAAGAGCCTTCGGGCCAAGCTTGGTGACGAGCCCCATCATCCACGCTGGATTCAGACGGTGTGGGGCAGTGGTTACCGGTTCGTGGGGGAGCCTGAGGAATGAAGTTGAAGTACTGGTTAATGCTTGCCTTCCTCATTGTAATGTTGCTGCCTGTCGCTGCTGGGTGGGCGCTGTACTCCCTGTATAACTATTACAATGATCAGCGTGCCGTAACGGAATATGTAGAGTTGTCCAGACAATTGGCTCCTATTGAACTGGCTTTATCTGACCCGGGACTGTACCAGCTGCACTCGCCTGATGCTTTCGCTGCACTCTCCGAATTGGAGAATGGTCGGGTGAACTTTGATCTGTATTTACCAACAGGGATTCGGGTGTACACATCAGGGGGGAGTACATGGTCTGCTGGAGCTTACACCGTTGGGGGGGCGGAGCTGTATCGTAATTTGTACAACTTACAGATTCGTCATCGTACATTCTCGTTGAAGAAACCCGTATGGGAAAAAGGTGAGTTGGTGGGCATTTACGAAATCGTTATGCTGCGTGGAGATTGGCTGGAAGGCATATCCTTGCGGACTACCTGGGTCATGAGTCTCGCTGCTACTTTCTTTATCCTGTTATACGGAACAGTGCTGTGGCTACTATCCCGAAAGCTCTTTCGGCCGATGAAATATCTTATAGAACGAATGGAAGCTTTTGCACGGGGAGAGGCTTCTACGGATGTGGTACCTGTTCGTCATGATGAAATGGGCATCTTGCTCCAACAGTTTGATGCAATGCAAGACAAGATCAGACATACTCAGGCCGATGTGGAGAGGGAGCAAAAAGAAAAAGAGCTCATGATCGCCTCGTTATCCCATGATCTGAAAACACCGTTGATGTCCATTAGTGCCTATACGGAAGTACTTAACGGTGATCGTCAACTGAAACGCCTTGAAAGGCAGGAATATCAGGATGTGCTGCTCGGAAATGTGGAGCGGATGAAACAGATGATTAGTGAACTTGAGATGTATACGGCGCTGGGTTCCAGTGAATCGGAGATGGCCATGGTTAAGGTGGAAGGTGAAGAGTTTTTTGATATGCTGCTTGGGAGCTATGAGGGACTTGCCGAGCGTGGTCAGATTGACGTGAAGATGGATGTCCGCACAGATCAACTGTACCGAGTTCATCCCGAACAACTGATGCGCCTGACAGATAATCTGATAAATAATGCACTACGCCACACAAGGACGAACGGTGTAATGGGACTAGGGGTTATTGCTTCAGATTGGGAGCTTCCTGAATGGATTATTCCTTCGCTTAGAGCTGAATTGGATAACTACAGGGCGGGAGCAACATTGATCATAGTACAAAACGAAGGTCCTGCTATTCCTGAAGAACAGCTCATTCGTATCTTCGAACCCTATGTTCAACACCAGAATCAGGAGGAGAAGACGTATGCAGGTGGTTCGGGATTGGGATTGAGTATAGCCAAACGGGTTGCAATAAAGCACGGAGGGGATATGCGCATGTGGTCATACGAAGGATATGGAACGCTGGCAGCATGCCGATTGCCTGAACATGGAGAATGTAAACGCAGAGAGGGTGGATAAGATGATGAAAAAAGGATGGATGATGCTGGGTACTGCTGTGTTGGCAGGCGCCCTGCTTGGAGGTTGCGCGGAGAGGGATATGCTGGCTATGTCAGGAGATGAGATGATTGAGAAGGTTGTCTCAGCAGAAACAGAACCCGCCTCGTATTATGCAGAAGGTGTGATGAAGATATGGGCGGATGACAAGCTGACTAACACGATGCAAATTAAGGAATGGGTAGATGGTGAAACCGGACGAAAGCGCACGGAAACATCAGAGAATGGCAATGTCAGTTACGCAGTTAATGATGGAAAGAAGATTATCATATATGAAAAAGAAACAGGGGCAGCATATTCCATGGATGCATCATCCGTGTCACAACAACCTAATCAAACCCAGAAGCAAATATTGCTCGATCAACTAGAGCGGTTACGTACTACGCATGATGTGAATATGATGGGACAGGAGAAACTTCATGGACAGGACGTCATTCATATTGAATTGACACCAAAAGAAGAAGGCGCATTCTCCATATCTTCAGAGTATTGGGTAGATCCCAAAACGTGGATGATTGTCAAAGTAAACAGCGCGTATGGGGATGGAAAATCAGAAATGGTCTATGATCCGATTCAGTATGACCCTGAATTCACAAAGGATACTTTCGTAATTGACATCCCTAAGGAGGTCGATGTGAAGGACTTGAACGATATGATGCAGAATTCCGAAGTGAGCCTAGAGGAAGCGGAAGAAGCGTTGGAACAGCCGTTCCTACAGGACATGAGTGGAGAATTCGAACTATCACGGATCGAAATGTCTACATTGCACGGTGAGCTGAGCAGAGATGAAGTAACCTTGTATTATGTAAGTAACGACAAGGTAGAAGTCAGCCTGACGGTATTCAAGATGCCAGAAGAAAATGTGGACGATACACTAATGCCGGATGAAGCCAAGATTAAGGTTCGTAACACCGAGGGTTCATATATGAAGAGCATTCGGAACATATCATGGAGTGAGAATGGCTTGCGGTACTCTATCATGGGTGAAAACGAAGGATGGACAAAGGCAAAGCTGCAAGCTTGGGCGGAAGAACTGACCCTTCCCAAACCGTCTAGATGAGCTAAAGAATAATAATAAGGTTGCCGCAGAAACGAAGCGGCAGCTTTTTTTGTATATTCTCCTTTTGATGTGGTGGATATCTGGCAAGAGGGCAACTTCACGTTTACAGTTCAATATGCATATTTATAGAAGACAATCTTGATTTGGTGATGGAGGCAGGAGAAGGGGGCATCGCTGGATGGCTGTTTTATCAACAGGGCCAATTGAAAATAATATAGTGGTGGGAAGCGGTGAGCGTCCTACACAGAGAATTACAGTGAAATTAGACAATTGGAGTCTCACTAGTTTCTCTACCGTTCTGGTTCAAGGCTATTATTTGAATGGGGTTCGCACACTATACGTTGAGGAATTGTTTAATGTTTTGCCTAACCAGGTTATAACAAAAGACTATTATGCAGATTTGGATGCATTTGAGTTTATATTTATCACAGGTGATGATACGGAGGATGAAGTTCAGATTTCCGTATGGGGGAAAAACGAGAACGGTCAACTGGTAACGGCACATCGTTTGGTGTCTGAGGAATTGTTAGGAGCGTACCCTGGTCTAGTCGGGGTAACGGGTGCGACTGGAGCCACGGGGACAGCAGGGGTTGCGGGAACAACTGGTCCTACAGGGGTTACAGGCGTTACAGGACTGACAGGAGTTACTGGTCCTCCTGGAGGAACTACGGGATCGACGGGAGAGACCGGTGTCACTGGGACCACAGGAGAGACAGGGTCTACTGGAGCCACGGGAGTTACCGGGAGCACGGGAGGGACAGGGGCGACCGGAGTCACTGGAGATACATGGGCGACGGGAGTAACTGGAGTTACCGGAGTAACTGGAGATACGGGTGCGACAGGACTTGCAGGAACGACAGGAGTCACTGGTGTTACAGGCGCAACGGGAGTAACAGGAGAGACCGGAGTTACTGGAGATACGGGTGCAACAGGCGTTACAGGAACGACCGGAGATACTGGGTCTACAGGTGCAACGGGAGTAACGGGTGCGACCGGAGCTACTGGAGATACAGGTGCCACAGGCGTAACGGGTGCGACCGGAGCTACTGGTGCTACGGGTGCAACGGGAGTTACGGGAAACACGGGAGTTACTGGGGTTACAGGCGCGACAGGCGTAACGGGTGCGACCGGAGTAACTGGAGATACGAGTGCAACAGGCGTAACGGGGACGACCGGAGTCACTGGAGATACGGGGGCAACAGGCGTTACAGGAACGACGGGATTCACTGGTGTTACAGGAGCGACAGGACTGACGGGAGCGACCGGAGTCACTGGTGTTACAGGAGTGACCGGACTGACGGGGACGACGGGAGTCACTGGTGTTACAGGAGCAACAGGACTGACGGGAACGACGGGAGTCACTGGTGTTACAGGAGCGACCGGACTGACGGGAACGACGGGAGTCACAGGGGTTACAGGTGCGACAGGTGCGACGGGAACAACCGGGACGGCTGGTGTAACGGGAGCAACGGGAGCGACCGGAGTCACTGGGGCTACAGGTGCGACAGGCGTGACGGGAACAACCGGGACGGCCGGAGTAACGGGAGCAACGGGAACGACCGGAGTCACTGGGGCTACAGGCGTGACGGGAGCAACCGGGACTGCCGGAGTAACAGGAGCAACGGGTGCTACGGGATCAACTGCAGCTTCGGCTCCGGCAGACTCTTCCTTGTTTGCTGATAGCCAGACCACGGCGTTGGGTCTTTCATTAGTAGCTGAAACGACGATTCAGACACTTAATGTACCTGTAGTGGCAGGTCAACGCGTGAAAATCGATAATAGTACACAAGTAGCAATAGTTGTAGGGTCTAACTGGAGTATTGCGTATAACATTAATCTGAGACGTAACGGAGTTTTAATTAATCAATTGCAACTCTCACGAACCGGTAATGCTGCCGGCACGTTAAGGTTTCTTTCCTCCAACACTTACGTGGATACTGCCCCGGCTACAACGACTAACGCATACACGATAAGTATCCAATTTACAACCACTACAAGCGTCACTAGTGCCTCAGCGGAAGTGAGAAATCTGAATGCTATTCGTTTCAGTTAAAATAGACATCGAACTTATGATAATTACACGTTACTTTTGTTGACATATATGATATTGTACATTACTCTATGGGTATACTTGATCAAAAATTTAGAAATGTACCAATTCGAATCGAATTAAAATAAATACAGCGGATGATAACGAGCGGGAGAGACCTGGGTTAGCCGAGCACAATGGCTAGTGTTCAGGCACCGAAGGAGCAAGCTGCTGCGCACCCGGCGCAGTGGTTAATCTCTCAGGTAAATGTACCATCGTTGGACGCAACTCTGGAGAGTGCGCGAATTGCGCCACCCAAGGGGTATATGATCAGTCAGACCGGTGAACTTGTCTGTAATCGCAGGCAATGCAACTTGTCGTGAGACACTGCTGATCGTGAAACTCTCAGGTATCGAGGACAGAGAGAGGGCCTAAGGCCTTCTTCTGTCCTTTTTTGATGTCATCATATCTAAATAAGGGACATTGTGGATGAAACTCCGGGATCAAAATGACGAATACATTTTACAAATATGAATCATGATTAATAATGGAGGGTTACAAGGTGCGATTTAAAGATGTTTTCTCAATTATTGGTCCGTCGATGACGGGGCCTTCAAGTTCACATACAGCTGGTGCGGCAAGGTTAGGAAGAATTGCTCGTCAGTGGCTGGGATGTACGCCAGATCGTGCCCGGCTGACGTTATACGGTTCATTCGCTGATACGTATCAGGGGCACGGAACAGATCTGGCACTGATCGGCGGTCTGCTGGATTATGTCACAGACGATCCGCGTATCCCGGATGCAGAACAATACGCAGAGGAAGCGGGCATGGAGGTTGAGTTTTATACAAGTGGCCTGCCTGCTCCTCATCCAAATACGGTCAAAATTGAGTTGTGGCATGGAGAACGTGCCTGCTCCTTAATCGGTGCATCCATTGGTGGTGGAAGCGTATCCGTGCATTCGATGAATGATTTTCGTGTTCAGATTAGTGGTGAGTTTCCAACACTCGTTCTGCGGCATGCGGATAAAGCGGGCGTACTCGCGTCAGTGACGTCCACGATCAGTTCATCCGGGGTTAACATCGGGTATATGCAGGTGGACCGGAAAGCCCGTGATGGCGAAGCACTTACCGCGATGGAAATGGATGGTGTGCCTAATCCTGATATGCTCAAGCGTCTAAAAGAGCTGGACCATGTGCTGGACATTCGTGTTATAGATTTGAAGAGAGGAGTTGATTCGGATGCGGTTTAAACATTTGCACGAACTGAATACGATCTGTACAGCAGAATCCAAAACCATTGCTCAGCTGATGATCGAGGAGCAGGTTCAGGAGACCAATACACCGGAAGCGGATGTTGTGAAGCAGATGTCTGAATATTATCAGGTGATGAAGGAAGCGGTACGCAAAGGGTTAACGGAAGATACAACATCACGCAGTGGGTTAACGGGTGGAGACGGTAAAAAAATGGCCGAGTACATTCGCAAGGGTGAGACTTGTTCAGGAGATGCTTCCGCACTTGCCATGGCGTATGCCCTGTGTGTATCTGAAGTGAATGCTTCCATGGGTCGGATCGTGGCAACACCAACAGCCGGTTCCTGCGGCATCATCCCCGGTGTGTTTATTAGCTCACAGGATCGATTTGGATGGACGGACGAACATTTAGTGAACGGGTTGTTCTGTGCGGGAGCGATTGGTTATGTTATTGCCAACAATTCATTTATCTCCGGTGCCGAAGGTGGCTGTCAGGCGGAAGTGGGTTCCGCTATTGGCATGGCTGCGGGTGCCATGGTTGAACTGCGTGGAGGTACACCGGAACAGGTCGTTCATGCCGTTGGTTTGGCGTTAAAAAATACACTGGGCCTTATCTGCGATCCGGTCGCAGGCCTCGTTGAAATCCCGTGCATCGTCCGTAATGGACTGGGTGCAGTCACGGCGCTGGCTGCGGCTGACATGGCCCTGGCCGGAGTGCGTAGTGCCATTCCGTCAGATGAAGTCATCGACGTTATGCTGGAAGTAGGTAGTGCGATGCCGAGCCGTCACCGGGAAACAGCCCAAGGCGGACTGGCTCAGACGCCAACCGGCCGCAAAATGATGCAAAAGCTGGCTAAACCAAAGGCAAAGCGTGCAGAGCCTGAGCCGGAGTCGAAGCCAGCAGATTCTGACACAACTACAAGTGGGGCGGACAATGCTCAAGTGGACAAGGATACTCAGGTTTAAGCTGAACCGGGACCACCTATATATAAATCAGTGACATTATTATGTATAACGGCGAATACAAAAATACAAAAACAAGCGTCCGCGAACCCGAATCCGGGTTATGCAGGACGCTTGTTTTATGCTGCAGATGAAGCGAAGATAGGCTACTTAGATGTGGCTCAGACGTATGTGTATTATAACTCTAGTCCTGGCTCACAGCCGTACTTAATACGGCATATCCATACGCGGGCAGTTCAATGGAGAGTACGCCATCTTCCTTGGCGGTACGATGGTTTCCGCCGAATAACTCGGTCCATTCCTCGTCACCGGCCTCCAGCTCGACAATAGCCGTCTCTTCTGATCGATTGAACAGAACCAGAATTCGTTCCTCCTTACTTTGCCGCTCCAATACCAGTTGGCTGCCATCGGGACGAGCCTGCAGAAAACGGACGGTGCCTTCTGCACGCAGGGCAGGATGAGCATGACGCAAGGAGATCAGTTTCTGATAAAAGTCGAACAACTCTCGGTCCTGCTTCGCTTCATCCCATTCCATGCATTTACGGCAGCCCGGATCATGTTCACCGTCCATGCCAATCTCGTCTCCGTAATAGATGCATGGCGCACCCATGTAACTGAACTGGAATAACGCAGCCAGCTTCATCTTGCGCTGGTCGCCTTCACACAGCGTGAGCAGCCGCGGGGTATCATGGCTGTCGAGCAAGTTAAACGCCACTTCGCTGGTCTGGAGCGGATAACGGGATAACTGTCGCCCGATGGAGTTTGCGAATTGTTCGGCGTGCATTGTATTTTTCACAAAGAAAGCATTCACGGCATCGGTAAACGGATAGTTCATGGATGCATCGAACTGGTCACCTTGCAGCCAGGAAGAAGACTCGTTCCATACTTCGCCCAGAATGTAGGCATCCGGATTAGCCGCTTTGACTACACGGCGGAAATCACGCCAGAATGCATCGTCCACTTCGTCTGCCACATCCAGCCGCCATCCGTCCGCACCCACTTCCTTGATCCAATACTCGGCAACCTCCAGCAGATAGGCCTTCACCTCGGCATTCTCCGTATTGAGCTTTGGCATATGCGCTTCGAATCCGAAGGTCTCATACGTTGGAATGCCATCCTTCACGTCCAGCGGGTATTCGTGTACATGGAACCAGTCCTTGTATTTGGATTGTTCTCCGTTCTTCTGCACATCCACAAACGGCGCAAATGTCTTCCCGGAATGGTTGAACACAGCATCCAGAAGTACGCGAATTCCACGTGCATGGCACAGCTCGACCAGTCTTTTCACGGTGTCTGCGTCACCAAAGTGCCGGTCTACCCGCAGATAGTCCTCGGTATCGTATTTGTGATTGGTGGTGGCTTCGAAGATGGGTGTGAAGTAGATCGCATTAATGCCAAGATCGCTGATGTAATCCAGATGGTCGATCACGCCCTGAAGGTCACCGCCGAAGAAATTGAAAGGTGTTGGCTCACCGCCCCACGGCTCTACCTTTTCCGGACTAATATCCGGGTTGCCGTTGGCGAATCGTTCGGGAAAAATCTGATAGAACACCGCATCCTTAACCCACGCAGGGGTTGTGAATACAGCTCCGGCATGAATATAAGGGAACTGGAACATACGACCCGGATCGTCCGGTTCTTCTTCCTGGAAGCCCGTCTCGGTCATCCAGATCTGTTCGTCTCCGTTTCTGAGCAGAAAAGAGTATTTCAGTCGGTGGTAGGGAGGCTTCACCTCACCCTCGTAATAATCGAACATGGAGTCAGAGGTGAACTTTGTTAAAGGAACCAGCGCTTTGGTTGCATCCCACGAATATTTATCCCCGGTCAGGGCATGTACCTCGGTCAGATCATTCTTTTTGGCACGCAAACGCAGATGGATTGTATCTTGGTCATAGGCATAGGCCCAGTTTCGTTTCGGTTGATGATAGATGGCTTCCAGCAGCATAATGAATTTCCTCCCGTCAGGTGTGGATATAGTATGTACTTGGTAGACTTGATTAATATGACATTCCCCACGTTAATGAATACGCTATAATTAGAATGTGTGGTAACGTAAAGGACTTCAACATTGTTTCAACAAGACATGAATCCATATGTTATAGACAGCTTTTATCATGATGATGCTCAGATATATCATTAACCCAATGGGGGCAGAAAGGAAACGAATATTCGGATGAAAACCAAACTGTTATATATTGAAGATGATACGGAAATTGCGACTTGGGTCAGAGCCGATCTGGAGGAGCGCGGTTATGAGGTGGTATGGCTCGGCAGTGGTGAAGGTGCAGCGGAGGCTGCTGTCGGTTGCTCACTCATTATTCTGGATGTCATGCTGCCCGGGCTGGATGGATTTACGGTGGGCCAGCGACTGAAAAAAGAGCATCCCGCGGTACCGATTGTCATGCTCTCGGCCAGAACGTCCATTGACGACAAGTTGCACGGTCTTGATTTTGCCGATGACTATGTGACCAAACCATTTCACCCCGATGAACTGGCTGCCCGGATTGAAGTGCAACTGCGGAAGGCGGGAACTGCGGTCTCATCGGATACAGCCCTGAAGCTGGATCATCTCTCCATCTATGAGAAGGACAACCGGATAGTGAATGAGGAGACGGGAAATGAGATTATTTTATCGGGAAAACAGTTCCACATCTTCGCCTACCTGCTACGACATATGGGCATGATTCGAACGAAAGAGCAGATTTATGAAGCCGTCTGGAATGAGCCCTATCTGGATGGGGACAAAACTTTAATGGTACATATTCGACATCTACGCGAAAAGCTGGAGCTTGATCCGGCCAATCCTGTAGTTATTCAGACGGTCCGCGGTGTGGGATATCGTGTGAAGAAGCCATGATCCGCTGGTTCAGCAAACGGAAGATCATGAAGGGAGAACGAAGCATGGATCAAAAGCAATCCGGGGGGCGCAAGCTTCGCTTTGGGCGCTCCTTGATGTCCAGATACATCCTCCTGATCTTGGCGGCTGTATTATTTGTGCCCGTTGTGCTTCCGATCATATCCGTTATATATATTGTTGTAGTGAATAACACGGACACAAATAAGAACCGAGCTGCACCTTACGGTGATGTTACCCGGATCAGTAACCTCTGGTCACGTGAAGCGAGGAACCTGGATGGTGCTTCGGATGAAGAGATCAAGGCCCGGTTGGAGCAATTACATGGCTCGTATCCCAAATCTTCCATGTATCGTGTGAATGTGAGCGGTGAAACCCTCTTTATTCTTGGGGGTGAAGATGTAACACTTCTGAAATCCACGTCGCCGGATGGTAGGACAGACACGACATTGAGATGGTCACTGGATTCCGGGCAAACGGCAGAGACTCATATTCCATCCTTATGGAATGTAAACAATACAGTGCAATTCATGAAAGAAGCTTCCTTTCGCGATCCACTGACCGTAGTTGCATATATTGGCGGAGATGAGCAGGACAAAGGACAGGGATTCATCATCATTGAAGTGCCGCGGTCACTTCTGCAAATGAATCAGAGTAACTGGCCGATGGAACTTTTGTATCTTGGTATCGTAATGACCCTCATCTTTCTGATCTTCATCATTATGTCGATTCTCTTCTTCGCACGGATTCGCAAACGACTTATTCGTTTGCAGACGGCCATGATGACCACAGGCAAGGAAGGCCTCCCGCTTCCGGTAGATATCCGACGGTCAGACGAGATCGGTCAACTGGAGGAATCCTTCAATCAGATGGTTCATCAACTATCCGACAGCCGCCACCGTGAACGCGAGGAAGAACAATTGCGCAAACGTCTCATTGCGGGGCTTTCCCACGATCTGCGTACCCCGTTAACGGTGATTCGTGGACATATGCATGCTTTGCACAAGGAAGAGCTGAGCGAGCAAGGGGACCGTTCACTACATCGCATGGAAGCAAAGATGGAGGACCTCGGCGGGCTCATTGACAACATGTTATCCTACAATTTGCTCACAAGTGGGAAATATACACTGAAGCTGGAAGAGAAAGATATACTGCGGATCGTCAGGGAAACGGCGGCTGCCTGGTACCCGGTCTGGGAGAAAGAACAATTTGAGATTGATATTGACCTGCCAGAGGAACCGCTGATCTGGCAAATGGATGAACAGGGCATGCGCCGTATTCTTGATAATTTGTTCCAAAACGTGATCCGTCATGCCGCCAGCGGGAAATATATTGGTATATCAACTCAGGAGATTCAGGGTGAGACGGCCATCGTTATTCAGGATCGGGGTCCGGGAATGCAACCGAATTCCGACACCAAAGGCACAGGTCTAGGTTTATCCATTGTAGACCTGTTGATTCGTGAGATGGGTCTGCGCAAGCGGGTAGACAGTTCCGATACGGGTGTCCAGACATATATCTACAGTGGTAAGGGAAACAGGGAAACAACAAACCGCTGAAATAGCTTTTTTAAACTAAACTTAAACTAGAGACTACTTTGGCTTTAACCTTGGAAGGTTACGATAGTTCCGAGGTGATCATACAGTGAGTGAAAATATTATTCAAACAGCGAATTTATGGAAAACATACCGGGACCGTGCAGCGGTCCGTGAACTTGATCTGCATATTAAAAAGGGAGATATCTACGGCTTCCTCGGTCCCAACGGTGCCGGCAAAACAACAACGATTCGCATGCTTCTCGGCTTGATTAAACCAACCAAAGGCGTGATCCGTGTCTTCGACAAGGACATCCGCAAGGATCGCATGGATATTTTGCGCCGTGTGGGTTCCTTGGTCGAATACCCATCCTATTACGGACATCTGAACGCAGTAGAGAATCTGGAAACTTTGCGCCGCATCATCAATGTACCCAAATCAAGAATTGCTGAAGTGCTGTCCATTGTAGATCTGACCAAGGATGCCAAACGTTCAGTGAAGGGGTATTCCCTTGGGATGAAGCAACGTCTGGGTATTGCCAGCGCTTTGCTGGGTGAACCGGAGCTGCTGATTCTGGACGAACCAACGAATGGACTTGATCCTGCCGGTATTCAGGAGATTCGGGAACTGATCAAACGCATGCCTCTGGAACATGGCATTACCGTTCTGGTTTCCAGCCACTTGCTGAGTGAAGTCGAACAGATGGCAAGTCGTGTTGGTATAATCCGTGAAGGGAAGATGGTGCTCCAGGATACTATCGCAAGTCTGCATAGTCAGACGGGCAGCTCTATCCGGTTAACGGTTTCCGAGCCGGAAGAGGCTATGAAGCTGGCGAGAGAACAGGGACAATTTGGTCAGCAGCAAGGTTCTGCGTTAACGTTCCCTTATATGGATAACAGTTCAGTGGCACTGCTTGTGCGCCGATTAATTGAGCAGGATCATGATGTGTATCGTGTAGAGGAACAACGTCAGTCGCTGGAAGATCTGTTCATGCGGGTCATTGGCGAGGGGGCTTCCATATGACCGGGCGTGCATTATCGTCAGACTGGCTCAAGATTCGGGGGAAAGGGATCTGGTTTCTTGTTTTTCTGGCCCCTCTTGGATTGACAGCGATGCAGGCGCTTAATTTTGGCTTACGGCTGGACTATCTGAAAGAGCAGTATGCAGATAACCTGTGGGGCGGATTATTGGGCAATGTGGTTGTCTTTGTGCCCTTGTCTCTGATGCTGGGAGCAACCATTCTCAGCTCCATGATCGCTAATGTTGAGCATGAACAGGGATCGTGGAAACAGTTGCTCGCGATGCCCATTCCCAGACCAGCCGTGTATTTAGCCAAGTTCCTGCTTGCTTGTGTGCTGCTGGTGATCTCCTGCCTGCTGCTAACCGCAGGAATTGTGGGTCTGGGTCTGATCCTCGGATTCCATGCCAGCGAAATACCTTGGACACATGCGATCAAGCTGGGGCTATTGCCTTTAGCTGGTGCACTTCCGGTGTTGTCACTGGAGTTGTGGCTCACGATGGTTAACAAGAATCAGGCGCTTCCCGTCACCCTGGGCATCGTTCTCGCGATAACGGGTATGTTCTCACTCAGTATCTCACCGAGCTTTCCGCTCGCATGGGCACAGATGGCCTGGAATGGGCCTAATCCATACCTGTATGCAGGCATGGGGGCAGGTCTGGGGTTATTAATCCTGTTGCTGGGTATGGTGCATTTTAGCCGGAAGGATGTGGCCTGATATGAGCTTTGCGACAACGTACTTCCGAATCTTGTCCGCTGAACGATTGAAAATGAGCAAATCGCCCATATGGCTCCTGATTCTGCTGAGTCCACTCATTGCGCTGCTCATCGGACTGTTGTCCACTCCATCGGGAAATTGGCAGGTATTGATGACTACGATGGTTTTCCTGCACGGATTGTTATTGTTACCGATGCTCACTGGCGTGTTTACGTCCTTTGTCTGCCGTTTCGAACATGCAGGTGGAGGGTGGAAGCAGATGCTAGTTTTGCCGCTCACACGTTCAGGTGTATATGCAGGTAAACTGACGATTGTACTCATGCTTCTGGCGGGTACGCAAGTATTGTTGCTGATGTCCATTCTGCTGGCAGGCATGATTCACGGCATTACGATGCCAGTACCTTGGGGATTCTTGGTAGGCAAACTACTGCTTGGGTTGCTGGCCTGTGTACCCTTGGCTGCCCTGCAGATGTTCGTTTCATTGGTGTGGAGCAGCTTTGCCGCACCGCTCGCACTGAATTTTGCACTGACCATACCGAATATTCTCATTGTAAACTCGGCGACATATGGGCCGTATTATCCATGGGCACAACCGATGATTCTGATGACACCCGTGGACGGCGGAGGTTTCGGAGCCTACAACGTGCCACTGATGACGATGCTGGCGGTTGTTGGAGGCAGTGCTGTTATTTTTATTGGAATCGGCATGATGTATTTTGCGAAAAAAGAAATCTGAATAATTCGTTACACACTTGGTTATCGTAGATCAAAATCCTCTTAAAGCAAAACATGCAAACTCCATTGTATGTAGGCTTCAGGAGGATTTTTTCTAATGTCTGACCCACCCATCATGAATGGTCAACTCGCTAACGAATCTGAGGAGTCTTAATCAAGGATTTGAAGTGATCTCAGAAATCTAAGGAACCTGAGACATGTTATATCCAATGAAACAACTGATTGCAGCGTTTATGACAGGAGATTATGGGGATTAACGTGTCTGATGTTCTTTAAAATTTACAAAGGGCGCATGGACGCCAAATAAGATGTCCTGAGTTCTTTAGAAAATCGTTTAGTCACAGCTGACTTGAAATTGAACTTCAAGCTTGTTAGAGGCTTACTTGATCCTTATAAATTGTCTGCCTTTGAAGACACCTCCTGAGTAATATCAAAATTCCAAGTATTACCTCACACATCATGTGAATTGAATCATAGATTGTAAGCAAAATGAGACGAGAATCTGGTAAAATAAAAAAAACTGTTTCTAGGTTGGCTTACATGGTTATTCGAGGGTAGGCCTATTTCTAAGGAACTAAAAAGATTCCTGTTGTTAGATGTAGATATCGGCTGAGAAAAGAGGGGTAAGCCTTGGATGTTAATAAAACGGAAACCCTGAAGCGCATTATTTCTGAGGGAAGTTCTTACCAATCACTGTTTTTTAACCATCCGGATGCCATTTATGTAATGGATATCCGTGGAAACTATATTGATGCTAATCCCTCGGTAGAGCGGATATCAGGGTATACACTGGATGACTTGATTCGTATGAATCAGAGTGAGATCTGTCCTCCGGACAGTGAAAATTCACGCAAAGAATATATTAAAGAGGTACTGGCTGGACGTTCAGTCAGTAATCCCATTACTTTTTATCATAAAGATGGTTCCCTGAAACAGGCAGAGATAACGTATGTGCCTATCACAGAGAGTGATGAAGTTGTCGGCATATACGGCATTGCCAAAGATGTTACCGATATCCTAAAAGTGCAACGTGAGCTTAAGGAGGCACAGGAGAAATATCAGGTGCTGGCTGACCACGCACAAGATCTGATTACAACTTGTGCTAAGGATGGCGAGTTGTTATACGTCTCCCCTTCCGTGTACACCTTACTGGGTTATAAGCCGGAGGAAGTCATAGGAAAGTCCTTCAAGGATTATTGTTATCCGGGAGATTATCCGGACCCTATGGATCTCTCCAAGATCGGCAATGGCTGCAAGATGCGTGTGTTGCACAAGAAGGGACATTATATCTGGATGGAGACATTGGCGAAACCTGTGGCTGGAGAGCGTGGCAAGAGTGTCCAGATTGTCAGCATCAGCAGGGATATTACTCAGCATAAGGATGCAGACAGACGTCTTCGGGAAAGCCGTCAGCGATACAGATCGCTGTTCGAACATAATCCGGCGGCGGTGTATTCATTGAATCTGGATGGCAAATATAGTGCGGTGAACAGCAAGCTGGTCCAAATGCTGGATGTTCCGCGCAATAAGCTTATTGGCAAATCGTTTTTGTCCAATCTGGATAAATGTGAAGTTCAACACGGTCAAACGAACTTTGACAAGGTTAAGCAAGGCGATCCGCAATATTATGAGACCCGAATCGTCAATTCAAGTGGTCGGAAGATCGAAGTATCTGTTACGAATGTGCCCATTATTGTGGATAAGGAAATGGTAGGTGTCTATGGGATCGTGTCCGATATTACCGAGCGCAAGGAATATACGGAACGGATTCAGGAGCTTAGCAAGCAACATGAGTTGATTCTCAACACGGTTACGGAAGGAATATATGGTTTGGATGCGGATGGCATCACCATGTTTATGAATCCTGCAGCAGCTTCGATGTTCGGTTATGAGGCGAAAGAATTCATTGGCAAAAACTCACATCCTATTATCCATCACACCCGTGCAGACGGAAGTCATTTCCCAAAAGAAGAGTGCCCGATTCACATGACTGTGTTGGATGGACAGAGACGTTCAATCAAAGAAGATGTATTCTGGCGTAAAGATGGCAGCAGCTTTCTGGTGCAATATCAGGTGACGCCAATTATTGAACAGGGACAGATTCAGGGCGCGGTGGTTGTGTTCAATGATGTGACTGGCGAACGTGAAATTGTACGTGCTAAAGAAACAGCTGAGCTGGCAGCTCAGGCCAAGTCAGAATTTCTGTCGATGGTTAGCCATGAGATCCGTACACCGATGAACGGGATCGTGGGGATGACAGAATTGTTGATCGGTACCGATTTATCGGAAGAACAGCGTGAATATGCCGAGATTATTCGAGACAGCGGTGATGCTCTGCTGAACATCCTTAATGATATTCTGGACTTCAGTAAGCTGGAGTCCGGGAAAATGGCACTGGCTTATGAACCATTTGCATTACGCAAGATGCTGGAACAGGTTGCCGAACTGTTTAAACCGCGTGCAGATGAGAAACATCTGGAAATCAGGTATCGTCTCAATCCAAGCATCCCTGAATTCATGGTCGGTGACGCCTTACGTATACGGCAGATTCTGGTGAACTTGGTTGGTAATGCACTTAAGTTCACGGATCAGGGAAGCATTGATGTTACCGTGGATATTATTAAGGGCAGAAAGCCTGAAGACAGCGTTCTTGATTTTGCGGTGCAAGACACGGGAATTGGCATCCCGGCTGACAAGCTGGATCAGTTGTTTCAGTCCTTCTCTCAACTACATCCGGTCATTAACCGGAAGTATGGTGGTACTGGACTGGGACTGGTCATCTCCAAGCGACTCGTAGAGATCATGGGAGGCAGTATCAGTGTCGAGAGTATAGAAGCGGAAGGCTCAACCTTCCGGTTTGCTGTTCCTGCGGCGAGTGTAGATGCTTCAGCTGAACAGACAGCAAGTCAGTTCCATCATGATCGTACACGTCAGAGTGATAAGGTCGCCATGCGTATTCTGGTGGCGGAGGATCACCCGGTAAACCGGAAAATTTTGCGAGAATATCTGGAGAAGCTCGGATATCAGGCAGATGTGTGTACTAATGGTGTGGAGGCAATTGATGCCATCTCTCAGAATGCTTATGATATTGTCCTGATGGATATTCATATGCCTGTGATGGATGGATTAAAGGCAACAGACCTGTTACACCGCTTAATTCCACAAGATCGCATACCTCCAATCATCGCAGTTACAGGTAATGCCAAACGTGAAGATAAGGAAGCTTGTCTGGAGATTGGTATGCGTGATTTTATTAGCAAACCGGTTATGCTGAGTGAGTTGAAGCGGGTGTTACAGCAATGGGGGCCAAGGGACGAACCTCAACTTGCACCGAATTGAACAACTACTCGATTGTGAAAATAATAAACGCAAACATGCCAATAAGACTCCTCGCATGGAGTGTTATTGGCATGTTTGCGTGGACAGGCTTTTGAAGTTGAGCAGAAAGCATATGAAGTGATCTGTATACGAATGAGTTATGCCAATGTCAGGCGATTAATGTTACCAGATAATATTTCACAGGAGTTGTTGAATTTCTCACGTTCCGTTGCATCCAGATTCAATTCGATAATCTCTTGAATACCATTGCCACCGATGATTGCAGGAACACCGACGCAAACGTTGTGTTGCTCATACTCTCCGTCCAGAATAGCCGATACGGCGATGATCTTGTGTTCGTCATTGAGGATGGAACGAGTGATGTGCGCGAGGGCATTGCCGATTCCGAATTGGGTAGAACCTTTACGGGTAAAGATCTCCCAGCCGGCATCCTTTGTTTTGCGTGCAATATCGTCCAGATCCAGATGTTTGAAGCGTTCCTTGTGCTGATCCATGATGTGCATAATCGGTTTGCCACCGATGGTCACATGCGACCAGGCCACGAACTGGGATTCTCCATGCTCCCCGAGAGCATAACCGTGCACACTGCGTGGGTCGATGGAGAAGACTTCAGACAGCAGCGTTTTGAGCCTTGAAGAGTCAATAGACGTCCCTGTGCCGATGACATGCTCCCTCGGAAGACCAGATAATTTCCATACCATATAAGTTACTATGTCAACCGGATTGGCAGCGACGACAAAAATCCCGTTAAATCCACTGTTCATGATCGGGACCACGATGTCTTTGGTAATCGATTCCGCTTCCCCCAGAATATCCAGCCTTGTCTGTCCTGGCTTGGGATTCGCCCCGGCAGTTAAGACAATAACATCCATATTGCCACAATCGGCGTACGTGCCTGCATATACCTTGGTGCGGTTATGTGTGAAGTCCATACAATGGGAAAAATCCAATGCCTGTGCTACAGCACGGTCATACGTCCGGTCCACCATCATAATTTCCCTGCATATCGATTGATTAATCATGGAATACGCACAACTCGAACCGACAAGACCCGCCCCAATCACCGCTACTTTGCCTGATTTGCCTAACACTGCCGTTCAGCCCCCATTTAGATTGATATTTAACCCGTTACTCATGCGTCCTATGTTAAGTATAGTCCTTTATTTTATGCTGAAATGTACTTCTACGTTACATAAGATAACACATGAAAAAGCTGTACAGCAATGATATCCGCTATCGCGGGAGCGTATTGGAGTAAAGGAGTTAACAAAATTGACATGAATAATTCATGATCATATGATTTGACGGCGTTTGCACCTGTGTCATTCGACATGACAGCATTCATGCTTGTTGTCGGATTGGGGGTTATTTGTGCGGATCATATACCTGACAAAACTTCTTAGGAATCCGCAGAAACAGAACAAAACCGCCAAAGGGATCTGCTGAGAAGCTGACGAATACATACGAACAAGCAAGAGATAAGCATACTTGATCCATGAGACAGGTTGCCCCGATCCGATGACGGTTCCAAAAAGGAACGCTGAAGCCATAATGTTTTTATTCAAGAATCCATTTCATAACTCACTAAAGGTATTATGAAATGGATTCCCAAAAGACTTCATTCCGGGAGGGAATTAATGATGATTGAAGAAGCAGGAGCAACGACGGAAACGGCCAAGAGCCTGGGCATAGGTGCCAGTACTCTTCGTAAATATGCGGCGGCACTGGAAGAACAGGGATACCGGTTCGAACGGTCCGCCAACAAATCCAGACTATTCAAGTCCGACGACATCGAGTGCATTGAACGCCTGATGACTGAACTCAGGGAGCATAATCTCCCCCTGGCTGATGCTGTGGTGACTGTATTGGCTCCAGAAGTACCTGTAGCTGCAGTAGAAGTAGATGTACCGGTGGTGGGAATTGAAGGTCTGTCAGAGACGGAATGTGCAGCGACAGTCATGTCATCCGTATTCCCTGAAGAACCTGAAATAATGGGTAATCTGAGATCCTATGAAGGTCTGGGCCAACTGGTAAGTGAGGTGACTTATGGTGCTGTAGAACAACAGCAGGATGATCGGGTACAGCTGCTGCAACAGCGGGTCGATGAACTGGAGCTGACCCTTCAGCATCTGGCTGATACACATATGGCGCTCCAGGAACAGATGGAGAAACAGCGCCTGTGGATGAATGAGAAGCTGGAGGAAGAGCGGGATCGTGAACTCGTGACCAATCTGCGCAGTTTCCAGGGAAGAAAACGCAAACCCAAAGGAATATCCCTGCGTATGTTGTTCGGGTTCCTGCCCAAGAAGCATAAGGAAGCTTGAGCAACAGGCATTTACCCATCGTGATTTTACAGTATTGGCCTGATATAATAAGCTCCATACAACATGAAGACTGGCAACCGACTGCTCAGTATAGATAAAGACTGAGTGGATTAGGAAGCTGGCGTGGGAGGATCTGTGGAGCTGCGACGAAGTTGGCAAAGAGTGCTCGGATTATGGATGGATCGTCCTCGGCGGGAAGGCATGACCATTGCTGAGCGTTATACAATACAGGAATTACTGGGTATGGGGAGCTATGGGCTGACATACCTGTGTACAGATGATCAGAACGGCAGGGAAGTGGCGTTGAAGGAATCCAAGCCTAGCAAGGGCAGACTCTCTGCGCACCTGTTGGAGCGGGAGGCGGACGTGATGAGACGTCTTCATCATCCGGCGATCCCTGAACTGTTGGATGTGTTCACATCCGGGAGACGAAGTTATATCGTCACCGAGTATATTCGTGGACAGACGCTGGAAGATTGCATATTTGAGCAAGGTCTTCGATATACGGAGCGGGAATGTCTGGAATTGGCAGGTCAACTGCTGGCTCCGGTGGCTCATGTGCATGAGCAGGGATATATTCATGGAGATGTGCGGATTCCCAATGTTATTTTACGTGAAGGGACGGTGCATCTGATTGACTTTGGCCTGGCAAGACGCTTGGGGGAGCCGTTGTTGCCGGAGCTGAAGCGACGTATGCGTGAAGTCCCTGAGCCTGAAGATGAACGGGCTACACCGGATCATGATTTGCAGGATATCGGCCACTTTCTTCTCTTTCTGCTGTATTCGGCTTATGAGCCAGATAAGGGCCGTGAACCCGCCAGCTGGCAGGAGGAACTGAAGCTTACGCCGGAATTGCACCAGATGCTGGAGCGACTCCTTGGACTCCGTCCAGGTTATGAGGGTGGGGCGACAGAGTTACAGGCAGAGATTGAGAATGTGTTGCTGAGATTACAATGAAATAAGCTCTGTAGGCGGACCTATACTAGTTATCCGTGACCTCTTCGTATGATACCTGTAGGGGTCTTTTTCCTTTTTGCTATATAGAAACAATAAAGGGGTGTTCTGCTGGCCGTAAGTACGGCTGGCGAACAACCCTTTATTACATTTTCATTTATTGTAGCGTCTAATAAGCTGGTGTGATCATTGCTCTTTAAAAGCAGTCGTGTTAGCAGCTTAGTTGGAGCTGTATTTTCTGCTTTTGTAATACCCGGAGCCACTGCGGCTGTCCCGGTATTTCACATCTGAAGAAGAATAGCGCTTGTAGGAACGCTTGCCTGAGGAACTGCTGTGACGTTTATATGAGCGCCTGTCCGAGGAGCTGTAACGTTTGCGGTGAGATGAAGATTTGGAATCGATAAGTTTGCCGATAATCTTTTTGAACATGAGCTTTCACCCTTTCGACTTCAACTGTTTTAAGCATATACGTGGCTAGATCAGAAGGGGTTTCGATTTTTTCATGGATAATTGTATTCATTGGACAGGAGCTTGGCGTATAATAGGATGTTGCTGATTGCACGGAATTTTTTATTTTGAGTGTTTAGCGTTACAATAGAGGACAGGATAAGATTTTAACGGACAGGAGTAGTTATTATGATTACATTGAAGACCAAAGAACAGATTGAATATATGAAAAAAGCCGGAGAAATTCTCGCCGCATGCCATAGAGAAATTGCAAAGATGATTCGTCCAGGCATTACGACACAGGAGATCGACCAGTTTGCAGAAGCTTTTATGAAGAAAAATGGCGCTACGCCGGAACAAAAGGGATATAACGGATACCAATATGCGACATGTGCGTCGATTAATGATGTGATCTGTCACGGGTTTCCGGGAAAATATGCACTGAAAGACGGCGATATCGTTACAATCGACATGGTGGTTAATCTAAATGGCTGGCTGGCGGATTCGGCTTGGTCATATGCCGTAGGTGAAGTGACTCCGGAAGCACAACATCTGCTGGATGTAACCAAAAACTCTCTGTACAAAGGCATTGAACTTGCCGTGGTGGGCAACCGGATCGGAGATATCTCCAATGCGATTCAAGTGTATGCAGAAGGTGAAGGCCTATCGGTTGTGCGTGAGTTTATCGGACACGGCATTGGTGAGAAGATGCATGAGGAACCACAAGTCCCTCACTACGGTCCGCCTCATCGGGGTCCGCGTCTCAAGGAAGGCATGGTTATTACGATCGAACCGATGCTGAATATTGGTACGTTCCGAAGTAAGCTGGATTCAGATGGATGGACTGCTCGTACTTTGGATGGAAGTCTGTCTGCCCAGTATGAACATACGATTGCGATTACGGCGGATGGTCCAGTGATTTTGACAGCACAATAATAGCCAAAAGCAGCTACAATGTGACGATATTTGCATATTTCAAGGCG
The DNA here is from genome assembly GCF_057334655.1 of Paenibacillus sp. AGC31. NCBI lineage: Bacteria > Bacillati > Bacillota > Bacilli > Caryophanales > Paenibacillaceae > Paenibacillus > Paenibacillus sp. AGC31. Next base: position 165,363 of record NZ_JBHFJH010000025.1, read on the forward strand.
GCCCACGTTTGTGATCCGCCTGTTTCGGTTTAAACTATTAAGAAGTGATAACACAGAGCCAGTGGTAAGTGATCTCAGCTGACAAGGGTTAACCTTGTGTCCACTTGGCAACAAGGAGGTAATTTTGGTGTCTTTAAATAAACAGATCGTACTTGCGTCTCGTCCCGAAGGTGCCCCTTCCAGAGAGAATTTTAACTTCATTGATGCACCTCTTCCTGAACCGGAAGCTGGGCAAGTTCTGGTACGTACATTATATTTGTCGGTCGATCCGTATATGCGGGGCCGCATGAAAGATACAAAATCCTATGCTGCACCGTACGCGTTAAATGAAGTGATCAAGGGTGGAGCCATTGGACAGGTTGTGGAATCTTCGGAACCCAATCTGCGCAAAGGAGATCTCGTATCCGGTATGTGGGGCTGGCAGCAATATGCCGCAGTGAATACGGCTGATCTGTCGCTGATTGATACGGAAGAAGCACCAATCACGGCTTACCTGGGTGCGCTGGGCCTGACGGGTCTGACGGCTTATTTTGGTATGGAGGACATCGGCAAACCGAAGGACGGCGAAACGGTCGTTGTATCGGGAGCAGCCGGAGCGGTAGGCATGATTGCAGGTCAGATTGGTAAAATTGTGGGAGCACGCGTGGTTGGTATTGCAGGCTCTGATGAGAAATGTGCTTATTTGAAAGAAAAGCTGGGCTTCGACGTGGTGTTGAATTACAAGAAGGAGCAGGATATGTCAGCAGCCATTGAACGGGCTTGCCCGGATGGTGTAGATGTCTACTTTGACAATGTTGGCGGTGACATCTCGGATGCAGTCTTGCGCCACATCAATCGGAATGCACGTATTCCGTTATGCGGTCAGATCTCGTCCTATAATCTGGAGAAGCCGGATATCGGGATGCGACCACAGACATTGCTGTTAACAAATACAGCATTAATGAAAGGTTTCCTGCTGGGTGACTATACGAAATCCTTCAAGGAAGGCCGCGCCAAGTTGGCGAAATGGATCAAGGAAGGTCATATCCAGTATGAAGAAAACATTGTGGACGGGTTCGAACAGACGCCGGAAGCATTCATGGGTCTCTTCTCGGGAGATAATCTGGGCAAGCAACTGGTTAAGGTTGCAGATCCTGAATAGATATCGAATGGTTTACATGTACAAATTAGGTTGAAAACGAAAAGACACGTTCTGCACACCGAGGGTGCAGCAGAACGTGTCTTTTTTATCTGTAAATCTGTGCGTGGTCTGCGTATGATGACTAGTGTTCGGCGACCAGCACTTCTTTGTAGTGTTTGTACATATATACACGCCAGCGTACAATCATGCCAAAAGCCAGCAGGAAGAACAATCCGCCCGTTTGCGGAATACTTACATATCGCTGAATGACTTCATGCAGGATCAGGCGTACGGCCAACAGTCCAAGCAAGATAAAAGCAAAGCTGCGAGAACGTGTGGCAAAAATTTCTTCACCTACTCGTTCAAACCGTGTACTGCGAATGAGGGGATAGGAGAAAAGGAACCAGCCCACCAGAAACGCAATGAATGCCCAGAGTAGAGGAACATGAGTTGCCGGTACAACAAACATGAGAAATCCTGTGCTCATGCCGAGCGGAGGAATAAGGATTTTGCGAATGGTCACCGGTCTGTGACTGGCTTTCATGCGGATGAAGATGGCAAGCAGTGCCATGACGAGCATGCCCACGGTTGCTCCGATTTGCAGGTAGTACGGACTGATTTGAGCCACGTAGAACTCCCTCTTTCTGGAATAATATGTTATCCGGTGATCCGGAACTCAGTACGAATTGCCGGAATTTTCAGTTCCTATTATATCACAAACGCAGAAAGCCGATAGAAAGCTTAGTGTATCATATACCCGATATGTATTCACAGGGTGTATTTGAAAATTTTGTATTATTGTGCCCGTTGTAAGGCCGTTTATTCGATTAAGGGGAAATCATGCAATGATTGGACAACAATGGATGTATATCAAGCTTATCGGTTCACATCAATAGTGAGAATACGATCGTACAGCGAATTGATTGTCTGCTGGATATTCAGTATGCACGCTATGAGGTTCTCATCATTAATGATGGATCAGAGGATGGAACAATGCGGCGTCTAAAAGAAACCTATGATCTGATGCCCATTCGGAGTAAAGTTCATTATTCGGGACTCGGCCAGGAGACAGCTCAGATTAAATGTGTCTACCAATCCAGGTTACATCATCGTCTGGTTGTGATCGACAAGGCGTATGGTGGACGAATGGACTCCCTGAATGCAGGCCTGAATATCTCGCAATATCCTTATATCGCCTCTGTTGGACCCTGGACAGTTCTGGAACGGGATGCATTGGTGAAGATTATGAAACCCTTTATGGATGCTCTCCCCGGAGAAGAGGTTGTTGCTTGTAGTGGACGAGTAGATCTCATGGCCCCCAGAAATACGAATCATACAGATTTAACGTATAACAGCACAAGGCCTACGGACAGTACGTTGTATGTAATGCAGACCATTGAATACGTGCGTGCTTTTTTGATTGGTGGTGTGGGACTTGTTCGTTACAATATTAATGTGCTTTTATTTACGTCTGAAGTATTTGGTGTATTCAAAAAAAACCGGGTGATGGAAGTTGGCGGTTACAAGCGCGATGACCAGGTCGCTCACATGGAACTGGTCATGCGGTTGCAGAAACATATGAAGCGAACTCGGGAACGTGGTCGTATTATATACATTCCCGATCCGATCTGCAGGGTAGAAGTGCCCGGTACATGGCGTCAGCTGTGCAGACAACGTATCGGTTGGCACATGCAGCTTGCAAGCAGTCTATGGGCCCAGCGGAGCATGATCTTCAATCCGGCCTATGGCTGGATGGGGATGGTATCCATCCTCGTATTTTATTCTGATCGAATTGTTGGGCCCTTTGATGGAACTGGGAGTGATTTTGCTGTTCATCTCAGGCATAGGGCTACAGTTGGTGGATATCAACCTATGCATCATTCTCGTTCTGCTGCTGACGCTCTATGGTTCACTGTTGTCCGCAGGTATGGTAATGTTCGAAGTATGGTGTTCACGCAAAGCGTATACGTCCAGCGCAGTGACGCGTCTGTTATTGTAAGCTTGTTCGGAGACGTTCTGGTTCAGACCGCTGAACAATATATTCCGCATGTTTGGCATTTTGCAGGCTATGGGATTGAGGAAGGAAAAGGAGAAGGAAATCAGGAATGGATTGGGGTAATCTATCGGCAATCCTGGTAATACCTTGGAACAGAGCAAGGAGGAAGACGCTTAATGAAAAAAAGTTACAGGCCAGCCACGATGTGGACGCTGGCTTGTTTTACAGTGGTATCGGTGGTGCTGGTTGTCCCCTGGATTATGTGGCAATCCCAGGCCCCGGTTCCGCTTAACATCATGATTATTGACAAGAGCAGACCTGACCAGTCCTATCAGGGGCACAAGGGATTGGTCTGGCTGCTGAATCAGCAGAAGATCGTACAGCAAACAGGGGAACACTATTCCTATGAAGAGGATTATTACGGTTATGATCTTCAGGACGGGCTTCCTCGGATGAAGCGATTGTTGCCTGATGAGGTGACGGACACGGATCTGATCTATCTGACGGCGAATCGAAGTAGTCTGTCTGCACAAAAGAATGAACGGAAGCAAGACGAAATCTATGAAGAATTAACAATATATGATGTGCAGAAGATTCGCGAGGCTGCGTATAAAGGCGTGACGATTGTTGCCGAATACAGTGCATTGGCGAATACGGCTTCCAAGATGACAAGAGAGCAGCTATACCCCATCTTGGGTGTGGACAGCAGTGGATGGCAGGGGAAATCGGTATCTAATCTGCAAAGTATACAAGAAGTACCCCGCTGGGTTAGGGCGCACTATGAGCAGCAGGAGAAGAAGAAATGGCATTATCGCGGAGCGGGTATGCTGCTGATCCATATGGATGGACAGGTCATGGTACTGGAGAAAGGTCCGGATGTGAAGACAGGCAATATACAGATTGCATTTACACCGGAAGGCAGCGATTGGAGCGGTATAACCCAGGATATACATTACAATGGCTGGTTCGATATCATTGTGCCGCAACAGAAGAATTCCATACTGGCCTGGTATAAGACGGATCTTACGGAGACAGGCGAGCAGAAGCTGGTGGATGCAGGAATTCCTGCGGAATTTGCTGCCCTTGTCCGCTACGACGACTATAATCGGTCATATTACATGGCAGGGTCATTCGGAGAGATGAAGCATTATTCCTTCTGGCGCCGAATCCGGGGTTGGGAGGTCGTCCGGTCCAAACTTACGCCAGATCAAAAAGGTATCCCGGACATGTTCTACTGGAAGGTGTACGTGCCCGTGATGAAGCATATTTTGAAAGAAGTGCAGGATGGACGGCAGCAATGGCCATAGATAGGCTATCGAGAACCGTTTCGATGGAAAGAGGGAAGCCAAAGTCCATTCCAGCCTTCGAGAGGAACGAGAGATGTACATAATAGAGAAGTGCGTCGTTGTGAGTGGCAAAAGTGTAATTGAGAGACAGGGCGAATCAAGTAAGGATCAGATTGCCAAGTGAAATGGGATTGGGACTGGGGAGAACGATACGTTTCAGACTCTTACCACTGAACAACGGGAGTTGTAGCTAGATCCTCAACAAGAATCATCCCGCTGCGGCGTAGATGCAGTGTGATCTATAAAGATTCGTATTAGAACAAGTACTAAAACAAGCACTAAAGTGTGCATCACGATCAGGGTAAGCTCCGTATCGGGAATCGTCTCAATGTGTGCACTGAACGGTAGCTTGATCTATACATGAATAGTATTAAAGCTTGTACTAGTATGTGCATCACGATCAGAGTAAGATCCTTATCTAGCCGTGTCCCGCTATGATGAGTGGACGAGTGTCTATGACATCGTGATCTGAAGCACTGTATGTAGCACGTTCTAACGAACTCAGCGCATCTTATTTGGCCTAATTTGGGTACGTTGGTAAATGTAACGAATCACAGACACGTTAAATGAACACAAGCCGATGAAAGATGAATTCAAAGTGGATGTTAATTTGCTAAAAGTCATCGGCGTAACTATAACATTATTACTGTCCAATCTATGGGATGTACCAGTACACCGCAATGAAAAAGGACTGCAGATCCTCTGCAGTCCTTTTTCATGATGCAATGCGTGCCTCAACTAGTCCTGATGAAGATGCCGGAGTCCGTGCAGGAAGGCGGATATGGTCAGACGCAGACTTTCGTCTGGATCAAAGTTCATGCCGAAGCCGCCCTGTGCCTCAATGGAGGCAAATCCATGGCAGAGGCTGCGCAAACCACGAACGGCGTGCAATGCTTCCGCTTCGGTGAGCGGGTAGGGCTGCAAGCTGTACAGCAGCAACTCCAGCGTAGCTGTGCTGGCCGCGGCGAGCTGTGGCTCCTCGCGATCCGGGGCATGAAATGAGGCTTCGTACAGCCCGGGGTGCTCGCGGACGAAGCCAATGTATGCCGCAGCGATGGCCTGGATGGCATCATCGCCAGTGCGGTCAGCGATAGCCGCGGTTAATGCGCGGCTAAGCTGTTGTACGGACATCAGCGCCATTTCCTGGCGAAGCCCGGGAAGTCCGCTGATGTGGTTGTAGAGCGACGGCGAGCGCACATCCAGCCGCTGTGCCAACGCGGCGAGTGTCAGCGCCTGAAAGCCGTCGCTGTCAGCAAGCTGGGCGGCGGCGCTGAGCAGAGCGCCGCGATCCAGCCCTTGCCGGGGGCTCACAGATGCCCCCCGGCAAGGCCGAGCCGCTGCTGTGCATCAGCGGCTGCCGCGCGCATGGCGGCCGCGGGCTGGCGCAGCATCCGTCCGTGGCCTACCGCCAGCACGGACGGTTCCAGCTCCGCCAGGCGCTTCGCGCTGGTCAGAGCCGCTTCGCGGTTCCACGTCGCCAGCGCGGGGAACGGGAAGAGCGGGCGCATGCGGCCGGATACGGCAAGGCCGCCTTGCAGCTGGTACGCGTCGCCAGCGATGAGCACGCGGCTGCGCGCATCCATGAAGGACATATGCCCCGGCGTATGTCCTGGTGAGGCAATGGCGACCAGTGAACCAATCTGGTCACCGTCATCCAGCAAGTGGTTTGGCTGGGTGCGCACCGCTTTGGGCTTAGGCACGCCGCCGCGTACCGGGGTTTGTGGCTCACCGGGAAGAAGGGAAGTATCACCCGCCAATAACCGGGCATCCCGTCTGGAGATGAAGACCTCGGCTTGGGGCAGTGCCTCTTTGAGACGATCCAATGCACCAATATGGTCGCTATGCGCGTGAGTCAGAATGATCTTGGTAATGGGCTTTCCAAGGGACTGGGCAGTTGCCAAAATCCCCTTAAGACTGACCGGTATTCCGGCATCAATCAGCGTTAATCCATCTTCCTCTTCAATCAGGTATACGTTCACAGGGAAAAGTCTTGGGAAAAACGTAACTTGAACGACATCAAATTCTCGGGTAATACGCATCGTTAAACCCTCCTTAAAACTAATGGTATTAGTATCATAACTAATGACATTAGTTTTATCAATACCTATTGTTCATTTTATTCAAATAAAAAAAATTTAAAATAATGATGCACTTTACAAAAAAAGCGTTTTCAAATTGAGGATTACCGATTATAATAATCACGTAAGCCCTTTCATATGTCTATCTTATTGGAGCCCTTCGCGTAGCGAAAGGCTCACTTTTTTGTTCTTTTTGGATAAAAATGAAGACAGGATGTTCATCCTAGCTTAATTGTGTTGATGAGCTGTAAGTATTGGTATAACAGGAAAAATCACGTTTGATCTCCATTCGGGATGAAAGTTGACAAACATAACTGTTATTCATATAATGACAGTTATACTTACCTTGGGTTGGAGTTCATCGGTGTTGTAAGCCGGGAAGGAGTAAGTTATGAACAGCGAATTTACCATAGCGGTGCATTGTCTTGTTTTTCTGTCGATGAGAAATGAGTGTATGGCCAATAGTGAAGATTTGTCCCAGAGTGTGGGTACACACCCGGCCAGAGTCCGTAAGGTACTTAGTGTTCTGCGCAAACATGGTTACCTGACGACGAAGGAAGGTGCTCATGGTGGGTACTTGCTTAGCCGTCCAAGTGAAGAGATCAAGCTGGGAGAATTGTACAGACTGGTAGCTGGTGGTTCACTCGGTCCCAACTGGTGCTCAGGGGAGTCCGGTTCATCGTGCGTAGTATCTTCCAATATGCAGGATGTGATGGGGAACATATATAACGGAGGCGAAGAGGCGCTCAGCGCTTATTTTGACCGTATATCCATTCAGGATGTGAAAGAGCGCATAGGTCATGGGGAAGCGATAACCCTGTCGCTGAATGGATTGCCTGCAAAGGAGAAGTCCTGACGGAGTCCACAACGAATGGTCCTTCATGACATGGCCTTGGTTGAGTCAGGCATGGTGGACAAGTTATGGCATTGGCGTGTGCTCCGGTGAAAGATCCATTGATGTTCTCAGGCGATTCCGGGCATAACGTGAACACAGATGGGGAGAGATTATCTGCGCTGATGTTATTTTCGGAAGGCAAATCCTTGGGAGAGTAGTATTCTTCAAGATTACCTTGCGAAAGTAAAGAAGTATAAACAAACTAGATTCTGGGGAGTGGAACACATGTCAGGCATTGAAAAAAATGAAACACTTCGCGTTATTAGCGAACGCCATGCTGTCAAAAAGTACGAAAAAGGTTTTGAATTGCCTGAAGCTGATCTCAATGCGATTCTGACAGCAGCAGCGGAAGCACCATCTTCATGGAACCTGCAACACTGGAGATTCCTCGTAATTGAATCTGAAGCAGACAAAGCGAAATTGCTGCCAGTTGCTTACGGTCAAAGTCAGATCGTGGAAAGTTCGGTTACGATTGCTGTTCTTGGAGATTTGGAAGCAAACCGAAACACCGTAATCTACGATCAAGCTGTTGAGGCAGGCGCACTGACTGCTGAGGTTCGTGACGCATTGGTTGGACAGATCAACGGTGCTTACCAAAGCCCGCAAATCGCTCGCGATGAAGCGATCCGCAATGCATCTTTTGCTTCCCAAAATATTATGCTTGCTGCACGCTCCCTGGGTTACGATACATGTCCAATCGGTGGATATAATCCACAAAAACTGATCGAAACATTCAACATTCCTGCACGATTTGTGCCAACGTTGTTGATTACTGTAGGTAAAGCTGCACAGCCAGCTCGCCCGTCAGGACGTTTACCGTTGTCTGAGGTTGTTGTTAAAGGTTCTTTCTAAGTTAGAAAGTTAAATCTGATGATTGCATCAGTGATATAGGTATAAATAACGGTATAATACAAACGGCCGCACTTTCCTGTTGAGGGAAGGTGCGGCTGTTTGGCATACTGCTTCCACCAAGGAAATATTACTCCTCAGGTGTTTCCGGGATTTGTGGTGCATGGAACGATTCCATGTACTCGATTGCGTTATACATCATCACTGCTGCTTCGGCACGAGTAATCGTTTGTTTGGGATTGAAGTTGCCGTCGGCATCCAGTTGATTGATTTTGAGAACGAGTGAACGCTGAATGGCACCTTGATACTCTGGCGTAAGTTCCTGTTCGTCGGTAATGTCCACAGGTTTGATATTAATCATCGGCAGACCGCCTTTGGCCTCGATGCCTTGCATCAGAAACAGTGTGAATTGTTCACGAGTAAGCGGTTTGGACGGATCGATATCCTGTGACATCTGAATGCCATTATATTGTGCACGGATAAATGCATCACTGTACCATACGCCATCTTTTACATGAGAGAAGTGATCACTTGGCAGCGGCTGTTTGATAAAACGAATCGTGTCCAGATTCAGATTCAGGCCGTCCGCAATCAGTTGAATGCCCTGAGCGGTATTTAACTCCAGTTCAGGTTTGAACAAGCTGTCGCTCACGCCTTTGATGAATCCATCCTGATGGAGAGATTCAATTTTGTCTGCTCCTGCGATACCTTGAATATCCGTGAATTGGGCTTGCGCAGCGTTGATCGGGCCTGCACTCAGAGACAGCGTGAGCAGAGCTCCCGCAGTTAATGTAGCAAGTATATTTTTTTTCATGAAAGGTGCGCCTCACTTTTCCAGGGATGATCCCTTTATATAAAAGTTATTTGCCCCTATAGACGACCCTTCTGTTCAAAAAGTTGCTGGAATTTTCCAACGGAATTCATAATCATTCAGAAGGGGCTAAGTGAAGACACTGCCTTTAACCTTTGGATTTATTTCGATAATCCGTGGGTGAACGTCCCATCATTTTGCTGAACAGACGGGAGAAGTAGTAAGGGTCCTTGAATCCAAGCTCGGAACTGATCTGCTTCACGGTCCAATCGGTAAAATCCAGATAGCGGCAGGAATGCTGAATCTTAAGCCGCAGGAAATAATCGATGGGCGAATGCCCCGTAGCTTGCTTGAATAACTGAGAGTAATGAGGGACAGACAGCCGCGCGTGTGCCGCGAGTTCCTTGAGCGTGATTCCATTCTCCAGGTGCTCCAGCATATATTGAACGGATTGTTCAGCCGCCCGTTTGCTGCTCACGATCCCACCATCTGTCCCTGTCGTCTCCGGTCCATAAGCCAGCATACCAAGCATATAACCGATAATCTGGGAGGCATACGTCATCGTCTGTATGGAGTAACCCGTCTCTAACGCGCCGTAACATTCATGGAACAGCTCAAGCCATTTCTGAGCCTTGGCCGGTGGCATGGTAGTAATATGATGAGTTAACAAGGGTTCTATGTAGGATAAAGCGTGTTCCCCGCGCAGATGAATCCAGAAGATGCTCCATGGTTCAGCTGCGTTGGCACCATACACATGAGGGACATGTGCAGGTAATATAACGAGGTTTCCCGGGTTGACATCATATGTCTTGCTGCCATCCATCGTATACCAGCCTGTGCCTTGGACACAGTACATCAGAATGTGTGATTCACAACCATCGGGACGGTCACGGTAATGATGTTCCGCTTCGTGAAAGTAACCGATATCGGTTACGTATAATCCGGACGTGACCGGATAAGCTGCGGTTTCTTGCAGCAGGGCGTCCGGAAGCACAATGAGTTTTTGCATACGAAATCCGTCAGATTTACGCTGTAGGGGTGGTCTGTTGTTAGGTCTCATACTTTGTATTATGGTGAGAGGGGGTAAGGGAGTCAATGACAGATATGAGAGTGCACACCGGGGTTGTTATCGATTTAGAAAGCCACGTTATAGGACAGGAAGTGAAGCAGTTGCCCGTGAATTGGGTAAGTACATACCAGTGAGAAGAATCAGAACAGTGAATATATAGGATAAGGGAGAGATATAGTTATGGAACCAGTCACAACTCAGGAAACGTTTTTCTATACAGGTACGTATGCGTCAGCGGATGAACCCGGAATATTCCTATGTGCGTTGAATGCGGATACAGGAGAGATGCGAATCGTCAATCACATGGATGGTGTGGATAATCCGTCTTATCTGGCGCTATGCCCGGATGGAAACTGTCTGTATGTGGCGAGTGAGAAGGACGAGGGAGAGGTACTGGTCTATCGGAGAGATGCGGCAACGAGTGAGCTGCACCTGATGGATAGAAAACAGACCAGAGGAGCTTCTCCATGTTATGTGTCTGTCTCCACGGATGGTCAGTGGGTGTTCTCATCCAACTATAGCAGCGGCAGTGTCAATGTATTCCCGGTTGGCGATCAGGGGACGCTTGGTGAGATGAGTGCATGGGTGGAGCACACGGGAAGTGGAATCAACGAAGAACGCCAGGAAGGGCCGCATGCACACTCCATTCAACCAGATCCGTCCGGGCAGTATGCTGTCGTATGTGATCTCGGTCTGGATCAGATCATTGTGTATCGGTTGGAAGAGGGACGTCTGGTTACCCATCGTGAGATGGATCAACCACCAGGCGCAGGGCCAAGGCATCTTGTGTTCCATCCCAACTCGAAGTGGGCATATGTAATCAACGAATTGAACAACACGGTTACGGCATTCCTGTACGATGAGCGCAGAGGGGAGTTCACTACGGTACAGCACATTTCCACACTTCCAGAAGGGCATAAAGGAGAGGGGACAGCTGCGGACATCCGTGTATCTCCATGTGGACGCTTCCTGTATGCATCCAATCGGGGAGATGACAGCATCGTGCTCTATCATATTGACCAAGAGAGCGGTAAGTTGGAAGCCGTAGAGTGGACGTCCACGATTGGGCAGACACCGCGTAACTTTAATATTTTGCCAGGTGGGATTCTGGTTGTGGCGAATCAGGACAGCAATAACCTCGTAGGTTTCCAGATCAGTGAAGAAGACGGACGCCTGACGCATAACGGGTTCAAGCTGGAACTGCCTCGTCCGGTATGTATTGCGCCTGTGGTGTAAAAGTGGTCTATAAGCTGTGAAATCATGGAGAAACACATGGTTTTACAGCTTTTTTAGTCTTTTTATGCGAATAACTTGAAAATAGTGGCAATTATCACATTTTTTTATTGACCATCGTTTGAACGTTCATTATGATCAGGATATATAGGGATAAAACCTAAAATCTGGATGTTGCACGAAGGGTGGTGCTTTCCTTGATACCTGCAAATTCAATTCGGGAGCAATTAACCCAGTATATCGATAAGAACAGCATGACGCTCTCCCGATTCTCGGAAGTATCTGGCATGAATACAGGCACAATTAGTCGTATTTTACATGGAAATCGTCCCATATCCGTGAGTCAGTTGATTGCGATATCATCAGGAATGGGCGTGGCAGCAGATCATTTTTTTGCCGACTATGTGGAAGAATGTTTTGCTTATTCCGTATCCATGCGGCGGATCAGACCGTTTATTCTCCGAAGTGCGGAGTTGAATCGGCTGGACTGCATTGAGCAGATTCTTTATCGGCTACTGGACGACCTGGATTATGCGACAGAACTATTTGAGATGGCTGAACAATTATTTGAACAAAATCAGCGGTCTGCGGCGGCGTTGTTATATAAGAGTGTGAGTGAAGTTGAGAAATATCAGCATTCCGAACGGCTTGCGATGTGTCAGTATCGCATGTTTCTAATTGGACAAGGTGAGAACCTGGAGGAAAATCTAAGGATGGCTATCTTGTTCGAGCCCTATGTTGACCGGTTGGATGAGGGATACCAACTTGAAGCCTTCAAAGATCTAATTCATGTTTTTGGCTCGGTAAATAAATGGAGCGAAGTTAAAAATTTTGCTGACAAGATGTTACAGTTAGCCAAAATTCAATATAATACAATTAACATTTCGGAACGACAAAATCAGGAGTGGAAACTAACAGTGCGGCCACTTTACTTTTATATACTATATGCTTGGTTGATTCAGTCGACGGTATTTGAGGAGCAGGGAGACTATGACAAAGCATTAGAACTTGTGGGGCTTTATGCAAGTGGACAGAGCTGGGTGCGGGAGGACGATGATGAGTCTCGACGTGTGCTGAAGCAATTCGAAGAATGGGCAATGGCTAATAAGTATCTCTATCAGATGTTATCTGGAGATATAAATGTTGTTAACGAATATGCAAATTACATCACACAATACCCGGATGAGATATTTTTGGCATTACGTTACATTATCCAGGCAACGAATAAGTTTAACTGGAATATTGATGATATTTTAGAGCGTTTCTCGGATTACATTCCTTTACGTACATACAAGACTGAATTTGGACAATACAATTCTTCAATGATGGATCAAAATTATGCAAAACTTCTAGGGGAATTGGCGATATACTATTTAAACCACAATCGCGATGTTGCAATAATTCGAATTTTAGAAGGATTGAACTTTTCAATTCAAAAAAATAATGATCTCAATTTCATTAAATATGTAGTGGCTTTTCTTGAAAAAAGCTTTAGCAGTGAAAATTTTGAAGACAAGGAAAAGCTTAAATTGATAATTAATGAAATGCAGCGAATTAATGCTTAATAACAAGTACTTTAGTTCTGAATCTATTTAGCATATTTAGCATTATGATTACATTGTAATATACTTTACGAAGCTGAAGGAGAAATCCGTTGGCTTTTTTCATGTAGCAACCATTCAATTACTAAATTAGACCTATAGATGGAATTATATGTTTAATTTAAAATGAATATATTAAAGCGCTTACATAAAAAGATGGCGCTACAAGGGCATCGGGCTTACCAATACAATTGGGGAGGCAATTGTTTATGGGAAATCGATCATCATTGTGGAAGCGCACATTACGTACAGCGGGAGTATCCCTGCTGAGTTCCGCGTTACTGATTACTTCGCTTGGCCTTGGCAACACGCCGGTAACACATGCAGCGGGTCCGAGGCAGATGGAATATCTGGATCGCGGTGTGGTGGCTGTGAAGACCGGGACAGGTGTGTTTGTCAGTTGGCGGCTTCTGGGAACGGAAGGTTCGAATGTATCGTTTAACGTCTATCGGGATGGAACCAAGGTCAACGCTACGCCCATAACAAACAGCACCAACCATCAGGATGCAAGCGGGACAAGCAGTTCCAAATATACGGTTCGCGCTGTCGTCAGTGGAACGGAGCAGGCTGCTTCAGCGGCAGCAAGCGTATGGGGCAATAACTATCTATCTGTACCGCTCAGTGTACCCGCAGGCGGGACAACGCCCGATGGAGTAGCCTACACCTACAGTGCCAACGATGCCAGTGCAGGTGACCTGGATGGTGATGGTGAGTATGAATTGATTGTGAAGTGGGACCCTTCCAACTCCAAGGATAACTCCCAGAGCGGTTATACCGGAGAAGTGTTTATCGATGCCTACAAATTAAACGGAACACGCCTCTGGCGTATTAGTCTGGGCAAAAATATCCGTGCCGGCGCTCACTACACCCAGTTCATGGTCTATGATCTCGACGGTGATGGCAAAGCCGAAGTTGCGATGAAAACAGCCGATGGCACCAAGGATGGCACTGGCGTGGTCATCGGGGATGCAAGCAAGGATTACCGCAATTCAAGCGGTTATGTGTTGTCTGGTCCTGAATTCCTGACGGTCTTCAATGGACAGACTGGCAAAGCGCTCTCCACGGTGAACTACGAACCGGCGCGTGGCAATGTATCCAGTTGGGGGGATAACTACGGCAATCGGGTGGACCGATTCCTTGCCGCCATTGCTTATCTGGATGGAGAGCGCCCGAGTCTGGTCATGGCGCGTGGGTACTACACCCGCACAGTGCTGGTGGCTTATAACTGGCGGAATGGACAGCTGACAAAACAATGGACATTTGATTCCAATACCTCCGGTAACTCGGGCTATGCCGGGCAGGGGAATCATAATCTGAGTGTGGCGGACGTAGACGGAGATGGGAAAGACGAGATCGTCTATGGTGCCATGGCGGTGGATGACAACGGCAAAGGATTGTACACGACAGGACTTCATCATGGCGATGCCATGCATTTGAGTGACCTCGACCCGGATCGCCCTGGACTTGAGGTATTTCAGGTTCATGAGACGCCATCCAATGCCGGAGTGGAGTTCCGGGATGCAGGTACAGGCCAGTTAATCTGGGGAGTCAAAACAACGAAGGATATTGGACGCGGCATGGCAGCAGATATTGATCCAAGATATAAAGGCGCTGAAGTATGGGCAGACGGCAGTCTGTATACGGCCAAAGGGCAGAAACTCGGGACAACTCTGCCGTCCTCCACGAATTTTGGGATCTGGTGGGATGGGGATCTGCTTCGTGAACTGCTGGACAGCAACCGAATCGACAAGTGGAATTATGCCAACAGCACAACGATGAACCTGCTCACCGCTTCCGGCGTATCTTCCAATAACGGAACCAAGTCTACGCCGAATCTGCAGGCCGATCTGTTCGGGGACTGGAGAGAAGAAGTGGTATGGCGGACGAATGACAGCTCAGCACTGCGGATCTATACCACAACAGCAGTTACGGACAAACGCATCTATACGCTGATGCATGATCCGGTGTACCGACTTGGCGTCGCTTGGCAAAATGTAGCCTACAATCAACCGCCACAGACTGGTTTTTATCTGGGAGAAGGCATGAGCACACCACCGGTACCCAATATTCGGTATGCGGGCAGATGAGAATGGACAACGTGTAGCCGTCCATTACCGATTAGGTTTACAATAGCCAGCGAAGTATGGGATTCGCTGAAGGGAACAACGGACGCTGGTTCGTTGTTCCTCTTTTTTTTGCCAATAGCCCAGAAATACGGTGAAAATCGGAAAAAACGTTTGACAGGTATATAGACTGCCTTTATTATACGTATATAACTTACTAAACAGGTAGGAATAATAAAAATGAATCTGTTTTCATTGTGAAAACGATCATTTTACAGACAGATGCAACCATGCAACCTGAACAGAATAACGTTCTCACCGTATAGACGGAGGAACACCGCAGCGCATCCTTTTCAGATGGAGCATGCACGGCCTTAAGCCGGCATGACTTTATGGGGAGAAGTGCGCGGGGGTTCCTCCGTCTTCTTGTTTTTATATGGGGCGTTACATCCTGTTCAGCCGGCCTGAGGTAGTCATGCAGATCTATATCGGGGGAGTGTTATTTCATGAAAAAGAGAATTCACAAGGGTATTCTGGTTGGTCTGGCACTGGTGTTAACAGGAGTTCTGGCAGCATGCGGTTCGGATAGCGGCGGGTCCAGTGCGGTAGGAACATCAGGGGGAGCGGAAGGCGGCACAGAAGGGGCCAAGGCCATCGAACTGCTGAATGTTTCCTATGATCCAACGCGGGAACTCTATGAGCAATATAACAAAGCGTTTGCGGCGCATTGGTTGAAAGAGAAAGGCCAGGAAGTAACCATCAAGCAATCCCACGGGGGATCGGGCAAACAGAGCCGTTCTGTTATTGACGGACTGGATGCGGACGTGGTGACACTGGCATTGGGATACGATATTGATGCGATTGAAGATAAAGGTCTGATTAATGAAGGTTGGCAGGACAAATACGAGCATAACAGCTCTCCGTATACCTCTACGATTGTATTTCTTGTACGTAAAGGCAATCCAAAAGGCATCAAGGACTGGGATGATCTGATCAAAGGGGATACCCAAGTCATCACCCCGAATCCCAAAACGTCCGGCGGGGCACGTTGGAACTATTTGGCGGCATGGGGATATGCCCTTAAGCACAATAACAATGATGAAGAGAAAGCGAAGGCATTTGTTGGTGAATTGTTCAAGCATGCGCCTGTACTGGATTCGGGGGCTCGCGGATCTACGACAACGTTTGTTGAACGTGGCCTCGGTGATGTGCTGCTTGCTTGGGAAAATGAAGCTTTCCTATCCGTAAAAGAGCTGGGCCCGGACAAATTCGATATTGTCGTGCCTTCGGTTAGTATCTTGGCTGAACCACCGGTTGCGATTGTGGACAAAAATGCAGACAAAAAAGGAAGCCGCGACGTGGCGGATGCCTATCTGAAATATTTGTACAGTGAAGAAGGACAGACAATTGCTGCTGAAAATTATTACCGCCCAACGCTGGACAGCGTGGAGGAAAAATTCAAAGATCAGTTCCCGGCACTTGAGCTGTTCACGTTGAAAGATGTATTCGGTACATGGCGGGATACCCAGGCCAAACATTTCAATGACGGTGGTATCTTCGACCAGATCTATGTTCCAGGCAGCTAAGGTTGCTCTGTTCAATGAACAACCGATCAATCGCGCTGTGAGCGGCCAACCAGCCTTACCGGCTGAAGGCAGAGAGGATGAACGTGCATGAGCAAGGTGATGGTGGCGCGGAGACGCACATTGCCGGGATTTGGATTAACGATGGGTTACAGTGTGTTCTACCTGAGCCTGGTTGTACTTATTCCACTGGCTGCGCTGTTGTTTAACTCCACAGGGCTGACGTGGGCAACCATGATTGAGGTTGCGACCAATCCCAGGGTGCTGGCTTCCTTTCAGGTCAGCTTCCTGACCGCAGGTGCAGCGGCACTGATTGATCTCGTACTGGGACTACTCCTGGCATGGGTGCTTGTTCGGTATGAATTCCCTGGCAAAAGGCTGTTTGATGCGGTCATTGATCTGCCTTTTGCCTTGCCGACAGCGGTAGCAGGGGTTGCTCTTACGGCGATCTATGCCGGCAATGGCTGGATTGGGCAGTTTGTAGAGCCTTTGGGCATCAAGCTCGCCTATTCACAGGCCGGGATTACGCTGGCGCTGATGTTTATCGGAATTCCGTTTGTAGTTCGCACGGTGCAACCGGTGTTGGAGGAGCTGGAGGCAGAAGTGGAAGAGGCGGCTGCCACACTTGGAGCAGGAAGATGGCGGATATTCCGCACGATTCTGCTGCCGGATCTGATTCCACCGCTGCTGACGGGTTTTGCTCTGGCATTTGCCCGGGGCATTGGCGAATATGGCTCGGTTGTATTTATCTCAGGCAATATGCCGATGAAAACGGAGATTGCTCCCTTGCTGATCATGGCCAAGCTGGAGCAGTTCGATTATGCAGGGGCTACAGCTGTAGCTTTGCTGCTGCTTCTTGTTTCTTTTATCCTGCTGTTGATCATTAATTCTTTGCAGCGCTGGAGCCGGAAGGCGGGCAGAGCATGACGATGAAACATGATGGAGTATGGATACAATCAGATGTCACTCACCCAAACCAAAGGAGGTGCAGCATATGGCGGGTTCCGTCCCACTGAGCCCTGTTCCACCCGTAAAGACCGGGCGTGGAACTAATCGTGCAACAACGGAAGCTCCATGGGTCAAATGGTTGTTGATTGGACTGGCAAGCCTGGTACTCATCTGGCTCCTTATTTTACCACTGGCCATTGTGCTCATGGAGGCGTTGAAGCAGGGCTGGGGTGTGTACATCGCGGCTCTTACCGAGCCGGATGCCATGTCTGCACTGAAACTCACGTTATTGGTTGCGGCGATTACCGTGCCGCTGAATACGATATTTGGTGTGGCCGCCGCATGGGTCATTACCAAGTTCCAGTTCAAGGGCAAAGGACTCATGATTACCCTGATTGATCTTCCCTTTTCCATTTCGCCTGTGGTGGGCGGGTTGATCTTTGTATTGGTCTTTGGTTCGAATGGGTGGTTAGGGCCGTGGCTGTCCGAACATGATTTCAAAATCATTTTTGCGCTGCCAGGCATTGTGATTGCAACGCTGTTTATTACCTTCCCCTTCGTAGCGAGGGAGCTGATTCCACTCATGGAGGACCAGGGAACCCGGGAAGAGGAAGCGGCGGTTACACTAGGGGCTTCCGGGTGGCGAATCTTCTGGAGTGTAACCTTGCCCAACATTAAATGGGGACTGCTATACGGCATTATTCTGTGTAATGCCCGTGCTATGGGCGAGTTCGGAGCTGTATCTGTGGTGTCCGGGCATATCCGCGGAGAGACCAATACGTTACCACTTCATGTCGAGATTTTGTATAACGAATATCAATTCTCGGCTTCGTTTGCCGTAGCTTCACTGCTCCTGATTCTGGCTCTTGCCACGTTGCTGCTCAAGAGCTGGCTTGGACACAAAGCCGTTTCAGAAAAGTGATTATGAGAAGAAGAAAATACAGATTGACAGCTACTGGAAGCCCTGCTAATGTATAAACCAAGTATATAGGTTGGATAAGAATGATTTATAAATCCGTTGGCTGATAGCGTACTTAGGAATATGGCGGGCAATAGCCCGAGAAGAGGAGGCAGCTCTATGGCTAAGCCGTTAAAAGTGGATGAGGTATGGTTGGACCGAATTGCCGGACAGCTGAATGACATGGAGTTTGGTTCATTGCACATCGTAGTGCACGAAGGACAGATTGTGCAGATGGAGCGGACCGAACGCAAGCGTTTTGAGAACACTCCCTCAGGCAGCGCCTCCAAATCCGGAAGCACGGCACGAAGCAGTTCAGCCCGTTCACTACGCGGATCCAATGCGAGTGCGAAGGGATAGCGAGTGACATGGCGTCAGGAATCGAGGATGGGTGCATAGGAACACAAAGGTATACTTTTCAGAAACTCATGGGAAATGCATGTTCCAAATCATCCTATCTATTGTGCGCGACTTGTCTCCATATGCTCCTTATACCAATGATTCGCTTCAAGCAGCAACTGTTGCCCACCTGCATCCATGAATTCTTCCACAAAGGTATCGAAATACCCCACAGGCTGATCGCCAGTGATGATGGAGATGTACGCTCTGTCTCTCATGCGAATCAATTCAGATGAATATTGAATCAGGGCAGGGGTTGCAACCTCCAGGCGATTATAGATACCATTCTCCGTCAACCCTGCAGATGCAGCCCACTGTTCACGTTTATCCGAGGGTGTACCTGGAACCGTCATGCCTATACTTGAGCCGATCCTATTAATATAATTCTCCATTCTGTTGTATGGGTAAAGTAAATGGAACGAGTTTGAATCTTCAGCGCTCCAATTCCAGTGTTTTCCTGGAAGGCCATACTCCATTTTGATCTGCTCCTCCGGATCGGGGTTGGCACTTACATAATCGAGTATCTCCAGAATTTTCTCCAGTTTTCCCGGCTCCTTCGCAGCCTCAGCACCTATAGCCATAAAATTCATCAGCAGATTGTTCCCTTTTGAACCGCTATGTCCATCAGGACCAATAACAGGAGAACCAAATACAACTTCTGCAGTTGCGCTCTTCTGTAACAGCTCATTAACATTGAACGAGGCTCTCACTGGGGTTTCTTGACCATTTTCATTAAGGACACTGTAGTCTCCCTCTTGATTCCAATGATAATAGTTACCCATCGAGGTCATCCCAATTTTTCCATTAATAAAAGCATGGGATAGATGTTTATAGCCGCCTTTATTTTCGCCGGTTATGAACTCAGGGTCGATAATCCCGTCCCGATACCACTTTTGCATATAAGTCAGGGCTTTTTTCATCTCAGGCTCCAAAGCACCGATCACAAGTTGGTTGTTTTTTTCATTAAAATACAGCTGCTCGGTGAAAACGGATTGTCCAAAAGCGCCAAACACGACATTTAAGCCCTCTCTGGATAGGCCATACGTATCCTGTTTACCATTTCCGTCCGGATCATCTTTGGCAAAAGCATACATAACCGTTTCAAATTCATCTAATGTCTTCGGAACCTCCAGACCAAGCTGCTTAAGCCAGTCCTCTCGGTATACAACAGGAGTTCGATAGATATTGGTCTGATTAATGGCCGGAATTCCATATAAGGAGCCGTTTATTTTTCCATACTCTAGGTAACGTGAATCATAATCGCGAATTCGCTGCACGATATTTGGCGCATATTGTTCAAGGACTTCCGGGGAGATTTCCGCTAAGACCCCTTGCATTTGATACTTAAGCAGATCATGCGGTTGTCTGATTCGGAACAGATCGGGTATTTTACCTTGAGCAAGCTCCAGGTCCAGCAGTTCCTCGTACCGCTTGTTCTCAAGGTTCCACACCTCCAGATCGACATCAAACTGATCCTCAATATATGCAATCATCTCCGCGTCCTCAGGAACAGCAATATTTTGATGCATGGTCCAGGATATCGTATATTGAGGAGCTGTATCCTTCTCAGAGCTTGCTAGATGGTCTTGCTGTTGCACTTGTGCTGTTTCTCTTCCTAAAAGGGTACACCCACTTGTAAATAAGAGAAGGAGGAGCATTGCGGAATATAGCCATAGCTTTCTTGACAGGTTAAGGTTCATAGCAGCTCCTTTCCTGATTTTTAATTGATCCTATATAGACCCCTGTTCCATTAGACTGCGCATGAAGTTTTTTGGTGTACAGCCGTGAATTTCTTTGAACTTCTTAATGAAATAAGCAGGGGTACGGTAACCGACCGAACTTGCGACCTGCTCAACTGTAATTTCGCGTTGTGTCATGAGTTCCCGTGCGCGTTCCATTCTCTGATTCGTAACATATTCGGAATAAACAATCCCGGTTTCTTCCTTGAAAAGTTTACTGAGATATTTAGGGCTGATGAATACTTGCTCTGAGACATGATCCAGCGTGAGATCGCCCGATAAGTGCTCGTGAATATAGGCTTTGACAGCCGAGATGGTATCCACACTTCGTACCTCGCTGCGCTTCTCCATCTGCATCACAAATTCGGTCACGAGATGAATCATCCATTCCGAATAGCGGTTGATATTGTAGAACAATGAAAGTTGCTTGTACATATTCAATGAACTCGCCTCGGCGGGTTGCAGGCGCACCTGATTAATACACTCCGCGTAAATAGATACCGTTTTTAATAATATGATACGGCTGTATTCGGCGGAATAGGGGCCTTCCTTTATTGTCGCGACCAATTTCTGAATGGCCTCAACCGTACCTTGCACATCCCGAGTCTGCAATTTCTTTTCAAAGTTGACGAGGTATGACTCCGGAATTTCCAAACTGCTGGCTTCCCTGTTCAGAAGATCAAGATCCTGAATGGCAGACTGCTCGGGAAAGAAGTAGCTGTAGCGAATCAGGATATTCGCCTGATGATAGCTTGTGTGAATCTTCGTGAAGTGTTCTACCCATCCGCCTAACGATAGTACAAATTCCAGGCCAAATCTGCTGCTCGCCTCAGCGTGAATAAAGTCCACAATGTGATCAGAGAGCGGTTCTTCGGGTTGGTTGGTACAGATGATTACTGCTATTTTGTGATCCTGCAATTCCTCTGCCAGTAGTTGAGTTTCATCCATTTCTGTGAGCTCCAGTTGCTGGATCATCGTATACAACGTATGCTGCAACTGTCGTGGCTGCAGATCCTTCCACTTCTCATTGACGGGGTCAATGACGATGCAACGGAAGCGAGAGTAAGCCATTGAAATGTGAACAGACTGGAGCTGTTCTGAAAGTTCCTCGGGTGTAAATCGATTATTTAACATATTAAGCATGATACTATGCTTAATCATTCTGTGATTGGCCTGTAAGGTTTCTTCAAGACTATCAACTTTATTGGACAGACTGTTAAACGTTGTATCGATGAACCGATATTCGTCTTGCTTTAAGCTGGTTGGGCTGTCCATCCGGCTCTTGATGTTATTCATGATTCGCTTAAGAGGACTATAGTTGGCCCTGGTAAAAATGGAGGACATCACGATCCCAACTGCGACAGCCAACAAGCCAAGAAAAACCGAAATTTCTTTTAAGCTATCCAATTTATAATAGAAGCTTTCATTAGGTGTGGTTGTGTATATTCTCCATGCATTTCCTTTAAATTGATCTTGGGTGACGACATGAGAGTCATAGTTAAATACAGGTGCGAAGCTCTCATCTGAAGAATGATAGGCAAGGAGCGACTGCGTTAGATTCTCCTCCGTGGAGCTGCCTATCAACGTTTTGTCCGCGGCAGATATGACGGTTCCGTCCTGATCGATGATTAATGTATTTGCATAGTCAGCAGGGATCATATTTTTAATGATCTGACTGATCGCTGATTCTTTGATATCAATCGCAATCATGGCCTTACTGTCTTGTCCAGACGATTGAAACGGGTAACTATGGACATAGGAAATTAGATGACTCATATTGCCCTGTTCCCGTGATTCGATATAAGCATCCTGAGGCACCATGCGAGTCTTCATCCATAAGGAGCTTTCTGGAGTCTCTTTCATCGCAGCAATCCAATCCGTCGTATGATCCACACTCGAAGGCGTGTCCTCATAGAGCAATAGCCCATATACAGATGAGACGATGAAGTGGTTCCTCGTATCGTACACATGAATAGCTTCAATGAGATCCGAATAATTTTGCACCATATTTTTGAGGGACTGTTCGATGTCCAAGATTTTGCTATGGTTTCCTTTTAAGCTATCTAAATCGATACTTGCTGCGTTACCGAGTGCCAGGGACAGATAGACCTGATTCACCTTCTGGATCACGGAGCTCTCAATAGTATTGACGGTGCTTTTCAGCGAAAGTTGATTATTGATTCGAATCTCTTTGCTGTATTGATGGGAGAAGAAAAGGTATAGAATGGAGCCGAAAAGAAGCGCAATGACAAGAACGACTGCAAGGTAGGAAAGAACCATTTTGGATCTCACAGATTGAAATGGCTTATGCATTCTTTTTCCCCCTTCATGTCTCTTTTCTAAACAACTTCATCATTATATAGCAGGCCGAGGACTAGAAATCATGTTGATCGAAATTTAACAAACTCCCACTCCATAATTTACTTTCAGTTAATAAAGCGTTTACAAAAGTAGGTATTTTAATTGATAAAGTAGTATCTAACTCCATTTTCTTGGCATATAAGCTCCGAAACGTACGATTTTGATATAAAACGGAATTTGTTCTATAGATGCGAAACGCTCCCTAATGCTACAGTAACGGCAGATCAGACATCTGTATAGAGTCTTTCTTACTCATTTGCAGATGCAGAAGCAAAAAAATAATTTACCATAACGGGAGCGTGTATTTGCAAGCCATGAGAAAACCACTTAAAAAGTCACTGGCATTACTTCTAATGTTGTCTATGGTAGGTCCGACATTTGCAGAGAAGAGTTTTGCAGCCGATCAGAAGATTCAGTTCTCTGATATTAAGGGACACTGGGCGGAAGCAAATATTCAAGCATGGGGTGATGAAGGATTAATTCGAGGTTACCTGGATCATTCCTTCAAACCAAATACGTATATTACCAGAGCAGAATTTATGAATTTGGTAAACGGTGCTTTTGGATATTCCGGACAAGCTAAAATTACCTTTAACGATGTGTCTGAGAGTGCATGGTATTACGAAGCAATTTCTATTGCAAATGCGAATGGATATATAGATGGATACACCGATGGCACAATGAAGCCGCAAGATCCGATTACCCGTCAAGAAGCAGCTAAAGTGATCGCTGGCATTTTGAACTTGGAGTTAAATGAAACAGCAGCGAATGTATTTAGCGATTCATCGTCTATTGCGGCGTGGAGCAAGGGAGCGGTAGGTGGAGCGGCAGCAGCGAAAATTATCGCTGGTTATGCAGATGGAAGCTTCAAACCGCTTAATTCCATTACTCGTGCCGAAGCGGTGTCTGCGCTCGTTAAGGCTGTGGAAACAGATGCTACTACAGCTGCCAAACCAGCTAAGCCAAAAGGAACGGCAACCGTGCTGAATGTTAACCCCCCAGCAGATGAAGCTCGGTTGTCCGCCGTGAAGCACGGAGCCAATGCTGGAGACGACACCTTGAAAAATATTGCGGAAACCAATCCATTTATTGATATTTTGGACGGTTTTGATCAAGTATGGTCCATGAACCAAGCGGATTGGAGAGATGGAACAGCGGCAACCAAAATTGGAGCTGACGGAAAAAATGCAAAGTATGGAGATGGACCGTCCCCTTATTATGACGGATTTAAAAATGACCCAACCGTAGCCGTCGCTGATCAGAAAACATATGCAAATGAAGAGATCCGAAACAAAGCGACTTGGGAAGCCAATATCAAATATGTCGAAAAGGTCACGCAAAACCGCACGGGTGAAGAGGCTTTGGCAGCCTACTATGATGACCAAAGAGATAAGATCTATAGCGTGATGGAGGGCTTTGGTCCGTTGGCTAACACGTATGTAGATATCATCAAGCCAAAGACCAACGTTGAACGAACGGTGGACGAGATGAATGTGGTATTGACCGAAGAAACAGTGGAAGATGAAAGCCAAGGTATTGGAGATTGGGATGAAAAAACGGAGCTTTCAGACTTGGTTAATTTGGTTGATCTGGTTCGATTCAAAATTCCTGCCTCATCTAATCCCTCTAAATATTTCTACTCTTCCCCAAGACCGTGGAGAATGAATTCCAATGGAGAAGTGAAAGAAGTTGTTGACAGCAAAGGATTGCCTGTATGGGAAACCATGGGCGAAGGTGAGAAAAAAGAAGTACCTTTGGCTTCAGGCGGCACCAAATCTACAGGAGAAAAACATTACCAGCAATACGAAACCAACGTTAAGCTTATTCCTGCCTTAAGTTATGTCAAACGAATCGCTGAGGATGGAAGAGGAAAAGATGGCGGATTTCCGAGCGGACATACCAGTGCAGCTTACTTATCCGTATTTCCTTTGGCATACGCTACACCAGAACGATTCGCTGAATTGTTAACGAGAGCAGCTCAGTTGGGAGAGAATCGAGTCGTAACGGGGATGCACTCGCCGCTTGATGTTATAGGAGGAAGAATACAATCCACAGCCATGGCTGCATATGCACTTAATCAGGCTGAGAACAAAGATGTGTTAGAGAAAGGTTATGAGAATGCCGGAGAAGTATTTGGAGCTGCAGCCAAGGAAAAAAATATGAGTCTGTATGAGTATGCACACACCGTAACTGAGGATTACACGTTCAAGAGTGCTTATGATGAACACAAATGGGAAGATCATGATGCCAATAAAGCCTTCTATAGAGAAAAGATGACTTACGGTCTACCACAAACCGGAACCAAAGGTTTGGCTCCAGTTGTACCGCAAGGAGCAGAAGTCCTGTTGGAAACGCGTCAACCGTATTTAACAGATGAGCAACGCAGACAAGTGTTGTATACAACATCCATTGACTCTGGATATCCTGTACTGGATGAATCCAAGGGCTGGGGTAGAATTGATCTGGTCACGGCTGCGGATGGATACGGTGCATTCTTGAACAATGTAACTGTGGATATGGACGCTTCCAAAGGGCGCTTTAATGCAGAAGACTGGTGGAGAAATGATATTACCGGTAGTGGAATGCTTACGAAAAAAGGAACAGGAACCCTTACATTGACAGGGAAAAATAGCTACACTGGCGGAACATTACTGCAAGCAGGAACGCTGGTAGCCGAATCTGAAACTGCTTTTGGTACAGGTGATCTGTATGTAGAAAATGGAACAGTTGTCGTTGATGTCGACGGCGCACTCAACTTAAATAGAAACTTTACCATGGATAACAGTACGTTGGAATTGGTAGTGACTGATAACAACAGTCAGCTGAATGTCGGCAGAAAGCTCTATATTGATGGAGGAAGTCTCAAACTCGACTTGTCCAAGCATAAGATTGAAGGTTCCAAAGATATTACGTTAATCACGGCTAATGGAATCACAGGTGAATTCGACAGTGTAACGGCAGATGGTTATGACGTGACTGTCACGTACGAAAAGGGCCGCGTCATTGCACATGTTGTAGCCAAATAAGTGAAGTAATTATCCATGATATAAAGTGACTAAAGTATGTTACACATGCCACTTCGATGACAGAATAACCTTCCGATCATTCTTCGCAAGACAAAATTAGTAATATAGAAAAGGGCTGAAGCTACAATGTAGTTTCAGCCCTTTTTGCGTACAGACTTGCAGAATTTAAAGCGTGTCTTCAAACTTACTGAAAGCCGACGCTTACATGAACGGGTCCAGAGTAGGGAAGCATGCTGCATACTCTGCATACTGAATGTACGAGCTAGCGATCAGGATGTCGCAAAGGCGATTCTCCTATTTTCTTCTATTAATGAAAATTTTCGCTTTGTACGAGAGGGACACGAGGTTGTCCTCTCAGTGCGCTTGGAACAGAGCATGAGCAGGGAGTGAGCGCTAACGAATCTGAGACACGTTATATCGAAATGTACGGCGTTTTAGAGCGTTTTTATCGAGCGATTTTGGGAAATAACGTGTCTGAGGTTCTTTACAATTTTGGGACACTGACATCCATCATCGTATAACATGCCGAGTAAGGAGACATGACCTGATCAGTGAAAATCCAGCGAGGGAGGACCGAGTCTCCTATCTATCTAAGTTTAATCATACGGAAGCGGCTGGATGCGTAGGTTATTCTTCGGTGTTGGTACCAGATGTACGACGTGTATTCCCTTCCAGTTCCGTAGAGACTTGCTTTGTTGGTTCCAGATCCGTATGTCCTGCGTAGGGGCGATCACTTCGAGAGCGTGTCCCAGTCAACCCGAAACCAGAAGTAAATATAATCAGCTGTAATCCAAGGGCGTAGGGCGCAGCAGCAGGTCCAATCAGATGGAGCAAGGAGCATAGTGCGATCAGCAAGGAGAGCATTTTGGTTACTGTACTTGACCTATCGCGTCGTGGGCTGGCCCAGAGCAGGTAACCATATATTATGGTGATCATCAGGGAAATCGCGCGAATCCATGGCAAGATGCTGTCCCATGAGTCCACAGGGACGTCCAACATTCGCTGACGAAATACCAGATCTGTAATCAGAAACCCTGTGGCCGCCAGTGCGGCTGGTTCGGCTATGGGCCGAAGGATGGTCCAGACCGCTGTGCCCCAATGATCTGCATAAGTCTCCCGGCTGAGTTCATCCGATAATACGGTGCATTCCCGTTCCAGTGCTCTGTGCATCAGGCCAAGTCGGGCAGAATCATGATCCTTAATACAGTCACGGATCTGGTCCTGTAGCTGAGGGGATAGGTAAGATGCAGCTTTGCAGGCTAACATTGCTGTTATCAGATCGTCATGTTCGTGTTCCGATCGTTCATAATTCCGATTTTCCTGGATGGTAAGTTGTCCCAAGAGGGCTGTACTTATGTATAATGTATCTCGTATCCTTCTCATTCGCCTTTCGTGGCTGCGGCGAACTTCAGTGGCAGACCATATGTATATCCCCAGAAGCAAAGCCATGACTCCAAACAGCACAGCCACAGTGCCTGGGCGCGATGTTAGATCTTCAATCCAACGTTGAAACACACTTGTTCCTCCTTTGCACCAACTTCACGTATCATGAAACACGCTTCACGTAAGCTTTCTCTCACTATTACACAGGAAGTAGATGAATTCAAGCAGAAAGGGGCACAATTCATGGATCATGTGAATATTGAACACACACCACCCGCAGCGGTGGAGTATCTTGCCTTGCGGCAGATTGCCGGCCTTAGTGCAATGAGCAGGGAAGGGGCGGAGATTGGATTACCGAATAGCCTGTTTGCCGTATGTCTGCGTGAAGAGGATATGCTGATAGGCATGGGGCGAGTGATTGGAGATGGAGGTTGTTTCTTTCAGGTCGTCGATATTGCTGTACACCCGGATGTTCAGGGAATGGGGTATGGAAGACTGATCATGAGCGAGATTATGAATTATCTGCGTGAAGCAGTACCTGCCCGTGGTCTGGTCAGTCTGCTGGCGGATGTTCCGGCTGATCGCCTGTATGCTCAATTTGGATTTGAATACACCAGCCCAAAATCGGAGGGTATGTGGTGGAGGCAGGGAGAAGAAGGACCGACTACCTAGCGGAACGAAAACTGAAATTTTAAGATAAGAATAGACTTATGTCGTATGAAATTATCTTAGTATAGCCGCATTTAGCGGCTTTTTTCATGATTCGTGTTGAGTGTTGGCGGAGAGAGGGGATACTTAAGAGTGTCGGTGCTTTTTCCGCTAGTTGAAGTAAAGATTATTTTTCTACATATAAGCTGTAAGAGATAGGTTTACAAGTTGTTCACATCCGGTTTAAGATGGCGTGAGCCGTTTAAGGTATATAACAATAGGATTAAGTATTAAAATAACGGTAAGTTGATGAGATGATATCTACAGAAAAGAGGGAATTCATATGAAAGTAACCATTTTTGGAGCAACCGGAGCGATTGGCAAGACGATACTGTGGGAGCTGATGGATCGTGGGCATGAAGTGACAGCGGTGGTGCGTGATCCGTCGAAGATTGAGATGGTACATGAGCGTTTGCGTGTAGAACAGGGAGATCTGCTTAACCCGGATCAGGTGGCTGATTTTGCAGCAGGACAAGAAGTGGTAGTGAGTGCGTATGGACCGAAGTTTGGAGAAGAAGAAGAAATGCTGGAAGTCACACGCTCATTAATTGAAGGTGTGCGCCGTGCAAAAGCAGGACGTCTGGTTGTGGTTGGTGGAGCGGGAAGTTTGCTAACCGAATCCGGTGATATGCTGATGGATACGCCGGGATTTCCGGAGGAAGTCAAACCACTGGCAAGAGCACATGCAGAAGCATATGACCTGATTGAAGCATCAGGTATTCACTGGACCTACATGAGCCCTGCTGCGACAATCACAACAGGACGTCGGACAGGCCAATTCCGGGTTGGCATGAACCGTGTGATTACGGATGATATCGGGGAAAGCTCGATTTCGGTTGGTGATTTTGCAGCGGCTTTGGTGGATGAACTGGACGATCCGCAATTTATCCAAGCTCGGTTTACGGTAGGTTATTAAGCGTAGACATGCTTTGGAATGGATGATTTAATCTGAAGGTCTCGTATACGGGATTAATAGAGCTTCCAATGATGCATGGAGCGCATCGTGGTAACTATATGAGGTTAAGGGAAAGATAGAGATACACATACAGGATGCAGCGTTTAGTGTGAAGTTGTTGCTTTTAGGTATGAGATGAGCTTGTCACGGGGAGGGATGAACATTGTTTATCGTAACCGCTGAACAGATGAGAGCTGTGGACGAGCATACCATTCATCAGCTCGGTATTCCGGCAGCAAGTCTGATGGAGAATGCAGGACGAGCCATTGCTGAGGAAGTGATCAAGCTGTGCCGGGAAGGGCAGGCAGAAGGCAGGCTTGCGGATTCAGTGCGGCTTGGCTATAACAGCAAGACAGATGCGAGGCGGGCACACACCGGGCCCGGCGATCGGCAAGGGTATGGTGGCGACATCATCGCCGATCCGGCGCTGGTGATGGAGCGCCCGGGAGATCAGCAGTGGTACATGCTGATCGGCAAGGGCAATAATGGCGGCGATGGGCTGGTGGCCGCGCGCCATTTGGTTGAAGCGGGGCTTGGCGTGACATTGGTCTACGCCGATGCTCCTGATGCACTGCGGGGCGAAGCCGCAATGCAACGGGATGCCGCCGCGAAGCTTGGCATCCCTGCTCTTGTCCACGGGCGCGAAGCCGTGGACTTCAGCCGGTGCACAGGCATCGTGGATGCGCTGTTGGGCACCGGCTCGAGGGGAGCGCCGCGGGGAGCTTACGCGGCGCTGATCGAGGCGGCGAACGACAGCGGCAAGCCGGTCGTGTCCGCTGATGTGCCAAGCGGGCTGGACGCCGACACCGGAGAGGTGTACGAGCCCTGCATTCAAGCCCGGGTGACCGTATGCCTCGCGCTGCTTAAGCGTGGGCTGGTGCAGTACCCGGGTGCTTCTGCCGCCGGGCGCATCGTGGTGCGCGCCATCGGCATTCCCGCGCGGCTTGCGCCAGAGCATGGCCTCTCGGTCCGTCTGCTGACGGACGAGGTGCTGCGCGGTGCGCTGCGCGTGGATACAGGCCGTCTCCGGGCACCGGACGGCCACAAGGGCACCTACGGCCATGTGTTGCTGGCCGCAGGAAGTCTGCCGATGAGCGGCGCAGGCCTGCTCTCGGCCAAGGCCGCGCTGCGCGCAGGCTGCGGGCTCGCCACATGGGCGCTGCCCGCGGCACTGCTGCCGCATGTCATCGGCACCGTGCCCGAGCTCATGCTTGCTGCCGCCTCCGATGGCGACAGCGGCGAATGGAACGCGGCTTCCGCCGAAGCCGTGCTGCGTCTCGCGGAGAGCCGCGACGTGCTCGCGACCGGCCCAGGCCTCGGCCGCTTCCAGGGCGACACAGACTGGCTGCGCCGTCTGTGGCAACATACGGATCGTCCGCTGATCATCGACGCGGACGCCCTCAACATGCTGGCAGACGCTGGCCCACATGGGCCTCGCGACTGGATCCAGCGAAGTGCGGCGACAATCCTGACGCCGCACCCTGGCGAGATGGGCCGACTGCTGGGCATGTCGACCCAGGAAGTGCAGCGTGACCGCATTGGACACGCTGCAAAATACGCCCGCGAGCAGGGCGTGACCCTTGTGCTCAAGGGAGCACGAACGGTCATCGCAACGCCATCCGGCGAGGCGTACATCAACACCACCGGGCACGCCGGCATGGCAACGGGCGGTGCCGGGGACGTATTGACCGGCATCATCGCCGGTCTGCTTGCCCAAGGGCTCAGCGCGGAGCAAGCCGCCGCGTTCGGCGTATATCTCCACGGACTGTCCGCCGAACGAGCAGCACTGCTGCGCGGTGACCCGTCGTCCCTGCTGGCCGGAGACATTATCGACGCACTGTGAGGATGGAGTTTCCGATCTGGTTTTCTTACAGAAAACTTCTAGCTCCGCTTCCTTAAATTCTTTCTGTCCTCTCGGTTTCGTGTACATGTTTAGTTCAATTTATATACATTCATATCGCTGATACGAAATAAATTCATAGATGAAACAACGATTAGCCATTGAAAAGGGGAGCTCTGTTATAGTCATGACGGAAGCTCCCCTTTATTGTTTGTATGTTCACACTGCCGATCCTAGCTCGCATCTAACCTGCCTATAATCTGCATCTAAACTACATCCGACCTACGTCCGTTCCGAATTCTCCCGACATCCTGCCTACAGAAACAGTCACATAACAGGTGGAGATTAATTTATATAAGTTCAAACTTTCTTAAAACCAATATTGACCTTTACGTAAATAGCACAATCTTCTGGAACACACGTTCTATTTGTGTTATGGTGAAATGGTATATTATACCTATACTGATGTCAGCACTATTTAATCGTTGAATGAGGTGTGTTGTAATGTTAATAATTGTTAAATTAGTTGCTGCTGCTGTCTTCATTGCTTCTATTGTAGTTGTAATTGTTTCACTTATTAAAAAAAATAAGGAAGGTGCAATGTCTACAACGCTAATCACTGCTGGTCTTGGAATTATCAATGGTTCCTTTGGTACATTCAGTGATAAATTTTTTGCAGCGTTGATACAGCAGCAATCAGAAACAAACTATGTTCAATTAGCTGTAGGGTGTGCAATTTTTTTAGGAGGACTTTACTCTAGTCGTTATGTTAGAAATAAGCTCTATATTCTAAATATTAATGGATACAGAGATTACCGAATTGAAGACCATCAAAATGACTTAGGGTTAAGTCCTTTCGAATTCAAAGAGAATACCATTGATTTCATCAGGCTATTTAAGCGAGGTCCAACTCAACAAAATTTTGATGATATTTACGAAGAAATAAAACAGAAAATTGATGCATTTAAACGAGAAAGTGTTGATGTAAAACGAGCATATACGGGGATTGCGCCAATACCTTTTATATTGCTAGCAGGAAGACATTTCGGCGGTGATGGAATAAATGAACATTTCGAATTGAGAAAGGGCAACAACAACACCTATTATCGTTTGAAATCGAACAAAAAGTGGAAGTTCTTTGCAACAAAATATCCCGCCCTTCACTTAACGATGCCAAATCTAAATCAAACGGTCACAGAAATTGTTTTAACTGTCGGGCTTACTTCAAAGATTACTGCATCCCAAGCTGAGCAATTTTCGTGCCCTATTGTTGATTTATCATTAGATAATCCTATGGATAATGCCATCTTATTTAAAGAGCAATTGAGTGAGTATAACAATCAGATTTATAAATTACTCATCCAACTCAGTAGCGATTATTCCAATCTTCAAAAAATACACCTTCTTTATTCTGGTCAAAGTTGCCTCATTTTCGAATTAGGTAAAGTAATCAGCGATACAAGAATGGCTGAAATTATTAGTTACCAATTTGAGAGGCAACAAACTCCGAATTACCCATGGGGGATTACTTTAAATGGCACACAAACTGGAACATTAACATAATAATGTCATTTGATCATATTTAATCTAAAATTAACTAAATCGGTGATAGAAAGTGAGTGGCTATGTACAATCTTGATAGCAAGTTTAAAACTTTTTACGGTACTCATGTAATTCTTCCGTTAATTGATAAAAACAACCTCTACGCCAAGAAAAATTTAAATGTGACCCGATTAAAAGATGGGCTGGTTGAATACAACGAAGAAAACGGAACAAATTACACCCTAGCTGAGGAACCTGTAGTACAAGGAAGTGTGGCAATGTCTACGGTTATTCAAAATGATAGTAATGAATATGACATTGATGTCGCACTTGTATTTGAAAAGGATGACCTGCCTTCTGGGCCCATTGCAACTAAAAATCTGATCGTGAACGCACTTAAAAGAAAAACTAAACAATTTAGAATAGAACCGGAAGCGAAGACCAATTGTGTTCGAATTTCTTATGCAGATGGATATCACGTCGATTTTGCAATCTATCGAAGATATAAAGACAATGATGAAGATGACGTATACCAATACGAACATTGTGGTAGTATATGGCGTAAACGTGATCCTCGCGCCATTACTCAATGGTTCAATAAAGAGAATAAAGACAAAGATTATAAAATCAGAGATATTGTAAGATTAATAAAGATGTTCTCTAAATCGAGACTATCTTGGGCAAACATGCCGGGTGGATTGATCCAAAGTGTATTGGTTGTGGAGAAGTTTGAATCGTCTGAACGTATGGACGAAAGATTCTACAAGACGATGATAGCTGTTAGAGACCGTTTAAAAGATAATAAAGAAGTTGATAACCCTACAGACCCGTTAAGTAGTTTAAAGCTGGTTAACAAAGATAGTATTAAAATAAACAATTTATACAACCGTCTAAACAATAAAATTTCCAAATTGGATGTATTATTTGATTCCAACTGCACTTGGAATCAGGCAGTTGAAGCATGGGGTGAATTTTTCAATCATGACTACTGGAACGGATTGGTTAAAGATGAAACAGTGAGTAAATCACTGGCGGCAATATCAGAAACCGTTGTTTATTTCCGAGGCGTTGAAGAATACTACGATTTCCAAGATTCTGAAGAATTCATTGAAGATTTTTTTCCGATAAGCACTCAAACTCATTACACTATGGAATTAGATTGTAAGGTTTCTAAAGAAGGGCAACCTACAACTAGATGGTTAAGTAACATACTTAGTAGACATGAGATCCTTTTGCCTGGTCATGAACTTAATTTTGTTGCTCGAACTAATGTTCCACAACCATATCAAGTATATTGGAAAGTAATGAATAAGGGTCCATTCGCAAAAAGAGAAAACAACATTAGGGGACAAATAGTACGAACAGACAAACTCACCCATTTTGAAGTAACCTCTTTTAAGGGTGATCATTATGTAGAATGTTATATTGTCAAAAATGGAATGTGTGTCGTAAAACGGAGAGTCAAAGTGCCTATTCGTGTATAATAATAAAAAGCAGGGTAGGTGTATTTCAAAATACACCTACCCTGCTTTTTATTATTCTGAGAATGAACTTTGCATATCACAACCTCTCACCAGCCATAATTTTCAATGCTGAATCAAATTCTAATTTCATTTTTTCATCTATGTTATTGAGTTCATAACCCTCTGGAATATTAGCTTAACTTCCTCCAAATGGTTTCAAGAACATGTACTTTAGCAGATGGGAGAATGGAACATCCATGTAGTTCCATAACGTACGAACATTTTTTTCGGAAGCAGCAAGGGTTACAATTTCAATTTTTGAAATTAGACTTCTCAAAATTTTATTTGTTCAATTTCCACATCTAAATAATTCAATCGATCAAGTTTTTTCTTTGATCAAAAAGGTGCCTAAATAACTACAGTCTGTTGTTTACTGATGTTTAAAGTCTAATAAGACAAAAAGACACAACAGAGAACACATGAATCATCTCTGTTGTGTCTTTGAAATGAACTAGCGGATATGAGAAGCGGGTCGTGATATCCGTACTTGTCCTTATAAATGAATTTTCATGAGTTTACCAAGCCGCAATCGAGCCATCCGCTCGGGTTTCCGTACCCCCGCATAATACGCCATTGTCCGGGTTGCGCCAGATGATCTGACCGCGTCCAAACTGGGATGGATCGAGCGCCACTTGAATATCATGTCCTTTGCGGGCGAGTGCCTGTGCAATGTGCTGCGGGAAACACGGTTCCACAAGAATGGTTTTGCCCTTCGTCCACTGCCAGCGTGGAGAATCCAGTGCGGCCTGTGGGTTCAGGTGATAATCGATCGTATTCATGACCACCTGCACATGACCCTGCGGCTGCATGAAACCGCCCATGACACCGAATGGCCCAACCGCTTCACTGCCGCGGGTGAGAAACCCCGGAATGATCGTGTGATACGTTCGTTTGCCTGGCTCCAAGGCATTTGCATGATTCGGGTCCAGTGAGAAATTATGTCCGCGATTCTGCAAAGCAATGCCTGTCCCCGGAACAACCAATCCAGACCCGAAGCCCATATAGTTACTCTGGATAAAGGAAACCATGTTACCTTCACCGTCCGCCGTAGCCAGATAGACTGTTCCACTTGCACGTGGATCACCTGCCTCAGGTGCACGTGCGATATCACCAATGAGTTTGCGCCGTTCTTCCGCGTATGCCTCGGATAGCAGTTCCTCCACCGTCACACCCATTTTGCGTTCTTCAGTAATATATTTCTCCCCATCGGCAAATGCCAGCTTCATGGCTTCCAGTTGTTGATGATACGCCAGAACGGATTCTTTCTCGTCGAACTCGTAACCTTTCAACAGATTAAGCGCCGCGAGAGCAATCAATCCTTGTCCATTCGGCGGAATCTCCCATACATCGTAACCACGATAGGAGACGGAGATGGGATCAACCCACTCGGGCTGGAAAGCCTTTAGATCTTCGCGAGTCAGATAACCACCGTGTTCTGCCATAAAGGAATGAATACGTTCAGCCAGTTCTCCTTCGTAAAAGTCTCGCGCTTCGCTCTCGCCAATCTGGCGCAAAGTCGCCGCATGATCCGGCGAGCGCCACATCTCTCCAGCTGCGGGAACACGCCCGCCTGGAGCAAATGTCTCAAACCACGCACGCCCTGCCTCCGCATCGCCCTGGCGTGCATAGATCTCGGCTGCCCTTGCCCAGTGGCGGGCCAGCCCAGGCGCAAGCGGATAACCTTCCTCCGCGTAGCGGATGGCCGGTTCCAGCGCTTCCGCCAGCATGAGCCGCCCAAAACGGCGGCTCAACTCAGCCCAACCCGCCGGTGCGCCAGGCACCGTCACCGGAACAACCCCAAGCTTCGGCATCTCCGTATAGCCTGCCGCTTGAAGCGCCTCAATGGATATGCCCTGAGGCGCAGGGCCGCTGGCATTCAGGCCATGCAGTTTGCCCTCGGTCCATACGAGGGCAAAAGCATCGCCTCCAATGCCATTAGACGTGGGCTCCAGCACCGTGAGTGCTGCCGCAGTTGCAATGGCGGCATCAATGGCATTGCCGCCTTTTTTCAATACATCGAGCCCAGCTTGTGCAGCTAGTGGCTGTGACGTCGCGACCATGCCTTGTTTCGCATACACAGGCACGCGGTAAGAGGGGTACGGTTGGTAGAGTGGATCGAAGTTCATCAGGTTGTTCAGCTCCTTGTCGCAAGATGTCAGGCTCCGGTATAACCGGATCATACTTCTAACCCTCTTCGTAACGGGATAACCGATATCCTGCCACACCTGCCAAATCCAACCTGACATCAGCCTATGTCGTTACCATATCGCCGCCATTCACATGAATGCATTCACCTGTGACGTAGGATGAGTCGCGGGAAGCGAGATAAACATAGGCTGCCGCCAGTTCGTAAGGCTGACCAGCCCGACCCATAGGCGTATCTGTTCCAAATACCTGTACATCCTCAGCGGAGAAACTGGCAGGGATGAGCGGTGTCCAGATGGGTCCCGGAGCGACAGAATTCACACGGATTCCCTGTGCAGCTAGCGATTGGGCGAGTACACGAGTCAGCGATACGACGGCTCCTTTGGTAGAAGAGTAGTCGATCAGTTGGGTATTGCCTTTATATGCCGTAATGGAAGCCGTATTAATGATGGAGGCACCTCTGCACAGATGGGGGAGAGCGGCCTGAATCAGAAAGAAATAGGCGAACACATTGGTCTGAAAGGTGTGATACAGCTGTTCTTCTGTAATATCAACGATACTTGGCTGCACATACTGTACGCCATGATTGTTGACCAGAATATCGATCTTCCCGTACGTTTCCATGGTTGTGCGGATGACGGCTTCACAGTTTTTCTTTAAGCGGAGATCAATCTCGATTAAGAGACAGCGCTGTCCCAGTTCTTCGATCCGTTCACGAGTCCTTTCGGCATCTGTCCGTTCATATAGATAAGCAATGACGATATCCGCACCTTCCTTGGCAAAAGCGATGGCGGCCGCCCGGCCGATTCCACTGTCACCACCCGTAATAATGGCAACTTTACCTTGGAGTTTACAGCTGCCGATATAGGCAGGATCTTCACTAATTGGTTCAGGCACCATCAGGGTTTCCAGACCGGGTTGCTGGTCCTGATGCTGGGGTGGAAATGCCAGTTTTTGCTCCTTGCATACCGTTTTCTCACCATAAAAAGGATAGACAGGATTCATTCGCTTTACATCCTCCTCGAACGTTCATTGATACGGATAACCTATGCATTCGCCCAGAAGAAGGTGCGGGAGGAAGCAGCACGGTTGTTTTTATTGCACAGAATATACCATAATAAGGATAGATCCTTAAATCGATGGAGGTGTCAGGAGCCACATGAATATTCAAGGAATTAATCATTTGTGCTTTTCCGTATCCAATCTGGAGCGGGCCATTACCTTTTATGAGCAGGCTCTCGGTGCCCGAATTCAGGTGAAAGGACGCAAACTGGCTTATTTTGAGCTTGCCGGTGTGTGGATTGCCCTGAATCAGGAGGATGTTATTCGCAACTATACGGAACGAACCTATACCCATATTGCATTTACCGTTACAGAAGAGGAGTTCGACGCGTCTGTGCAGCAGCTGCGAGCAGCGGGTGCTGACATTCTTCCCGGAAGGCCAAGAGATCCGCGGGATGCATTATCTGTATATTTCACCGATCCGGATGGTCATCTGTTCGAACTGCATACAGGTACGATGAAGCAAAGGCTGGATTATTATCGCGAAGACAAGGCTCATATGACCTTTTATCCGTGAGTTCATGTACAAATTGATAAAGTCTGGAATTATAACTCACATATCTATTGTTTAAACATTGGCATTACCTATAATATGGACAAAAGGTACCTTAATTTACCAATGTTAAATTCGTTGGTTCAATTCCAAGGAGGTTTGTCATGATTCAGTTCCCTAAACCGGATGTCGAGCAATATTTTCAGACGTACCGTATTTCGCACTTTGCCGTATCGGCAGACGAGAAACGTTTGTTCATGGACAGCAACCTGAACGGTCAGCCGAATATTTGGGCGATGGATTTGCCTGGAGGATACCCGTATCCTTTAACGTACTTGAATCAGAGCAGTCAATTTATCAAAGCAGACCCGCAAGGACGTCATCTGCTTACCGCGTTTGATCGGGATGGAGATGAGAACTATCATCTGTATGCACTTCCGCCCGAGGGTGGTGTCCCACTGCCTGTGGTTCCGGCAGAACCTAATGATCGCTGTTATTTCGCTGATTTGTCCGAGGATGGACAACGTCTCTATTATGTCACCAGCGCGGGTAATCCGAATTATCTGAATTCACGCCGCATCGATCTGGAGACAGGAGAAGATGAACTGTTATACAGTGGAGAAGAGGTTACGAGCAGCCTGGTGGCTGTAAGTCCTGACGAGAAGAGTTATGTCATTTTAAAAATGTACTCCAATACGTATCAGACGGCGCATCTGTATCGTAACAATGAAGAAATGGTGATCCTGCCAGCTTCAGAACGTCATAGTCAGGTATCCGATCTGATATTTGCAGATGATAATCGTCTTCTGTTCATTACCAATGATGACTCCGCATACGCTTATGTGGCTGAGTACCGTATTGATACCTGCGAATTCCGTTTATTGTGCCGAATCGAAGGGGAAGATGTGGAGTTTATCCGCTGGCATCAGGCTTCCGAGACCTTATATTTCTGGACACTTACAGGGCCGGAGAATCGTATGTACGTATTGGGCAAAAATGCCGATGAGCCTCGGCGCATAGAGATGCCACTGGATACGATAGAGCAGGTGAACGTTACGAAGGCTGGCAATGTGTATATCCTTGGACGTGGAGCGATCCAACCGCATAACATTTATCGCAAAATAGCAGGTGCTGAGTCCTGGGAGCCGCTGACTGCCAATCGGGTAACCGGACTGGACCCAAGTGATCTCGTGTACCCTGACGTTATTCGGTATAACTCCTACGACGGACTGGAGATCGAAGCTCTCTTGTTCAAAGCAAAGCCAGAGCAGGCCAATGGCTACACCGTATTTTGGCCTCATGGTGGGCCGCAAGCATCCGAAGCGAAGTTTTTTCGGCCGATGTTCCAGATGATGCTCGCTCAGGGCTATCATGTCTTTGCACCGAATTTCCGGGGCAGTACCGGATATGGTGCGGAATTCGTCAAGATGGTTGAGCGTGATTGGGGTGAGGGTCCAAGGCTGGACTGTGTTACCGGGATCAACTGGTTGTTCGATCAGGGAATCACCTCGCCAGAACGGTTGTTTGTGGTAGGGGGAAGTTATGGGGGATATATGACCCTGTTATTGGCAGGTCGCCATCCGGAGCTGTTCCGGGCTGCGGTCGATATTTTTGGGCCAAGTAACCTGTTCACATTCCTGGAATCCGTGCCGGAAGACTGGAAGCCGATGATGGATAACTGGCTGGGTGATCCGGTCCGTGACCGCGAACGTTTAACGAAGGATTCACCGATTACGTATCTCGATCAGATGGTGAATCCAATGCTGGTCATTCAGGGTGCTAATGATCCAAGGGTCGTGAAGGCCGAATCTGATCAGATCGTGGCTGCGCTCCAGTCCAAGGGAATGGATGTGGAATACATCGTTCTGGACGATGAGGGCCACGGATTCTCCAGAAAGGCAAATGAGATTCTCGTATACCGCCGGATGTTGGAGTTTTTGCAGAAACATCAGGAGTCACATGTCGCACAAGCTTAAGTTGAGA
Source organism: Paenibacillus sp. AGC31 (assembly GCF_057334655.1). Taxonomy (NCBI): domain Bacteria; kingdom Bacillati; phylum Bacillota; class Bacilli; order Caryophanales; family Paenibacillaceae; genus Paenibacillus; species Paenibacillus sp. AGC31. The sequence continues at coordinate 205,072 of NZ_JBHFJH010000025.1, forward strand.
GATTCCATCGTTGACTGAAATATAGTCAGATGACAAAAACCGCCAGAGATCAAGGATGATCTCTGGCGGTTTTATGCGTGAGCCCGGATGTTGGGCGACATATATGGAACGATACATACGTTAGTTTGGAAGATCGCTATCCATTGAGCGACCTGTCCAAACCTACTAATTAATCTACTAATCTAGCAATGCGACAATTGAATTAATGGACTGCTGCGCCCACTGTGCAAAAGACAGATCGGCTGCCCATGTCACTTGTCCAGTCGCTTTGGCTTCCCCCCACCATAAGATACGTTGATAGAGCAGATGCATGCTGAGACGTGTGCGGAAGTGTTGGCATTTCTCTTCATCTGCTGCACAGACCAGATCCCGGTAGCAGCGAAGGAACTGTGCGGCCAGTTCTGGTTGACCCTCACGAACATACCTGGTGGATATTTTGGTTAGGTCGGCTGTGCCATCTCCGAAGTAGGCGGTTGTAAAATCGAACAAACCACTAATCTGCCACCCTGAAGAACGGTCATTCGGATTTTGAATCAAAATATTCTCGACCTTGAAGTCTCCCATGACAAAACATGGAACAGCTTTGGACCGAAATGCCGGTTCAGCATTTTTGAATTGCTCGTCCACCCACTGAACATCTTCATCCGTAATCACCGAGTACTGTTCAGCATCATGTAACCAGTGACGAATGGTCCCGTACAACCAGTCCAGATAATCGCCTGCAAAGGAAACAATCTGCTGCGCTACAGGATCATATTCCCCGGCATCGGGCACCTTCCAGCGGTGCAGTTCAGCCAAAGTATGGGCAAACATACAGGCGATCTCTTCCTGATCTTGCTGTGACAGTGAAGCCTGGAATGCTGGATCATACAGGTGATTCCCGGGCAGGCGCGGCATTATGGCATAACTCCAGCCTAGCAGATGGGTATCTTCATGTAATAAATATGGATCAGGGACAGGAATGGACGTATGTTTTGCCAGTTGTTCTACAAAGAACCTTTCTTCCTGTAACTGTCCTGCATATAAAGGATTGCCTTTCAGAATATATTCTCCACGGGAAGAGCGAATGAGCAGTGTCTGACCCATAACACCTTTATCTGTTCGTCGATAATCTTCAAGGGTTCCCAGGTCAAGCTCATTCAGCGCATCCTGCAATGAAACTGCGGCCACTTCGCCAAGTTGATTGGAACCAAAATATATACGGGTTGTCATATGGCCGGACCCTCCTGGATATTAGTCCTCATTCTCTTCGTCAGACAGGTCATACGTATCCTCATCGACCAATCCACGGATGAAAGCTTCAAAATTCGGCGCAAGATATGTAATCTCATAATCATTTTCCTGATCTACATGAACGACACAAGGTTCACCTTCAGGGCCGCAGAAGCGATAATCCAGCATAACGACATCATGACCAGCGGATGGACAATCACAGATCACAATCCCCAGGTCGGGGTATCCCCAATCCTCGATCATGAACCGACTTCCCAGCTCACCAGCGAGTGCGTATGTTTTATCGTGTCCGATTCCCATAATGCTTGAAATGGCAATGTGATCCTCAGCCCAGGAAGTCGCTTCTTGGGTGGGAAATACAGTGAGCGCAGGGATACCGCCGTTTTGCGTATTCATCAGTTGAATATAGGAGGCAGGGAGCTTGTAACCCAATTCGTGTTCAATCGAAACAATCGTGGCTTCGTCAAAGGGAGCCGACACATGGTTGTCCCGTGCATAATCACTCTGTTTCCAGAATGTCCCTGGGTCGTAGGTTCCTGAAGCAGCACGAAGATGGTTCAACGTGCCACGCTGCTCCCATTCTGTTACTTGTTCTTCATGGCGTTGTCGATCCCGCCGCATCTTCTCAGCGAAAGGTCGAATCTGACTTAGAAATTCAAGGGTTGATTCATCATGTGGCTGAAGTTCGTTAGCTCTCTCAAAAGCCAGTAGTGCCTGTTCATAACTCGCTATATGACAGTATGCATAACCCAAGCGGTATTGCCAGAGCGGGTCGTTTACCCCTTGCTCCTCGACAGACAACAGTTGTTGAATGGCTTTGTGACAACGTGCATCATTGTTATAGGCTCTGGCGAGTTGACCAATCAGATCATAATCCCGCTCTGAGACGGGGATACGTTCAATATGTTCAATAATGAGACTGAATTGGTCCTGCTCATGCCACAAATTAATTTGTTCCAGCAGTTCTTTTTCCATGAATAGGCCTCACTTCCGTAGGAGGGGTATGAATCTCTTTCATTATATAATAAGTGCGTGTTGGTTGGAGAATGTATAAATCAAGATCTTCGTAGCATACTGTTTAAGTATACTTTAAGTTGTGTTTAACTTTGTTTAAGTGATATGTTGAAAGTTAAACTTTACTATCCTATACTAGGAGTGTGAGGTGAGATGGATATGGGAATTACAAGAGTTGAAAAGAATATATTTAGTCAGAACACAGATGAGATTGCTTCTGAGTTAGTTCAGAGCTTGAGCAATACGGATAATAGCATTTTACTGTTCAAAGTGCTGGCACTTGCAGTCAAGAATAATACTGAATTTGTTCGTAGCCTGGATGAATCTATCTTTGAAGATGCTGATATCTTTAGAGAAAAGTATGTTACTCTTCTCAAACATGCGTTAAGTCAAGCAGTGAATGTACCGACAGGAATTACAGACAGTGGTGTTCCTTCTATTGAAGCTGTACGTTCTTATACTCCTAAAGAATTATCTGTATTTTTTGGAGTGAGTATTACGACGATTTTTAACTGGATTGATCAAGGCCGTTTTATGGGGATTCAAAGAGCCGGGTCCAACAAACATAATCTCATCCCAGACGATACTACATATGTGTATGGATCAGGTAAAAGAACGACGATTAAAGAGATTGTGACTATGTGGAAAAAGGAAGAGGCAGGACGCCAATCCACAATAGAAGTCAGTGACCTGGATTACCACACGGGGCAAATTGCCTTATACGAAGATAAATACAAAGGGGAATTCGAACGGACACTCGGAACTAAATTGAATTTAACACCTGAAGAAGAAACCGATGCACAAGTTTGGAAACACCATTTGGGGAGGCAGCATCTTGGCTTTAAAGATACCGAAAAGTAATTTTCGTTTTATTGAGAATGATTTTTCAGATATTATTATGGAGATTCGAGATGGTGACCAGGGTCTTCCAAGCAGCACTAGAACTATTCGTAAAACAATTGTCTTTAATGATTTATCGAAGATGTACTGTGTAGAGGAGATAGATCGAAACGGGGGATTCATCGAGTTATATTGGTATGATTGGTATGATGATCAAAAGGAGTTGGTTATGAAATTCCATGCTCACTATCATCCTGATGAAACACCCGCTAATATCACGATGTATGACCCGTTTCATATTCATACGGCAAATGAAAGAAGATTGAATAATGAAAAATTTCAAGAATTATATACGATTCTTGAGTTTATTTGATTAAGAAATATCTCTATTAAATTATAATAGTTCAACGCTGATATAATGTTTGTACATACGAATTAAACAACACTCCCTGAACTTAGGCATGATAGCCACAGTTCAGGGAGTGTTGTTTTTATTTATAGTCTATTCTTTATTACAAATCGTCAAATCCGTTATCGTCGCCAACTTTACCGTAGTTACGGGATTTAGCTTCGAAGAAGTCGGTTTTGGTTGCATTCAATGCTTCATCGGAGAATGGTTTGATCCAAGGCATGCAGTTTACATCCACACCTTCATATGCTTTTTCCATCCCCATCAGACGCAGACGTTTGTTGGCGATGTACTTGATGTAATCTTCCAACTCGTTCAGGTCAATACCGCGCACGTTGCTGAGTGTGTAATGTGCCCAGTTGGTTTCAAGTTCAACAGCACGATGGATTGTTTTGTATACATAGTCCATGTTCTCAGGTGTGTTCAGTTCAGGGAAGTCTACCAGCAACTGTTTGTACACTTCAGCGAAGAAGTAACAGTGTTGGTTTTCATCCCGCTGGATATACGAGATCATCTGGCTGGTTGCCATCATTTTCTGGTCACGGGCCAGATTGTAGAAGAAGGCAAACGTACTATAGAAGAAGATACCTTCGAGTACCAGATCGGCTACCATAGCCTGGAAGAACGTCTGTGGAGACGGCTCATCCCGGAATGTTTGGTAGATGTCTGCGATGAAACGGTTACGGTCAAGCAGGACTGGATCATGTTTCCAGTATTCAAAAATTTCCTTTTGCTCCCGATCAGATACGATCGAAGACAGGACGTAGGAATACGATTGGTTATGAACGACTTCCTGTTGTCCGATAATGGCCGAGATCGCTTCGAGTGAAGAATCGGTAAAGTAACGTTTTACGTCACCAACAAACATCGTCTGCATGGAATCAAGTACCGCGAGCAGAGAGATGTTGATTTTAAACGTACGTTGCTCTTCCTCGTCCAGTTGAGCAAACTGGGAAGCATCTTTGGACATTGGAATCTCGTCTGCGATCCAGTGGTTGAGCAGCAATACTTTGTACAATTTGTACATATGAGGCATGCGAATGTCGTTCCAGTTCAGGATACCGGAGCATTCACCTTCAATAATACGTGTTGATTGGTTAGGGGCTTCGGTGTTGAAAATTTTCTGTACTTGCATTGTTCCGTTCACTCCTTGAATGAATTTACACTGTATAACTACGATGACAGAACAACCTTCCGATCGCTGTTATCCCCTGATTTTTTTGGTTCCCTCTTTCAAAGGGAAAAATCCGGTGATAAAGGCGAGCGCTCCGCTTCTTCAGCTTCTTTCTGTCCTCTTCGTTATCGTGTAATCATTAATTCTTTTATATATTAGGGTTGTATAATGTGGCATCTATATCAACATCTTGCGATGCTGTGATCGTGTTTTAGGCAAAAAAGAACCAGGGCAACGCCATTTTGCAATCAAAACAGGATGCCCTGGTGGTCACCTCGAATCTAGTATATCTTCTCTATCATGGATAAAGCGTAAATTGCGCAAAAATCAAGATTCTTCAATTGTTAATGCCCGGCTACGAACATAATAAGTTGATTTCATGCCGGCTCTCCAGGCGTGCAGATGCAATTCCAGGAATTCTGTTGCTTTAATATCTGGTCGAACGTAGAAGTTGAAACTTTGTCCCTGATCGACGTGGCGCTGACGGGCAGCCGCCATATTAATGGAAGCATGTTGATCCACCTGAAACGCCGTTTGGTAATAAGGACTTGTTTTTTCGGACAGATCCGGAGCTGGATTGGCAATTTTGTAAGTTGTTTTCTCTTCATAAGATAACAGCTCATAGAGCGGATCAATACTAGCCGTTGAACCAGCAATAATGGACGTGGAACCGTTAGGTGCAATGGCGAACAACCAGGCATTACGTACACCGTTTTGTCGTACTTCGGCTTGCAGTTCTTTCCACTGTTCGGTTGTCACGAATTCGCCTACGCGCTCACCTGATGTGTACTCGCGTTGGTCGAAGTAATGACCACTTTCCCAATCGGAACCTTTGAATTTCGGATAATGTCCTTTTTCCTTGGACAGCTCCATACTGGATTTCACGAGCAGGTAGTTAATTTTTTCATACAGATTATCGTTATACGTTACAGCTTCTTCAGACTCCCAATGAATGCCTTCGAGAGCAAGCAGGTGATGTAGTCCGAATGTTCCCAGACCGACTGCACGATATTGGCTGTTGGTATATTGGGCTTGCAACACTTCAATGTTGTTAATGTCGATAACATTGTCTAGCATGCGCACCTGAATCGGAACGAGACGCTCCAATACATTATGAGGTATAGCACGTGCCAGATGGATGGAGTTCAGGTTGCAGACAACAAAGTCGCCAGGCACTTTGGAAATCACGATGCGAGTTTGTCCATCCTTGGTTACGAGTTCTTCCTTTTCAATTACAGTAGCAGACTGGTTCTGCATAATTTCGGTACACAGGTTGGAGGAGTATACCATACCGTGTGCACGGTTAGGATTCGAGCGGTTAACCGTATCCCGGTAGAACATGTATGGCGTACCTGTCTCCAGTTGGGATTTCAGTACTCGCTTCATGATGTCAATCGCCTGTACTGTAATCCGGGACAGCAGTGGGTGATTCACTGCTTCTTCGTATTTATCACGGAACGCACCTGCACCAAAGGACTCATCATAGAAATCTTCCAGTCCGAGTGCACGACCATTCTCGTCCTTCCAGCCCATCACTTTCTTTGTTTCGTGTGGACAGAACAAGCTCCATTCGCCGCGGCTGGATACCCGTTCCATGAACAAGTCAGGCAGACAGATGCCGTGGAATACGTCATGCGCACGCATACGCTCGTCACCGTTGTTCAGCTTCAGATCGAGGAAGGCCAGAATGTCTTTGTGGAAGACGTCCAGATATACAGCAATGGCACCTTTACGCGTACCGAGCTGGTCTACGCTGACCGCTGTATTGTTCAGTTGGCGAATCCAAGGGATTACACCGGAACTTGTATTTTGGTGACCACGGATATCCGAACCACGAGCTCTGACTTTGCCGAGGTAAACGCCGATGCCGCCACCCATTTTGCTCAGACGAGCTACATCCGTGTTGGAATCAAAGATACCTTCGAGTGAGTCGTCCACCGTATCAATGAAGCAGCTGGAAAGTTGACCGGCTACTTTTTTACCTGCATTGGACATCGTAGGAGTAGCTGCGGTCATGTACATGTTGCTCATTGCCCAGTATGCTTCCTTGACGAGATCCATACGTTTCTCGGCAGGCTCTTGGTGCATTAGGAACATGGCGATAACCATATAACGCTCTTGCGGCAATTCCATTACTTTTCCATCAAAATCGTGTGCGAGGTAACGTTCTGCCAGTGTGAGCAAGCCGATGTAATCGAAAAGCAGATCGTTGCGGTAGTCAATGCACTCAGCAAGTTCATCGATCTGTTCTTTGGTGTAACATTCCAGCAATTCTTCGCGGTAGATACCTTTTTTCACGAGATCTACAAGAAGAGGATGGAATGCGCCATAAGGCTCGTCCGGGTAAGACTTGTATCTGCGGTTGGTAGCCGCTTTTTTGTAAAGGGAAGTGAGCAGGGAGCGCGCCGCTGCAAATTTCCAATTAGGCTCCTCTTTGGTTACCAGTTCCAGTGCGCTCATGATAAAAGCGTTGCTGATTTCGTCTCCGGTAACTTCATCACGGCGGAGCTTGCTGTTTACCCCACGTACCAGACGTTCCTTGTCCAGCATTTCCAGTCCTTCCAGAGTACGGTCGGCATATACCGAGATGCGCATATCATCAAAGGCAAGCTGGCGGTTGTTCGGCTTGGTCACAACTTGTGGCATGAATATTCCTCGCTTTCGCATGTTTAAGAGATAAATTGGAGAAATTCTTTATATAAAGAATTGAGTGTTGTCTTACGGTGAGAGTAAGGTAAAGGTTGCTTTTGGCAGACTGAAACGGCGGTGACAAGTTCATGTCTTAAATCGCTCAACTTGAGGAGCACAAAACAGCACAATGCAGAACATACTCATATAAAAAGCATTCTCCCCGCCTCGCGGCTGAAAATGCCCATGGATGCTCTGGCTTCCTTACTGTCTTAGAGGTTCAGAATATCGACAGAAAAGGGTGCTTATGTAAGCTTTTGTCTATTGCAGATGTGTCTGTAGTTTGAGGATACCGGATGCAGTCCAAACAGCCCCGTTAACCTCCATGTCAACTCTGTTTCGAGAAAGCGATTTACACCTACAGGGACGTGCCTTTGGAGGTGATTTCATCCTGTTTTTCGCGAGAATGCAGAAGGTGACTAATAGAAGCGGAGAAATCTAGTGTTACTACATTTTGTAGCTGTCAACATACTGTAACCCAACATATTGTGTTTGTAAAGTGGGCAGAACCAGTAAAACGTAATTCCGAGTATACCATTTAAGCCAGGAATCCGCAAAGGAAAAGGACTGGAAGATTTGAAGATTTATCAAAAAAAAATTTTGAACAATTTGAATGACGTCTTCACGTCAGTTTGAATTGTAACGCATTCAACTGGTAGAATAAAAATAGTCAAAAATCGACTAAAATTAGCGGCAGCGGTTGTTCACGGGGCCCTTAGGAGGCGGAGCAAAATGGCAATAGCAGAAGTGACTGTAATTCCAATTGGAACGGGTACAACCAGTCTAAGCAGTTATGTGGCGGATATGCAAAAGGTATTGGAACATCAACGGGGCATTACATATCAGTTAACTTCCATGAGCACCATTATTGAGGGACCGCTTAACGAGATCTTTACAGCAATTGCGGCTCTACATGAAGCGCCGTTTTTGTCAGGAGCTCAGCGTGTTTCCACATCCGTCAAAATTGACGACCGTCGTGATAAACCGGACGCCTCAAGTATACAGAAGTTACAATCGGTTCAGGATAAACTGACATCACATCAGGCAAGCCCCAATTAATAACTAATCATTGTTCTAGAAGAGAAGCAAATTCTTCATATATCAGAAATGGAACTATCGATATTTTTACGACAAAGAAAAATAAAACAATCCTCGTTGAAATTCTCTCACCGAGGATTGTTTTGTTTTATTAGACTATTGGATCAAACCAGCTTTTTTTAGATCTCCACGATTCAGAACTAGGGAACCCTGTAATTTTTTGTAACGGATTGTTTTACCTGAGGGATCCGCGACAACTTTTTCCTCGTTTTCCTTAAGACCATTGGCGTTGACACTAAGGATGGTTTTTAGATTTTTTGAGACGTTGTAAACATCCGCCGAATCTCCTTTTAGAGCAACTTTATATCCATTAGATGCGGATAGATCAATCAGGCTAATCCAATCGGCTTGTGATTGACTCTTCGCAGAAAACTCAATGGAACGGGACGCACTGGTGTAATTAACTTCATAGCCAAGGATCTTGGCAACTTCACGAAGTTGTAAATACGTATTGCCCTTATAAAGCAATTGATCTGACGTAACAGTTTTGGACTGACCGTTAACAATAACTTTAAAGTTTGCCAAAGTTGCTTGAACTTTTTGTGAGGTAGCAGCCACAGCCATTGAAGAAGAACCAACCAACATCCCTATAGATAAAGCAACAAAAACCTTTTTCATTTTCATCTTGATCATCAACTCCTATGTAAATGTATTATACCTGAGAATAATACCCTAATTAGGAAGCGTTGACACGGGCGGAAACTATTATTTTTTTGCTTCTTACGACTCATAATTTTGCTGAACCACTGATAATTTGAACAATTAGTATGGAATTATAATAAGGATGAATTAATTCAGTCTAAAATCACCAATTTTGAATATGAATAGGGGCTAGGCAATAATAGTGAAGACACACATAACGAGATCTTTTACAGCAATTGCGGCTCTGCATGAAGCGCCGTTTTTGTCAGGAGCTCAGCGTGTTTCCACATCCGTCAAAATTGACGACCGTCGTGATAAACCGGATGCCTCAAGTATACAGAAGTTACAATCGGTTCAGGATAAACTGACATCACCTCAGGCACATCCGAATTAATGGTTTAGTGTAAACATCCGTATATTCGGTTATTCGGTATGTTATAAGTCATTAATTAAAGGTTAGATTGTGTCTGTCTGTGTAGTTAACGTGAATTTCTGACATCTATAAACCGAAAGAAATAAAAAGACCAGCTTAATGGTATTATCCCCTTTAAGTAGACACTTGAAAAAGCCTTCATGTTATCATGAGGGTTCAAGTGACACTTGGAGGGGATATTTTTATGGCAAAAAAAGGACAAACATTTCAGACGTATACCGAAGAATTTAAATTGAATGCGGTTAGATCCTATGTCGAAGGGTCTTCAAGTTATAAAGTGGTAGCTGAACGCAAAGGAATTCGAAACTGTTCACAACTGAAGGTGTGGGTGAAAAAGTGGAAAAACGGGGAATCGTTCGATGAGCGAAAAAACAATGTTCCGAATCCAATGAAAGGACGTCCCCGTACTGCCTTTAGCAGTGTAGAAGAAGAACGTGACTACCTTCAAGCACAGGTGGATTATTTAAAAAAGCGGTATCCAAATCTAGTAAAGGAGAAGCGCTGAGCCAACGGGAGAACTACGATATCATAGACGAATTGCGCTGCTCGCATAGCATTACACGCCTATTATCGATTACAGGAATACCCCGTTCCAGTTATTACAAATGGCGAGCAACACAGCCGCAGCGAGACGCAAGACAAGACCGTGATCGTGAGATCAAAGAACACATGATGGCTATTCATTTTGCAAACCGAGAGTTTGGTTATCCT
>NZ_JBHFJH010000026.1:0-156376 GCF_057334655.1 Paenibacillus sp. AGC31
CTACACTGGTACCCATAGACTGGACACTTTGAAAAAAGGTGTGCGGACTGTGGGTACCTTTTTGTATACTGAAGAAGCAATGGAGGGGATTACATCGTGAGCAAGAAGCGATTCACAGAAGAAGAACGTGAACAGATATCAAAGAACAGATATGTAAGGAATGTTAGCGACAAAGCGATAACCTATGCAGATGAATTTAAGCAGTTATTCATTGACGAATATATGATGGGAAAGACACCTAGAGAGATCTTTGAAACTCATGGGTTTGATGTTACCGTAATTGGAATGAAACGAGTAGAACAATCTGCCGGACGTTGGAAAAAAGCCTATGACCTTGGAGGGATTATTGGGTTGTCTGACTCCCGAAAAGAAGCCTCGGGTCGCCCTTTACATAGAGAGTTATCGCAGGAAGAAATCATTGCAAAACAAGAAGCACGGATTCATCTACTCGAATCTCAAGTAGAACTGCTAAAAAAGCTAGATACGAAAGAAAGGTTGCTGGTAGCAAAGGGAATGAACCTAAGCAAGATTAAGTTGTTCGAGCTCATAAAGGAAGCCGTGGATCAAGGCTTGGAACGTATGACGGGATACCTCTGCTCATTGCTTAACGTATCTCGTTCGGGGTATTACAGCTACTTACAAGCTGCAGATTTACGTTTAGAGCGGGTCCGTTCGGATGCTGAGGCAGGGAAGCTGATTAAGAAGGCTTTCGAACGAAGGGGTTACAAGAAGGGCTCACGCTCCATCAAGATGATTCTTGAGCACGAGTTTGGTGTCATCTATAACCTAAAGAAAATCCGTAGATTGATGAAGAAATTTAACATCGTATGTCCGCACAGAAAAATCAACCCTTATAAACGCATGGCCAAAGCTACGCTGGAACACCGAACCTTACCCAATACTCTGCAGAGGGACTTCAAGAAGGGCATACCGGGTCTGGCCTTGCTTACGGATATCACGTACCTTCCATACGGCCGATCCGGGATGGCCTATTTGTCGACCATACTGGATGCCTCAACAAGTGAGGTCCTCTCTCACAATATATCCCATCGGCTGACATTAGACATTGCCACGGATACTGTTGACGCTCTCAAGAAACAGAAACGTCTAAAGCTCCAAAAGGATGCTTTCATCCACTCAGATCAGGGCAGCCATTATACCAGTCCCATCTATCAGGAGTTGTTAAAGAAGAATGGGTTAGGCCAGTCGATGTCCAGACGCGGGAACTGTTGGGACAATGCTCCCCAAGAATCGTTCTTCGGCCACATGAAGGACCATGTCGATCATCGTAGTTGCCGTTCCCTTCAAGAGTTAAAGCAAGAAATCGATCGTTACATTCGCTATTACAACAACCACAGATATCAATGGGGATTAAAAAAGATGACCCCTGTTCAATACAGGAATCATCTATTATTCGCCTCGTAAATCTTTAATGCCACTCTTTTTTTAGTGTCCTTGACACGGGGGCCAGATTACTCTCCCTCCACAATCATTTCACTTTTTTACCTTTACCATGCAATATTTTCAGTTGACCATTTTCATAACCCAACTGATACTCGACCCGATATTGCGATAGTATATATTCCCCATCTTTGCGTTCATTTGCTTTAATCATTGCCTTCACTTCCATCTCGTCATCGCCTTTATTAACTGAGGATACCTCACTGATGGTCACCTCACTTGTATTCAGATATCCTTCTCTGAACTTGGCATATGTTGTAGCACTCTGCCACTCGCTTCCGAGCAGTGCATAAGCGGTGACATAATCACTCAGATTAAGACTTGCATAAAAGTCCGTTACAATTCCTTCTGCTTGCAATGTCTTAGTGGCTGAACCCAAGTGAGTATCTCCAGCCGTCCGCACCGACGTTGTGCCAGAAGGATTTTTGGACCATGCCTGAACCTGCTTGAGCACACTAGTCATAGGAATACTGAATCCTATTCCCCCCTCCTGTTCCACGACCGCCGAATTAATGCCGATCACTTCACCAGTCTCCGCACTAATGAGTGGTCCACCACTGTTGCCATGGGTTATTGGTGCCGAGATCTGATAGAGGTTACTATAGATGTAAGGCGCTATTTCAAAGCTACGCCCCAACCCACTGATGATTCCGGTTGTTACGGTGTTCTCTAGCCCAAGTGGACTACCCAATGCCAGAATCTCGTCTCCGGTCTCAGCTTTGGATTTGGCGATGATTAACGGCTTAACTTTTTTCAAATCAGGAACCCTGACCACAGCTACGTCTGTTTCATCCCCAATACCAATAACCGTCCCCTTATATTCCTCATGGTTCAAGGTCCGAATAGTTACTTCATTCGCCCCCTCCACCACATGTGCATTGGTCACGACATCTCCCTGATCATTGTAGAGAAAACCGGAGCCCAGTCCGCTGTTACTCTCGATCGTTACGACTTTCTTCTGACTTTCTTCTATAATCTGTTTGCGTGTCTTCTTCACAGGTTGCTTGGAGGCAGTCGTGGCTGCCGCATTTTCCGTTTCCTTCGCGGCAACAACTGCCAGTCTGGGCCCATCCTGCAACTGATCTGCTGAATGCTGGTGTATCCAGAACACGCCCCCTGCTCCAGCACCAATGATAATAGCACTGGATATGATCATACTCCATGTTCGTTTGGTCATTCCAACCTGTCCTCCTATTCGAGATACCACGTTGCATTCACAACAGAGATTTCCGCTTCCTCGTACACACCATAATAATAGGTTTCAAAAAAACCTTCTTCCCCCACATCCAGCCATCTTGGATACACATCTGCATAAGTTTGGCCCAGATATATACCGTCTATATTATAAATATCAATCAACACTGTAATGGAAGAGATCGGACGAGTTGCATTATTGATCAATGAACCGCTAATATAAAGATCCCCGTACATATCAAGCGTCGCATCAACGTTCACGACACTTACTGCCGCCGTTCGATTCATCAGATCTTCTTCTGCAGCCTGTTGCTCCGCCAGTTGAATCCGATCCGCTTCCGCTTTTTCAAATGCCTTTTTTTCACTGAGCACCCGTTCACGATACGAAGTCAGTTTTTCATTTTCCGGCGCATAGGACAATCCCTGGTCGACCGTTTGTAACGCAATTGTGAAATTCTTTTGCTTTACCTGCTGTTCCGCCTCTTTATAACTTATGCTTGCGAGCTTGTCGACAATTTGCTTCTCTACTGTCTCAGCTTCCTTGCCTTTCAAGTCTGATATGGTGTCCAACTTCTCGGCTAGTGCCTCAATTGTTGTCAAACTGTCGATTTCCTTTTTCACCTTCAATACGGCCAGTGTTACCTTTCTGTTGTTTAATACCGCACGCACTTTGGCAAAAACAGGTTCTTCTCGCTCCATCAACGCTTTGACTACAGCCTGAATGGCCTTGTCTCCTGCGGACAGCTTTCCTGTCTTCAGACTTGTGGACGCCTCATCCAACTGGTTCATCAAGTTGAACGCCTTCGCCGTAATTTGCCGATCCTGTATAAGTGCATCATAGTTCGGTCGTTTCGTTAGAGCGCTGTCCAGCAGTTGGAGAGCCTCTTTATATTTCCCCTCTAGTGCAGCCTGTTCCGCCTGTTGGTGCAGTGATTTAACCTCTGCATTTATACCTGTTTCCTGCTTGTAATAATACGTTAGCAAAGCTCCTACAACTACTGCCAGAAGTATGGGAATAATCCAGCTAAATGCAAGGCCTTGACCCGTATTTCCCTGTTTGGAAGCTGGTTGCTGCTGACGGGACAACGAATCAATTGCTTTTTGCGTTCCTTTATCCAAGTCAATGGCTGTTTCTGCCCAGATCTGTTCCTCTGTAGAGCTTGTTTCTTTCAATTTGGTTCTACACTTTCTGCACGTGTTATCCGCCGGACTGTTTTTGGTCCCACATACATGACAATACACCCTGATCCCTCCACTTAAGAACATATGTATACTTCGCTTTCCCGGGGTTCGCCTATCGCATCAATTGCTAAAAAACACCAACATGAATCGATAATTATCATATAGCAAAAAGGAATATTACACCATATGTTCTGTAGATATCATGTTTAAACGAGTCATACTGGATGCAAAAAAACCTTCCTATTAATCTAGGAAGGCTCTAGTTATTTTCATTTTATTACTCCGAAGGAAAAGCGCTGAGATCCATATAGGAAACTTCCCACAGGTGATCATCCAGATCCTGAAAACTCCATCCATACATGAATCCGTGATCTTGTGGTTCGTTGGATGGCTTCGCTCCTGCATCGAGGGCAGCTTGTACAATCACATCTACCTGCTCACGGCTATCTACAGACAGGGCAACGATAACTTCGGTTGTATCGGCAGCATTGGAGATTTTTTTCGAAATGAAGGATTGGAAGCGTTCCTCCACCAGAAGCATGGCATAAATATTTTCCCCGATGATCATACAAGTAGCAGACTCGTCCGTAAAATTGGCGTCAAACTCAAATCCCACCTTGGTAAAAAACTCAACGGATTTCTTCAAATCTTGAACAGGTAAATTGACAAAAATCTGCTTAGCACGAATAGCCACCATGGATCACCTCGAACTCATAGAATAGATTCCACCTCAAAATAACACCTCGCGTATACGCTGTCAATTGAATATAATTAATGATATTCCAACTTGTGAGGTGACATGGATGTTGCTCCGAATGGTTCGAAGTAATTAGTCGTCGGGCTGGGTCAAAACGCGTACCAGCTATCAAGGGATACGTCTGTCCAATTTGATCCTATTCGCCCATGCACCCATCATTCCTGATTTCGGAAAGGTAGACACTGACTTCGAGCGATTCCAGCAGTTGGTGAAAGAACATCACGACGAAAAGGGCATTCGTACCAACTCGGCACGCTTTATGATTACTGCAAGGAAATAATGGCGAACTTTATCCTAAACCTATTGGAGGAAACACAATGTCAAATCAAGTTGAAATCTCTTATCGTTTCAATGCTCCACGTGAACTTGTGTTTAAGGCATTTACCGAATCAGAACATCTGCAGAACTGGTGGGGCCCAAAAGGTTGGACATTTACTGTTGCTAACTCAGATTTTCGTTCTGGCGGTGTCTTTCATTACAACCAGAAACCTGATGATGGCGACACCATGTGGGTTAAATTTGTGTACAGTGAGATTATTTCATCAGAGAAAATCGTGTACACCAGTTTCTTTTCTGATGAGAAAGGTGACACAGTCCGTGCGCCCTTTGACGAAAGCTGGCCTATGAAAACCCTGAATACTGTGCTGTTCAGCGAGTACGAAGGTGTAACAACCATTAAAATGATTGTTGCACCTGTATCTCCAACTGAGGAAGAAAATCAAACTTTTGAGGCTTCAAAAGAGATGGTACACACCGGATTTACTGGAACATTCCATCAATTAACCGAATACCTATCAAAGATATAAACCGTTTGATATAGCCTCAGACAAAAAAACACCGTCACCGGTGTTTTTTGTTATTTACAACTTCACTTTGTTTCTTCGCACACTTTATTCGTCTGCAAAGTTTACTTTATCCGCAATCTCCAACTTCTCCAAAAAAGGCTTTAATTTATCCACAACATAGTGGCTTCCACCTCGGCCGTTCACCTCTTCAATTACAGCGGATAACAGGAAGGTCGGAGAGTCAGTATCAAATACTACGAAGAATCCGTTTTCCTGCCCCTTCTCTCCCTTCTTTGCTTTCAGTTCCGCTGTTCCCGTCTTGCCCGCGAGTCCTCCAGGAATTGAATTCAAGGTATGGGCGGTGCCTCCCTGCCGGGAAACAACTTCTCCCAAAGCATCCTTAACCGTATTTGCGGCTTCCGGAGTAATGATTACCTCAGGGTCAGTGCTTTCTTTTCCCTCGATCAGAACAGGTTTCACTAGTTTCCCTTCATTAATAAAAGGTGTAAATGACGACGCCAGATGAATCGGGGACATCAACATCTCCCCTTGCCCGTAGGACGTATCAGCGAGTAACACCTCAGACGACAGATCCAGATGTGCTTCATTGGCATATTGGCTTGGCTTCAAATACAGTTCATCCAGTCCAAAGTTATCGCCAAAACCAAACTTCTGGATCCCATCAATAAACTTGGCGCTGCCCATCTCAATCGCTTCCATGGCAAAGTAAATATTGTCCGAGTATACTAGTGCATCGACCATATTAACTGGGGACAAACTCTTCACACGCTTGACATAATAACCACCCCAGCTATCGTCTTTACGCCATTGCAAGCCAGAGATATCATGGGTTTTGTCCGCTGTGGTCACCTTCTCCATCAGTCCTGCTGCGGCTGTAATGGCTTTGAAGGTTGATCCTGGTGCGTATCGGGTAGTGACTCTGTTGATAAAAGGAAGCTTCTCATTCGCCGAATAAGCATCCCACTCTGCCTGAGTAAGTCCTGTAACCATCTTGTTTGGGTTATAGGAAGGCGCACTGACCAACGCTAACAGGTTGCCGTCCGTCGGATTCATCAGAACCATCGCACCGGCGTCTCCTCCGCTGGATAATGTCTGATACAATTTCTTTTGCTGCTTGGAGCTAATCGTCAGCTGAACATTCTGTCCATCTACAGCATCCTTGCGAATAAGCTCGGAGCGGGAGTTACCGGATTCATCCGTGATTTCAATCAGACCTCCACGCTCACCGCGCAGCTGCTTCTCCATGGACTGCTCCAAACCTGCTTTCCCGATCCAATCCTCGGCGCGATAATACCCTTCCGTATCCTTATCCAGATCTTCCTTGGTGGCTTTGCGCACGTAACCAATCAGGTGCGCAGCCGCCTCGCCGAGTGGATAATAGCGGATTTCCTTGCTTTGCATCGTAACCCCGCTTAAAGATTCTGGTACGTCAAACTCCTCCGTTGAACCAATCGGGACAAAATACTCCGGCTTCACCCATGTCTGCGCAAGCGCCTTATGAATGGCATCTTCCGAAACCTGATAATGGTTCGCAATTCGGGCAATCATCTGGTCCGGGTTATCACCAAGTTTCTCAGGTACAATTCCCCATTCATTCATCGTGCCCTTGGTAGCGAGCGGCAAACCATCACGATCCACAATGTCTCCACGATCCGGGAACAGTGTCCTCACTCGTACCTTACTGCCCTTAACCATGTCATTCAGGATCAGCGAAGGCTGCCAGTTAATTTGCCAGTTTTTCCCTCCGTCCTCAAGCTCTTGTCGGACCAGTTTCAATGTATGCGTCTCACTGACTTCACCCAAAAAAGTTGTCAGTTGCAGGTTGTAATCCACCTCATACGTATCCGGGTTTTGTTTCTCTGTATCGGTCTTACTGCCATCGGAAGCCGTTTCGGCAACATCCACAGGTTTAACCTCCGCCTTGACGGTGGATACTTCCATACCCGAATAGATCGCATTGTATTTCTCAACAAATTGTTCCTTGTTCATGCCCGACTCTTGCAGCGAAGCAGGTGTCATCAAGGTGTACAACTGGTCAAATTCTTTTTTTTGCAGATGCTCTATGTACTGATTCACGGTAGTCTGGGGTTTGGCCTCTGCTTCTTTGTTGTTCTGCATGTATAGATACATTCCGATTCCACCTGCAAACAAGATGGGCAGCAGTCCGTACATTAATTTACGTTTGGATTTCATGGTTACATCACCTCTAATATACACTATAGATTTCCAGAGCCATTTAAACAATGAAACAAATCTGACGAATTTATCATTAAAAATAGCCGAAAGCTCACATAATATGTTTAAATAAGGAGAGTGAGATTACATACTAAAGCTTTTTTGCTATGCAAAAGGCTGAAAAGGAGCCCGATGATGGAAATCAGCTATTTTTTACTCCCCAAAGCCGAAGTGGCCTATATCAAGTCTACCGCTTCCATGAAAGATGCTATTGAGCAATTGGAATCGCAACACTACACCGCCATTCCCGTGATTGACCAGGATGGAAAATATGTTGCTACCCTGTCCGAAGGCGATTTGTTATGGAAAATGCGAAATACACCCGGATTGACTTTTGATACGATGGATCAGGTTCAGGTCCATGAGATTAACAATCGGGTATATAATGAATGTGTATTCATTGAGGCTGAAATGGAGGATATGCTGACACTTGCAGCAGACCAAAATTTTGTGCCCGTGGTGGATGTCGATCGTGTCTTCCTCGGTATTATCCGTCGTAAGGATATTATTGAATACTATACGCGTAACATTTCGGATTAGATGAAGCCAAACATCCCGTAATAATCGAAAGGGTACTCCAGTGGTGATATTTTGGCCAAACCGGGGTACCCTTTTTGTACATGGTATGGTCGGAATCACTCTACTTGCGCTTAGCCCGCTCTTCAATGTAATAACTCAACACGTCCCTCGGGCTTCCCTGAAATGCACGCTCTCTGCCGAACTCATACGCCTGATGCAAATACGAATACGCCTCGTTATGCTGTTCAAGTCTCATGCAGATCATGCCGAGATCGATCAACGGACTCGTATTTCTATCCGAACTCCGCGTACTTAACGATATCTCAGCCCACGGCTTCGCCAGTTCATACTGCTTCAGATCGATATGTGCATTCGCATGGCAGGATGCGATCCAGCTTGCAATCTCCCATTCCATCTTCGGCTCGGGCAACATGTCCCATGCCTGATCATAATAGATAAGTGCTTGTTCATGCTGCTGCGTCTCATCCAGTACATTACCGGCTTCTACCGTTTCTACAATTTGTCGCTCCAGTTCGGCATGTTCCGGTGTTAGATCTTTCATTGCACCGTCTCCTCCTTCAGGACGAAATACCATTCCAGAAAAGCATTGAAATCAGCCCACTGCGGCTCACTCTCGCCATTAAGAAAACGTTCGATGGATTCGCCCAGTTCCACCAGCACCACTTCTCCTGTCTGACGGTTGTAGAAAAATCCACCTTCACCTTCAAAACTGTCCAGTGGAATATATGCCTCGGGAAGTCCAAGTGTAAGCTGTGCTACATTCATGTCTTCCATATATACGGTGTTCTCCATAAACCAGCAGATCTGATACAACTCCTGATGCCTGCTGTAGAAAGTTGGTCCATCCTCTGCATGTAAATAAAATTGTGCGAACTCCGACTGAAAGTCGATCTCCAGCTTTTGCAATGCTTCTTCGTATGCTGCTGGAACATCTTCATGCCACCAGCCTTGCTCCTGGCAATGTTCAATCACTTTATTGGATAACATCGTAGGCCTCCTAATTCAATTTTGCTCATAATACATGTTCAAAAAGAGCGGTTTTCAGTACCAAGAAGATGGGATGACGGTAGAAATGGAGTAGCGGAGCGTAGGGAAACTACGTGAGCAACGGACAGTTCGGCTGAATGCCATATTCGATGCTGATGATGCCTCCAGGCATCCTTCGTAATCAAAAGCGGACTTTTTGAACAACTACAGGTATCCAGACTTGGGGAGGTGTGCCGTGACCTCTATACACTTCAAGTTCCGGAATCCCTGCATGCTTATATGTAGTGGAAGGAAACCACTCTGCCATAATATGGTGCCACAACCGTTGTATCGCCTCTGGCTTTAATTCATCCGCTTCAAATACAACCCAATGGGACGCGGGAAGTTCGATGGACACCAAACCTTCACAGATTCTCACCATCCACACAAGATAATGTTCGTTTGATTCCCACAAAGGTAAGGGACTGTTGTTCGATCACCTTATCATTCACATTCATTAGATGGACTCCTCTCCGAGAGCGAGATGGGGCACGGTTCTCCATGACCCATTCATGAAAGAATTGCTCCATACACGATATATACCTCCGAATGTCCTACAGATACTGTATCAAAAGAGTAAGTAGATTGGAAATAGTGCCAGTACTCCTGCAAATAAAAAAAGCCCGCAGTGATTGCGAACCTCATTTCCACAAAAAAAAGGAATTACTCATAGCTTCACTCAAGAAAACACTTCTCGGCCGTGGAATATACGATATGTGGCAAGTACAGTTGAAACCGTAATGAAAGCCATCACAACTATATATAAGGTTAAATAAGACATATTCAGTCCGAATAAGGAATAGTTTGTTGGTGTTTGATAAATCCCTGTTACCCGTATCATGGTACTTATCGAAAATTTTTCGACCCACTTTAATGACCCGGAATTTAAATTTAATACGTCAAAGGCCAAGTATGGCAGACCTACTATCACAGTATTCACAATTATAGCTATAAAGGATGTAGAACTGAGGACCGATACCAGTAAAACAATAGATGCAAAAACCAAGCTACCTGCTATATGAGTAAACAATTGAACTAAATAATATTGAAAGGCAGTAAAAGTATACGGTGAGAACTCATAATCAAAGCTGTAAACATACATGCCCACGCTCTGTATGGAAGTATTCGCCCCAGCCAGATTACCAAACCTTAACCAATATAAAATCAAGTTTACACCAGTAAATAAAACGGCACACATTACAACGTACAATATGGAAGCAATGCATTTTGCTGATACAAGCTTGCTTTTGCCTCTTTTGCTGCTGCGCAGTAATGATGCTGTACCTAGTGCATATTCTTCGGTAAATATTGGAGCCAGCCCTAGGAGAATCATAATCATCATAAAAACTACACCAAATTGATCAATGTATTCCAGTAAGTAGCCCCAAGGTTTATTATAATAAATTTCGGATACATTTACTGTACGCTCCATGATG
The DNA here is from genome assembly GCF_057334655.1 of Paenibacillus sp. AGC31. Taxonomy (NCBI): domain Bacteria; kingdom Bacillati; phylum Bacillota; class Bacilli; order Caryophanales; family Paenibacillaceae; genus Paenibacillus; species Paenibacillus sp. AGC31. The sequence continues at coordinate 10,638 of NZ_JBHFJH010000026.1, forward strand.
TTGCCGCGATCATCATATCGTGTGCTGTTTTTAATCGTCTCTGGGGAAAAAAACACAATATCGTAGAAAGCACCATATTGGTATCTACTTTTTGTACTATCCCAAATGGAATCATATTGATTATGTGCGACTTTTACCTTCTCTGTTGTAATAACACCTTCATAAGGTTTGTAAAAGGCGGAACCATCCATTATCCCAGGATGCCTCCAAAATGAGTATACGACTAGAAAAACAATTAAAATAGACATTGCTATACCAATACTTTTACGCGTTATAATTTTATAAAACTCGAATTGAGTTAAACGAATCAAGACTTCGTCTCCTCTCCAAAATAATGCATATATACATCTTCAAGCCGAGGTGATTCTCGTACGGCTTGCGGGACAGGCTGTTCTTTGGCCAGTATTCTGGCTACGATTCCATCAGACTCATAAGACAAACCACTTACTTTGAAATGAGAGGTAAGATCAGCAAGTTGCTGCGGATTTAATTTCGCTTTCCATACGTTATTTTTCATCCGGTTCATAATCTCTTCCGGAGTATTATGGGCAATGAGCTGCCCTTCATTCAACAAAATCATCTCCTTACATGAAAACTCCAAATCAGAAATGATATGCGTAGATAACATTACAATACGATCTCTTCCCAGCTCGCCGATAATGTTACGAAATCGAATGCGCTCTTTGGGGTCCAATCCAGCTGTAGGTTCGTCAAGAATCAAAATTTGTGGATCATTCAACAAAGCTTGGGCAATTCCCAATCGCTGCTTCATTCCTTCGGAGAATGTGCGGATTTTATGTTGTGCTTGATTTTCAAGGCCCACCGTCACTAGCGTTTCCTGCACACGTGCTGAAGCTTGACTAATACCGATCCCTTTCAAAGAGCACATATACATGAGAAATTTATAAGCACTGAATCGGTTATAAAATCCAAATCGCTGGGGCATGTAGCCCAACAAACTTCGATAACGGTCTCCCATGTTTTGGATAGACTGCCCGTTCAACAAAATTTGTCCAGACGTGGGCTTGGAAATGTCTACAATCATGCGAAGCAATGTTGTCTTCCCTGCTCCATTCGGCCCAAGAAGACCGTAAACACCACCACTGGATAGTTCTAGTGAGACTTCTTTTACAGCCAACTTGTTCCTGTATTTCTTGGATACGTTATCCATGGTCAGTATCAAAGGAGTAACCTCTTTCTGTCTGTGATGTATATTTCCTTGCCATCTCATAGATCTGACTGATTAATAGTAAAACTCCGCATAGAGCCATTAATATAAGTACTGTGGGCTGGATCGATTGAAGCAGAGTCTTCAATTCGGGATTACTTAGTACAAGCCAAACCAGCGCGAACCATACAATTAAAAAGATACTGACGGCTGTCCCACCTCTGACACGTATCGCAAGCCATAGACTTGTACCTGCTGCGATCATAAGCTGTGTATACGAGAGGCCGATAGCAATCCATGATATGGAAACATCTTTTTCGCTTGATATAAGTAAATTAAGCAAAACAACAAACGCCATATTCCCAATAAGCACTACGATTAGACGGGTAAGCATCAGTTGCTGTGCCGTGATTTTGCAGGTCAGTTCAATTTCCATTAATCCTTGATCTCGACCTTTAAAAACTTCTAGCAAACCAAGTACAAATGGAACAGGAACTATAAAGAGCACACTCATGTACGGGTCTGTCGTACTGTGAGTACCTAGCCAATAGCCGAACAACAAGAGCATTGAACAAACTAACCAGTAAGATTTGTGGAAGACAGCGACCTCACCATAAACTAACTGGAACAATTCCTTAACTGAATTCCCAGATGATTTTTGTTTCAGGTGAGCATTCATGGGATCTGGCATATATGTATCCAGTATTCTAATTGTCTTGTCAATCTCCATCTCGGATGGAAATTCGACCGGATACTCATCCAGATATGAAGCAATTTCGTTGTACTCTTCTATTTCCAACTCTGTTACAGGATTCAGTTCATCTCCGTTTCCTCTGCTTTTCATCCCGTTCACCTCCCACAATAATCTCCTTTAATTTCGTTATCCCCAATCGAATGCGCGACTTCACGGTCGATTCGTTGGTTCCCGTAAGTTCAGCAACTTCCCTGATCTTCAATCCATTGTAATAGTTTAGAATGACTGCATCTCGCTGGTGATCAGGCAAACTTAATACTGCGCGCCTGACTTGCTCATTCTGAAATCGCTTATGAAAAATATTCCAAACATTCTGTTGTTCACTGGCAGGGAACGCATCCTCAGTTAATTCACTCTCTCTTTGTTGCTGCTTGAACTCCCGCCCACGATAATAATCTCTACAATGGTTCACTGCAATCTTCAGTAGCCAGTGACTGAATTGTCCTGTGTTCTGATACTTGTCCAAGGAATTCATCATTTTTACAAATACCTCTTGTGTTAGATCATAAGCAGTATGGTACTCTCCGGTTTTCCGGTAAACATAAGCAAATATCGACTTATAATGCCGTTTCACCAGTACTTCCATGGCAGCACGGCTACCTTCGCGAATCTCTTGAATAAGCTCTTCATCACTCAACGCTCCCTCACCCCCTCTACAAATAATTAACGAAATTTGGATAGTAAAAGATCAAAAGCATAGAAGTTTATTTTTCTGAATATAACAAAATCTCAAAAAATTAATACATTGACTCTGGTGCAACTTTATTCTTACTTGTTCGTCTAACTACTGACCAACAACTAAGGAGATGACTATGCGAATAACTTGCAGCCCTGGTTTCCCAGGAAGCATGATTGGATCGATTGATCTACAGCCATCGAAGTATTACAGCACACCATCCATGAACAGCAAGATCACAGATCATGTTGACCCCGAACTCATTACTATTCCCTATGTAGAAGATCCGGAATTCGGATTACACTTTGACGCCATGAAGGTTATGAACGGAACTTATAAAGATGAAATGCATGTAAGCTATGATGTGGAGTTTACGATTGATGTAGATAAAAAAGGTTATATTACACAATTCGAGCATACGTTCCAGCTGGAACGTTATTTGGATCTGGTGCGAACGCAGTCCTATAAAGTGATCAAGACAAACTGGCGCGGACAAACATTTCACGTGATGACATACAGTTACCTGGAGGAAGTCATTCATCCGAAAAATGTTCTTTTTAGATGTAACAATGCCGAGGATGTCTTCGTCGTGGCTGAACTTATGCCCCATCGTGTTGGTGGGATTGTAGTACAACCTAATAATCTTTATCTTCATTTCCGTGCATTAATCTCGGCACGAGATGATCTGTACCCATTAGATTATATGTGTGAGCCTGATTTCGACCTGAGTCTCGACTAAAAAGTAGATACATATGTAGAAAGAGCATAAGCTGCCCCGAATCAGCGGGGTGGCCTGTGCTCTTTTTTCAACAAATGAACCACTAACTTCCTAATTCCCCCCTCCTTCATACGCTCGGCCTTATGCTCCTATGCCTGGCTCTAAGCAAAACCAGCTGTAATGTCGATGAATATACCATAATGCTGAACTTGCATATGTTCTTCGTGCGTTCAGAAATGAGAGGGGTTGGAAACATGGTTTACCGGAAAAATAAAATGCATTCACTGTTCACTCTGCCGTTGGCAGGTTTACTGTTTCTGTTATGGGGTGCTCAAGCGTCACATGCAGAACAGGTCGACAGTTTGTTACCTGAGCGAAGTCAGCAGGAGATCGTTCAAAAGTGGAATCAGTGGATGATGAATGGCAATGATACATCTCCCCTGTATACAAAGACACCTTCGACAAGTGCTCCCTACTCTGCTGGTGTGGTAAGTGATGCCTATCTGGAGCAGGGGCTGAACGCAGCCAACTTTTATCGTTTTATCACGGGGCTACAGGGCGATCTAGTTCTTGATCCTACCTTGAATCGTCAAGCTCAGCATGGGGCTGTTGTGGTCTCCACGGGTGGATACCTGTCCCATTCTCCGAAACAGCCAGGGGATATGCCAAAGGATTTCTTTGACACAGGTTCAAAATCTGCCAGCAGCTCCAATCTGTACGTTACCAGCAGTGCCAAGAATAACGTCCTGACAAAAAGCATTCAGGCCTACATGGATGATTCAGATGCCTCCAATATTGATCGACTCGGCCATCGGCGCTGGATCTTGAGCCCACAACTGCAACGAATCGGTTTTGGACTCGCTACTCGTAGTGAAGCAGGCAAGACATATGATCAGTACTATAGTGCCATGCAGGTATTTGATAAAAGCAGAACGGGGGGAACTTCGTTTAACTACAGTCTGTTTCCGAATCAGGGAGCTTTTCCAATCGAAGCCTTTGGTAGTACACAGGCCTGGTCTGTTCAACTGAATACAGATGTATTCGCGAAACCATCACTGTCTGAGGTACAGGTCGAGATGACTCGAACTTCCGATCAACGTACATGGACCTTTAATGCCAAGAACCAGAACACTGGCTTTCCAACGGGTTATTTCAACGTGGACCCTGCGGATAAACAATGGTTTAATCAAGCCTATTTCAATGTAGAGACAGGTGGATATGGATATGGCTACGCCATCATCTTCCGTCCCGACGATGTGCAATTGTTAAAGAACGGCGATACGTTCAACATTCAAATTACAGGTCTGCAAAAGAAAAACGGTACAGCTGCGGAAATCTCATACTCCACACGTTTCTTCCATGTGGACGGTGTTCAAGATACAACACTTACCCGTATAACGCCAGAACAACCAAACCTGAAAGTCCGAGCAGGAGAACAGATTGATCTGCCTTCGATCACTGCCGTGAATGATAACGGAACATCCTATGTTCCACAGTCTAACGTTTCGTTCACCACGACGTCAGATCGCATTGCCATCAAGGATGGAAAAATCATTGGACTTCAGGCTGGTAAAGCCGAAATTCGGGTTCGTTTTGAAGGGAAAGAAGTGGTTGTCTCTGTTACGGTAACGGGAATCCCCCAATTAACTGATATCCGCACACATTGGGCGAAAGATGCCATTCAATGGGCCGTTCAACAGGAGATGGTCAGTGGATACGAGGATGGAACGTTCAAACCCAACAATCAGGTGAGTGAAGCCGAATTCCTCTCCATGTTGTTCAAGCTGTATGCGAATTCCCATGTCATTCAGAGCATCGATGCTGCAGAGGGACAAGCTATCAAAGGAAACATCTGGAGTGATCGTTATTATACCTATGCTTCCGCGTTGAATCTGAAGCTGGATGCCAGCAATCAGAATCCGAAGATGCGCAATCATGCCTTAAATCGAACAGAAGTAGCCGTAATCGTGGCGGGGCTTGGCGGTAAAAATTATACCCAGGATGAAGATGCCATCCGGTATCTGCTGAACATGGGATACTCTTCAGGCAAAACTGCAGCTACGGTGCAAGGTTATGCGGGACAAGAATCCTTGACCCGGGCAGAGGCCGTTGTTTTTCTCCAGAACCTGAAGGAAAAAGGCTTCGAATTATGGAGCAGACCGAAGAATGCAACTGAAGCTACCGAGAATGAAAAGAACGGCGGCCTACCGGATCAGACCATGAAAGCAGTATATTCTGCCGACCACACATTGGTCCTTCAAGGTACGCTCCCGGCGTATGCCAACCAGACGATGCCAATTAAAATTCATGGTCCTTCGCCTGCTGCAGAGCACATCCAAACCCAGCAGGTTACAACAGATGCCTATGGCAATTTTAAACTAACGGTAAGTAACCTTGATGCGAAGGAACTTAACCTCTATGTGGACGTACGCGAAGATTATTCCTACTGGATCAGTGTAGAAGCGGGGCGTACTGCGATAAGTGATTATACCGAGTAACATGTAAAAACCAGCTTAGGAATTCTACATTGAATTCCCAAGCTGGTTTGTTTGTTATGAGGACTGATTCTGGTATGAGTCATGACATACGTTCAATATTAAGTGTTCAAAGTATTGGTGGATATAACTTTTTATGTGTAGACTTTAAATTGGATGATTGAATTGCTCTGCCTTTTCTGTCATCTTCCTCTCCAACCTCGCTCTTAGTCCGCTCATCCACTCTGGCTCATGTGACCACTGCTCTGCAACAGATCGAAGCATACGCACATAGCCGTACAAGTTGGCAAAACGGCGACAAGCGGGGAACATACTCTCCAGATCATAACGTTCTCCTGTCTTCGACCAATACCCGTTCAGGAACAATTGTTTCTTCACTTCCCATTGCTCAGGCTCGATTTCCTCACGTAAACTATCCAGACTCTGTTCCACGTCCATCGCGTACCAGTGATACATCGAGTCATCAAAATCAATGGCATAACAAGACTTGCTTCCTTCGTCATAGAAGACATTGTCCGGTTCAAAATCGTAGTGGATGAGTCCGAAATTTTGCTGGGTCATCGGTAAAATCGCAAAATATGTTCGGAGGAACTCCACCTCGTTCAGAGCAGCCCTTTCACCAGGAAAAACCTTCAGGATCTCCTGCATCCAATCCAAAACATCCGTATAGGTCCAGCGTTTCTCCTTTTGCTCAGGCATGAATGTACGTGATAAATGATGCAGCTCACCCAACGCCTGACCATAGCTGTACAGGATGGTGTCATTCAAATCAATACTTCCTAACTGCGATCCGGGTACTCGTTTGAATACGGAAGCATAGTACGTTCCCCATGGGGTGTGAGCCTCTACAAGTTCTGTCCCTGAATGAGAAGGTACAGCCTCCATGGCTCCATACTGATTCGTTCGAAGATAACGGAGGAACTCCAATTCCGCGCTAAGGTTGATTAGATTTTTCTCCTCTACCGGAGCAAATCGAAGTAATCTCACTTCCCCCTGATCTCTGAACGGATACACGGCATTGGAGGATATACGATAATACTGAAACATATCCAGCGACTCAGGATCATAGTTCCAATTCTTTAAAATCATCTCGGCAAGATCATTATTTTGAAATAAATATTTTAAATTTAACATGGGCATTTCTCCTTTTTGGTCGTTTCATGTGCATTGCTTGTAGGCAACGAATGCCTATTTTTGCGCGCAAAAAGCCGCAGGCTATGCCTGCGGCTTTTAAAAATTCTGAGTGTATGAGAAATTTGCACAAGCAAATAAACCTCGCATACGCCAGAAAAATTGAGCAGTTATATCCCTATATATCGGCAAATCTCAGATCGGACTGGGGAACTGGATGTGTCCCACACTGTATCTGAATGGTCTGCCGGAATTATTCAGTTCATGCTTACCTTCATTGTAGTAATAGAACATACCATCTTAGACCGTCGTTTCATGACGCTCACTCCCTTCAAAAAACCAGTTGTTACCATAATAGCCGATAAGCCAAATGTAAGCAATTACAAAATGACGATAATCCCATCATTTTTTACTGGACAACCCTCACCCGTTCCACCGTCTCGGTGTTGTCCTTATACCACACCATCACGATGTTTTCTTTTTGAAGATCAGACACTTGAATGGACGAATTCGCACGTGGGCTGGAATTGCCAGAACTCGGCGTTCCCATGCCTTCAGTGATAGTAACATCATCAATTATATTCAATCTCATCTCCATTCCGGTATCCTTCCACTCCATGCTTGGAGATGAGGTATCCTGCACCTCAAGTAACGCCAGCGTAACTGTGTTTCCATTCACGGAGATGACTCTTCCATTAATGTCGGCATTCATCATCCCCTGCGTCATGCCCGGACTGCCTGTTCGATCATTCATGCCCGCGGTGCCTCTTCCACCTCTCGGTGTTCCACCATTCGGCATACCGCCACCGTTCATGCCTTGCACAGAACTGGTCTTAGTAATATTCTGGGCAGTTATCACATCACAGCCCGTAAGCATAACCGAGCAACCCAGCAAAAGGAGTATTGTAACCGATGTGAAATATTTATTTTTTCGCATATAATCACCTTTTTCTCAGGGAATATCTCTCCAAGGTACCTTTACGGTGGAGTATGAAATCATACGTATCTTTGAACCCCATATAGGACAGCACAACCAACAGCGGATATACAGGGTAGATGTATCTGGACTTAATCTCCCAGAGAATATAAAATCCAATGAATCCGAGAATGACCAGGATTATTGAGACTTCATCATACTGTTTACGACGAATTCCTCCGACCAACCGGATGAAAATAAAACAGTACATCAAAAAATTCATCACATATACAATCCAGAGCAAACTTGTCCGATAAACCGAATCCCCTTGCAACAGTTCTGTTATCGCATTGGTATAACTATAGGAGCCTGCGATTCCACCTACCCTTCCTCTTCCTGCACTCAAGGAACTTTCATTGCCAATTCCGTAGCGGTCCATCTGGTACGTCCCTTCGGTCCAGGTCCATATAATCTTTTTGTAATACATCTGTACCAAATCACTCACACTTGCTTCAGACAGCTTGTTGCCAATCTCTTGTTTAAATAAAGCTGTGCTCTCAGCCTTACTGTAGTTGGCCTGTCTCTGATAGATCTGATAACTCTCCATATTGTCCCAGAAGCCAAAACGCTCCAGATTAATCCCCATATTCAACCACATATAGACTGGTGCAGCATTCTCTCCGACAGGTTCGCTCACAGCACCCGAGGATTGAAGAACCGCATTCTGAGTCCAGGTTGGTACATTAAACAACATAGCTAGCACACCGATGGAAATGACAACTTTCTTCGCTCCAATACTCCGCATATTCAGCAGAATATATATGATGGCAGCAATTAGCACGATCACGCCGATGCTTCGGAAGTAGTTGCCCATCGCGAGAAAAACGGCGGCAATGACAATTGTTTTCCAAGACTTTTCACGTACAAAACGAATAACAAAGTATAAACAAGATGTCAGAAATGCTGTAGCAATCACATCGTTATAGATCAGGTTGTTTAGGAACAGGGAAGGCAGGTACGTTGCTGCAAAGATCAACACACCGTAATCACGTTCCGTGGATCTGTCATTCACTTGTTTATAAATAAGATAAATCATGAACGTTGTTAACGTTGAAAACAAAATATTAAATAGTTTGATGACCAGATAGTTGTCTGGAAACAGGTACAGCAACGTCTTCAAGTACAAAACAATCGAGTAGTTAAACGGGAACATGTGCAGATAACCACCCGTTTCAAACGAAGAGTAGTCTTGGTCATACAGCATGTTCATAGCAAGTGAAAGAACGGTCTGTGAATCATCGGTGGGCACTCTCGGAAATACAAAAATGATGATGACCTGAATGACCAGAGAACATAACAGCACAATCGGAATGACAACCTTCGGGCTGTATTTGTTCAGTTTCAGACATAGAGCATATAACCCGACACCTGAACCAAGAAGCAAAAGAATGACCGGGAGAAAAATACTCCACTGCTGCATGCCCAAAATGGGATTGTCCCCATACAAGGCGTAATTGTACTGTGCCCGAACCAACAAGGACGAAGAAATAAACACCGCAACAAACACGAGCAAAATGAGATAAAACGACTTATGCAGCACCTTAGACATGCAAAAACTCCTTTTCGAATACAGGATTCCGTGAGTATTATAAAGGCTCTGGCTGAAAAATCGCTGAATTCGAACAAACAATTCAATTCATAAATCTAACGAATTATCCCTCTAATGTCGATAATATACATCGAATACATAATATTAATATTTTTAACTAAAAGGAGATCAGAAGATGGTTATTCAAAAAAGGTACATCCGCTCGTTACTCTCTCTTCCTCTGGCAGGCCTGTTATTCCTGCTGCTCGGAACCCAGCAGATCGCTGCGGCCCCTGTCGACAGTTTGCTGCCTGAGCGAAGTGAACAGGAAATCAGTCAGAAATGGACGCAATGGATGAGTAGTAAGGACCAGACAGCCACTTTCACACAGAACCCCTCGACCAAGGCACCTTACGTTGCTGGTGTAGTAAGTGATTCCTCATTGAAACAGGCTCTAGGTGCAGCGAACTTCTATCGTTATCTATCCGGGTTAGAGGGCGATCTTGTCCTGGACGCTGCACTCAATCGTCAAGCCCAACATGGAGCAGTTGTTGTTTCTACCGGAGAATTGACCCACTTCCCGGTTCGTCCGGCAGATATGCCGAAAGACTTCTTTGATCTGGGAGCCAAGTCGACTTCAAGCTCCAACCTGTACGCTTCCTATACTGCTGCCGGCAACCTTGCAGTCAAAAGCGTTGAAGCATATATGGATGATTCCGATGCCAGCAACATTGCAGCACTCGGCCATCGCCGCTGGATTTTGAGTCCGCAACTGAAGAAGGTTGGCTTCGGGATTGCATCCCGGGACAACAAAAACTATGCAAGCCATTTCAGTACCATGCAGGTTATGGATACAAGCCGTTCAGGAAAACTCAATTACAATTACAACTTGTATCCAAACAAAGGGGCATTCCCGATTGAGGCATTCCATGTGTCTCAAGCCTGGTCTGCACAGCTGAACCCGGACGTCTTCGCAAAGCCTTCCAATTCCGAGGTACAAGTGGAGATCGTCCGTTCATCAGATCAGAAAACTTGGGTATTGGGATCTAAAACCCCGGTTAGCAGTGATCCTGCAAAGGCCTTTTTCAATGTAAATACTGATGGTTATGGGTATAACTATGCTGTCATTTTCCGCCCGGATAATTTGAAATCCTTGAAGGCAGGCGACACATTCAACGTTCGTATTACAGGTTTGAAAAGGAAAGACGGGGCCAAAGCAGAAATTTCATACCAGACTCGTTTCTTCTCAGTTAGCAATCCTTCACAAGAGCCTGTGACTGATCCACAGAATCCTGGGACAGAACCACAAGACCCTGGAACAGAGCCACAAAAACCGGATACGGGGAACGAAGATTATCTCGATAATCATCTGATGCAGTTCGAATATACAGCGGCTCGTACGCTGAAAGTACGGGGAACACTCGCGGCTTATGCGAATAAAACGTTCTCTTTCCAAATCCACGGTCCTTCTCCAGAAGAAAAACATATTCGTACGGAAACGGTGAAGCTGGATGCTAACGGTCGATTCAGTCTGACGGTTCCTAATCTGGGCGTGTCTCATCTGACCATCTATTTGCAAGTGGACCCAAGTTTCATGTACTTCATTCCTACAGCAAGTAATTCAAACGTCACCTATTCCTTTGAATAGAAGTGAAGGAAGAGAATAGGAACAGAACGAAGTACAGTGTAGTAACGACCAAAGTAAAATCTAAAAACACAAACAGTCGAATGCGTAGGCATCCGACTGTTTTTTGGTTTATGATATGAGCTTTTGAGAGATTGAACTCAAGAATTAAGTATACTGTTCCTTGAATTCATTCATGTATAGAACCTCAATACAACCTGACCAATTCAGAATCGAACCGATAAAATCCTGTATGTCTAATCCCTTCATTTCATACGTTTCTGCTGTATTTACTGTACCCGCCGCATCTTCAATCAGGGTTACTTTAAACCCCTCATGTTCAGCATTAATCGCTGTAAACAGACAACAATACTCCATGTTGAATCCAACAATGAATACATGTTGAATCTGATGATCCAGCAGCCACTTTATCAGTTCCGTATTACTGAACGCACTCGGTTTACTTTTCTCAAGAATAGGATGTTCATTGGTATCAACTACAATCTCCAAATTGGCACTTTTCTCATAATATAGAGAGGATTCTTCATTGTCCTGGTCCAGATGTTTGGTAAACACAATAGGCCAGTTCATCTTTTCAAAAATGGTAATAACAGACTGAATCTTTGCAATTGTAACAGATACATCCCTCAGACTTGTAAGCCCATGCTGCACATCAAGTACAATTAACCCTTTATTCACCCGCTATCTCCTTCCATAGACAGGCCTTTCAGCCTCCAGCGCTACCTTTTTTGCGTTTTTTTTCTGACGCGATCTCCACATTTTCTTTCACCCGATACTCCACAATCCGGCGGATCAGATCCTCCGGCAATGGCTGGTCCAGCGGAAACTGGACAGATCCCTTAGCCCCTTTGTACTTGGAGAGTTCCTCCTTGAACGCCAGAATCCCCGTGGGAGCAGGGTAAAACCCAATATGATGCTGGTATGCGGCAAAATGAACCAGATTCCCATGCTGTGCATACGTGGGCATCTTGTAACTGATCTTCTCTTCGGCGTTCGGAGCCGCTTCACGAATAATCTGTCTTAACGCCTGTAATCTCACCTGTACATCAGGTGCAAACTCCGAGATATATTCATCTACCAGCACCGAATAATGGTTACTCTCAGCCATCTTGGACTCCTTCCACCACGGATACATCAATGGATTCGTGGTACGGGCATATTTGCTTATATTGTACTTCAAATGGACAAACGGAACAGCTATTTTCCTGCAACTTGGAATGTTAAATTTGATTTTTAAGTGAACTAAGCCTTATAATACGTTTAAACAATTAAACATTATAACGGAGTGAGCCATGAACGAATCGATGGGTAACCAAAAAGTTATTGATATTTTCGAGAATCTAAGTCCTTATCTTCAAGGTTTGGGAGACCCCGTTCGCCAGCGAATCATATCGCTGCTCATTGATCAAGAGAGCATGAACGTATCGCAGATTGCAGAGCATGTCCCCATGTCACGCCCTACGGTCTCTCATCATTTGAAAATATTGCGTCAATCCGGACTGTTATCGGTTCAGAAAAAAGGTACGGAGATGTATTACAAGCTGGAATTCAACGATGCGATCGAATTGCTCAAACAGCTCGTTCATCTCGTAGAAGTGGAATGTCAGAGCTAGCGCGTACCGCGCTGGTGAACCGCATTCCTTTTCTTCACTCTATTATGTTCAATAGTTTAAACATATAAGTACATAAACATATCAACGGAGGTTTATCGAATGAATAGAAAAAGAGTTCTTATCGCTGGAGGTTATGGTGCTGTAGGTGCACAGCTTGCCCGCATTTTGCATGACAGGCATCCTGATCTGGAATTGGTATTGGGAGGTCGTTCTGCGGGTAAAGCAGCACCTTTTCCATCCAATCGTGTCCAAACGGTTGTTGTTGATACCAATGCAGACGATCCACTGATTCACGCAGGAGAGAATATATCGTTAATCATTAATGCAGTGAACGATCTGGATGATCGGCTACTGGTATCGGCAGTGCGGAGGAGAATCCCACTCATCGATATAACACGCTGGACTGAGGTGTTCAATCAAGCGATCCGTACAATAGAGCAGGAAGAGCTTCATGCTCCGGTAGTGCTGTCCTCTGGATGGATGGCAGGAACGGCGTCACTCTTTGCCATGATACTTTCTAACTCTCTGCAACATGTCGAAGTAAACATTCATGCCCTATGGTCGCTGCGGGATAAGGCCGGCCCTGATTCGGCAGCCTTCATGGACCGGATGAGTATTCCTTTTCAGATAACCGAATCCAATACACATCGACTCGTCTATCCCATGACAGATCCGATCAAAGTTCATTTCCCGAACGGGTATACGACTCCATGTTACAGATTGGATACACCCGATCACGTCACATTACCTCATACCAGTCATATTGATTCATCCAGCTTCCGCATTGCATTCGATAGTAAAGTATCTACCTATGCACTCACGGGACTGGTTAAAACTGGAGTCTGGAAGATGATCAGCGGTGAACGTTTCAAGCCATTCCGGCGAAAGTTGCTCTATAATCCAGGAACTGGAAGTGCACATCATCTGGTCATTCAATTGAAAGGGCTGGATGCAAAAGGAAACGACGTTAAACGAACGATGACAGTCTCTGACCCACTCGGTCAGACCCACATGACTGCACTCGGCGCTGCGGTGCAAGCCGAGAAGATACTGATGATGCCAACGGACAAGCCTATGGCTCCAGGCATCTATTATCCTGAGCATCTATTCGATGATCGAATGGATATGGATGCGGTTACTCATTTTTTCAAACAATACGGCGTTCAAGTAACCCACTCCTGATCCAGACATAACCAAAAATCCGCGAAGCCGCTCACTGCAAACAGTGGGACCTTCGCGGATTTCACAAATTATAATGGAGGTATCTATCGTGTCCAAGTGAAAGCTTGGGTCTGGAATTACAACGTCATGGCTCGACCATTGCGCATCAGATAATCTTCTTTTGTTTTGTAATCCGGCATGATACTGCCAATACGCCGCCAGAAAGAGCGATCATGATTCATGTGGTGAATATGGCAAAGTTCATGAATGATGACATAATCGATCACTTCCAGTGGCGCCATCGCCAGGCGATAATTGAACGTAAGTTTTTTGTCCCAGCTGCAACTGCCCCACTTGGTGGGAGAATCTACGATCTCTACTGACTTCGGCTTCACCTTCAACTCCTGCTGATAACGTCCAATGCGCTCCCCAATCATGCGTTTACACTCGGCAAAATAAAACTTCTTCAGATTCGCTCGCAGCTCTTCTTCTGTCAGACCCTCTACAGGGATTAATTCATGCAGTGCATGCTCCTTGCCAAAAAGCAGAAACTTTCCCTTGCCCTCATCTTCGTATTCCTTGGCTTGAGGACCATCGAGCGCCCGCTGCATCAGAGCGGATTTCTTCAAAATCACATCCCCGTGCTGCTCTACAAGTTGCCGGATCATGTCTTCACTGGTACCATTGGGTGCTTTGATTGTTACCATATAAGGTAAGTCCATCGTGATTGAAACTTTCTTGCGTTTGCCATATTCAATATGACAGTTAATACTGTGATTATTTAATTCTATAGTTAGCATAATGCGCTCCGCTTCTGAAGTTATTCTTTCAACCAAATCAAATTGTATACCATCTCCGGCTATAATGCATACTGTTCGACGATATATCTATCCTTATTGTATTTTTATACATTATTATGTATTATTATTTAATCATAAAATCGGAGGTTGGATATGACGCATACCATAGATTCAGAACACAAAACCATTGAAGAACTATCGCTTAACCACTGGCAACCCTTGTCCACCTTATTATATGACGGCTGGGTACTGCGTTTTGCCAAAGGATACACCAAACGTGCCAACTCCGTTCAACCGATCCACTACTCCACGCTAGATGTGCATGAAAAGATAGAGGAATGTGAGCGCATCTATGCTTCCAATCAGTTAAATACCATATTTAAAATCACGCCGTTTATTCAGCCGGATCATCTCGATCAACTTTTGCAAGACAAAGGGTATGCTGTAGTGGATCTCACCCACCTCCAGACTCGGAGTCTGGAACATATCAAAGAGCCTGAGCACCATGCTGTACAGATTGACGAGCAGTTGACCGCAACGTGGCTGGATCATTTTTGCAGGCTAAATCAGGTGAATGATCTGCAACGGGAAACGACCAAATTAATGTTGGACAATATCCGGACAAAGGTAGGTTTCATTTCGCTGTTGATCGACGGGCAAGTCGTCGCTTGTGGGTTCGGTGTAATTGAACGTGGCTACATTGGATTATATGACATCATTACAGACGCTAACTTCCGAAATCGTGGGCTTGCTGAACAGATGATCCTTCATCTCCTCCATTGGGCAAAAAGACAGGGCGCTACCTCCAGTTACCTGCAAGTGGTTGCGAATAATGCACCTGCCTTGAAGCTTTACGCCAAGCTGGGTTATTCCGAGATTTATAGCTATTGGTACCGAGTCAAAGAATCGAGCGAGTCCTGATCAAGCTGAAATTAAAAACTGCCCTCCTTCTATGAAGGAAAGGCAGTTTTTAATTTGCTTCGTGGTTGTTCAAAACTCTTCACATCGTTCAGCATTACTCCTTGCGCTTTTCTACAATGGCAGCTTCACCAGCACCTCATATTTCACGCCGGCTTGTATGTTCTTGATGATATCGCCTTCAATTCGTTGACCGTCAACATGCACTTCAATCGCTTGGACAGCTGCATCCTTCTTCATGTTCACGTTCAGCTCAGCCCCGCGGAACAACCGTGTAACCGACGCCTCGCTCCAATCCTCAGGCAGTTGTGGACGCACTTGAAGTCCTTGTGCATGACCTTGCAGTCCGAACAGGCCATCGATCAGGCAACGATACACCCAAGGCACCGTGCCGGTGTTGAACAGATGACTGGAACGCCCGGCTGTACGTGGGAATTGATGATAGGCTCCACGATAATAATTTGGGATAAATACAGGTAGCTGACCCCGTTGGAGAATATCCTCGGCATCGGGCCCCGGAATCATTTTACGCAGCAGACGATACGCCTTCTCCTTCTCGCCCACCAGGTACAACGCATAAATATAGAAAGCCGCCGCGTGATTGTACACTGCACCATTCTCTGCACTTCCGGGATGTTTCTGCGTAACACGTCCTACATCCTCCCGCATGGCTGTAAAGGACGGCGCAAGCTTTTCGACACCATATGGCGTCTCCAATTGTTCCTCTACGGCACGGATTAACTTCTCCTGTTTCTCCTGATCCGCAGCACCGCTCATAAGTGCCCAGCTCTGAGGATTGATATAGATGCGTCCTTCCACGTCTTTGCTTACACCAAACACGACGTTATCATCTGTAATTCCGCGGGCATACCAGTCTCCATCCCACAGATACTCATTGGCTACCGCATTGGTCTGATTGGCTTCCTGACGGAATTCCGCTGCAACCTCGGCATGCCCTGCCTGTTCACCAATATCTGCCCACACATTGAACGCATATGCCGTCGCAATGGTCAGCCAGCCGGATACGCCTTTGCCTTTGTATCCCACCATGTTCATCGGATCACACCAGTCACCCTGATTGATATAGTTCAACCCACGCGCATCACGCTCATGGATCAACCAGCGCATTGCAAGATTCATATGCTCCAGTACGGTAACCTTCTGTTCACTGTCTGTAAAAGCAACCTGTTCCTCCAAAATGCTATAGTCATTCGTTTCATCCAAATAGGTCTTCATACAGACCGGAAGCCAGATGCAGTGATCGGTATGAGGAACCTGGTTAATATATTTCAGTTCTGCGTCCGGGTGCAAAATAATGCCATCTGGCATGGCGCCGCTTATATGCTGCTGAGAGAGAGCGGTCAAGAACGCAGCCCGCGCAATCTGCGGCTGAATGTAACTCATGCCCATGTTGTCCTGCAAATAATTCCGCGTCTGCGGATCAGTTGTCAGACGATTCGTTTTGCCATGATAATACATCTGGCGAGGCAACCAGTGATTCACGACATTATCTAACCAGCTGTCCGGTGTCTCAATCTGGATGTTCCCTTGCCCTTCTGCAATATATTCAGCATATTCCTGCTCGGCTGCGGTGAAACCATCCTGTCCTGCCTCATTCTGCTTCACAAAATAATGCTGACGAATGCCCTCAATCTCTGTCTCATCATGAGCCGGGCCAAAAATAAATCGATATGCCTGCTCCGCTCCCGCTTCCAACTCTACTCTGTATTGCAATACGGCCACTGGTGTCTCATAACGTGCATCTCCACCAGCGAGTGTCTCCGACTGAAGGGCAGAAGGATTATGAAGTCCGCCTTCGCCTTCAAAGCTCTCATGATTCACTTCCCACGCGGTCGGCTGGTGATCTGCAAGCAGATAGGTTTTGTCGCTGTAGTTTTTGATTTTGCTATAATCCTGATATTTCTGATACGGCGTAACCGCCGAGCAGACAATGCCCTGCAAATCTTCCACATATGAACCGGACTGGTTCATCCATGACATATAGCCAACCGTATAATACGGGTAGATACTAAGCTTGCGTTTTCTCGAAGACAGATTGGTTACCTTCACACGCCACAGCTCCATGACCTCTTCCTTCGGCAGACGCAGGGACATCTCGATGCAAATGTCGTCTTGGACGACTTTCCAATGAATATCGTGTTTGCCTACGGCGAACGTATAGCTATCCGCTTGCTTGCGAACCGGTTCATACGGAGCGGAGAAGATTTCGCCACTTACTTCATCTTTAATGTAGACAAACCGTCCCGGATGGTGTGCATAATATGGCTGCTCCGGTTGCATAAACGTCTTCGCTTCCAGGTTGGGCGCATACGAGTATTTAGCAGGTTCGGGCTGCATGAATTGGGCCACCGCGTACCCCCGGCAATTCACATGAATCATCATCTTTTCATTCCAAAGGAATCCGGATGCCTTCGGTAAACTTGTAGGGCTTGTTAGTTCAACATATTGATTATCTTCCGTTGCTTTAATCATCACTGAACCTCACTTTCAGATAATAGTCAAAAGACAGAAAACGTTTTAGGTAACTTGTATACAACTTTGTCCATTATAACACGGGAACGCTTACAAAGAACTGAAAACTAAAAAAGAGCTGAGAAACTCAGCTCCGATTACGTTCCAATTGTCTCTCGATGCCCAACCTGTCGATCTGTATCCAATACTCTGCAATTCGTTCGTTTTCCACTCGATATACCGCACTGGCAATTTCAATCACCGGGAGGTTCGTTGGACTGTATCCGTCCACTTTGCCGATATGGGTTCCCGTTTGTCTCCAGCGCACATAGACTTTATCGCCTTGCGTCAGCAACTCCTGAATTTCGAGTGAAAACTCCCCGTAAGCTTCGATCATTTCTCGGACATGATCCGCATAATCGGAAGGGGTTCGGGTCACTGTGACCTCTTCTTCAGATATCACTTGATGGGCATTACCTGTTCCGCCATCACTTTGTTTGCATAATCAGGATTTCGGCCTGATCGGACCTCTTCAAAAAAGGTTCTGACAATCTTTTCTGCTGTCATACGCCACCCCAGCCTCCTCAGATTATTCTGTTATATATATAAATATGTAGTAACTCTTGTATTTTAACATGGTCCCCTCGCTACATAATTACAACTGTTCTATTGTTCTACAGGACTTAAAACCTACCATATCGCCTTGACAATGCGTCAATATGACCATAAACTAGCAAAGGATATTAGGAAATTAATAGGAGGTTTGTCCGTTAAGAGGTTCGAGTAAGGGTTTTAACCATATCTGATAATCTTTCGGTGTGTAGAAACGTAGCATTAGAACAACTCAGAAAAACAAGAAAGCGGTGTATCATGAAACGTCTATTTTTCATTATGTTTGCACTCACCCTGTTACTGGCTGGATGCCAGAGTACTGAACAGGAGAGTAGTCCGTCCGAAAATAACCCTACAGAAGTAGTAGAAGGTTCTACCATTTTAAGTTTGAAGCAGAAATACGGCTCTGAATCGGAACAAGCGATCATGCCGATGTACAATGTAGCTCAGGATGAAGAATTTACGTTCAATTTTAAAGCAGATTTAGGAAAATCTAATTGGTCCCTGAGAGATACCATATCCGTACATACCGATATTAAAGCACTCAAAGCAAGTGAAGTACCTTTATTATCAGATATTCATGACAATAGTATTTCTATTAGACCTCTTGGATGGGGCGTTTTAAGTTCAGATTCCATGATGAACAGGGGCCAAAGTTCTTGGGGTGGTGCCCCCATTTATTACATTCGTCTGAATTATGATCCTGACGCAGAGAACATGACGTTGCTCGATGAACCCATCATTATTCCGTTTACAGTGAAGTCAGAGTTACCTGTACCTAACCTAAGATACGAAATTGACAAAGATAGACGGTTCAAGTTGGTCTGGGACAAGGTTGAAGGTGCCACAGAATATAAAATTTATAAACGTTCTGACCTAACCAACTTCGATACAAATGTACCTCTAACTGGCGCAGAGGACGCGTTCAGTAATAGTCTGCCTTTAGATATTGCGGTAACGACAGAGACGTCTTTCAATGATTTTTTGAGAGACGGAAAAGGCGGGCTAGGCACTTATAATGAAATGATAACTACCACTCAGAACCATGGTATACGAGGAGAATATTACGTCACTGCAATCGGCGGAGGCAAAGAATCCAATTTTAGCAGAGGTGTCCCTACAGCTCCGCTTGCTTCCCAGTTGCCAACATCTCTGAAAGAACAATTGTATAGGGAGAAATTAAAGAATATAGATGTACTTCCTCAGAAAGCAACAGTTGAGTACAATGACGGCTCTCTAGCTCGTGAAACCATTGTCTATGATACCAAAAGCGTAGAAATTTCAGAGTTCAATGAAACGAATATTCCTTTTCATATTAAAGGAACAGCTCTGAAAAGTTACGTGCGTGTAGAAAATGTGACCCAAGCAGACCTGGACAGACTTGCTCAGCAAACCGTAGCCGATTCCAGCAACGGACTGGTGGAACCAAAGAATGACACACCTTACGTTCCTGCACCTGATGTGCCAACGATCATCAACAATCATGATGCACCTGAGTCTGCAACGGAAACAGAGGAAGCACCGGCTTCGGAAACTTCAACTCCAGAGTCTACAACCGATACTGGAACGTCAGAAGATGCAACTGATCCTCTATCTACTGAGGCTTCCGATGATACTTCTGATAATTCTTCAGATATGGCTTCTGAAGAAGCTTCCAATGAAGCACCTGCTCCAGCTCCCGAAGCTGAAGAAGACAACCTGGTAGATGAACAGAAATCCAATACACAGCAAAATGTAGAACAAGGTAATCAGGAAACCGTGCCTCAGCCTGCTACAGGTGATGCAATGATCAATGCAGATTCCGCATTGGAAGAAGTGTTAGCCAAAAACATGATTGCGGCACAAGATAAAATTTCGTTGAAAGCTTTTCCCGAAGCTCAAAATTTCTCGACACTCTCGGATGTTGTTCTGAAAGTGATGTACCAGAATCCATTGATTCTTGGTGTGGAAGGTTTCGAATACAACTATGGTACACTTACCCTTTCCATTTATTACAATGAATCGGCTAGTGGAATCCAGAAGAAGCAAGATGAGATTATTGCCAAAGCAAACGAAGTGGTGGCTTCCATTATCAAGAATGGTATGAACGAAGACGAGAAACGGAAAGCCATCTACGATTATCTGAACGATAACGCGAAGTATGATGATGCAGCGCTGGAAAATGCGGAGCAAAACAACTTCAAAAATGTCGATCCACAGTTTAATGACTCGTTCACCACATACGGTATTCTGGTCAAAGGAGTTGGGGTATGTGCCAGCTATGCTTCCGTTTACAAATTGCTCTCCGATCTCTCGGGATTGGAAAGCATCGTTGTAACGGGCGCTTCCAGCGGCGTTCCACATGCATGGAACAAGGTCAAAATCGGGAACGAATGGTTCCATGTCGATGCCACCAACAACCTGACGAACTCCGGCATCCCGTATTTCCTGTACAATGCCAATGATGAGACTGCTGCAAGTCAGAAAACGATAGCGGATCAAGATTATTGGCTTGATTCCGAGCTCACGATGTTTAATGGCGAGAGCGATGCCAATGATTATTATGTGCAGAATGATCTCGAAGTCGCGTCCATTAATGAGTACAAAACCAAGGCTGAGAGTGAACTCAAAAAAGGAGAGAACCGGGTCATTCTCCGTTTCGCCTCACCTGTTGACTCTGATGAGCTGATGACAGCTGCCGGTGAAGCCCTCGCTGCAGTGGATGAAGCGCTTCTGAATACAGCACAATTAGCCACGCTAGGCAGTTATGCCATTCTGGACCCGAAACCAGAGCAGAAGTAACTTAGTTACACAGGAATCCCCCTTGCTTTCTAACAAGCAAAGGGGATTTTTTGTCTATTATTAGATGACTTCAAGCCATTGATTTAACCTGTTGCAATCTGGTAATAAAAGAAGAAATAAATGCTTTTTCTTTCATGAGATTCTGTTGCAGCCTCTCACTTATTTTACTAAGTGTACTTGCATCACGCGTTATATTGTATTTCAGAACTATATTTCTCAATTTAAAGTAGTCCTGTTTCAGAATAGTGCTTAATTCCATGAAGGTTGCATCTCGTTCAATGATTGATTTCTCCATTAAGTAAGATAAACGTAACTCCATTAATAGCTTATGTTCATACAAGAGATGAAAGACTCGTGAATCCAACGCTTCTCCAACTAGGGCTGCCTGCTCAATGTCGGTAAAGATACGTTGAATGGCTTTCATTCCAAAATCGTATTTCTGATCTCTCACTAAGTCATATGTCTCGCTTGAATTAAGATAGTTTTCCATCGCCGTTATCATTTGCTCCACATGAATTGCATAATTGATATTCTGGATAGGCTTAAGAAATCTCACTTCTGTCCAAAAACTGTATTCGTTAGACATGGCCCAGTAGCCTTTCTCAAGTTCATCCAGACTGCATGCGGTTTGTATGAATTTACCATCATCTAGATTATCAGCAATGTATATCAAATTTTGATCCAGGTCATACCCGTACACCAACAATTCATGCATAAGATGTTCTTTCTGATAATAGTCTGTACACGCAATGTAGTATCTATCTGCATAAATATATAGATAATATCCCATATCTATCGCTTCTGTAATCACTTGCTTAAGTGATGTTCCCCATTTGCTAATCACAATTTCTTGTGGCAGGTTGTAAAAGGAAATTCCCGGACAGGTACTTAGCAGAAACTGATGAGAATCAAACGAAAAAATTCCCCATCCATGTGCATACCTGATTTGTATAAAGTTATTGAAAATCCATGGCCATAAATCTTCGTTCATAACGGATGTTAATGTCCCATACGATGTGTACGTGCTTATGACAGGGTCACCTAGTTTAAGTACATTCTTGGCCATTACAGAATTCCTCCTTCGATTCCTAGGCATAGTATATTGATCTGAACAGATTCATTGTATAAGCAACGCACTCTCAGAGCTGGGAGCGAAGAACATGTTCTTGAATATATTACCATGTACCTTTCCTATTTTATATAAGAACGCTTTCATATATAAAAATATTTTATTTCTCTCATCTTAATGACAAAAAAGAGGATACCGCCCCCCAATATGGAGACCGTATCCTCTTATACAATGATCGGATTACCTAAGATATTTAAGGACTAACCGTACCGCCATTTGCATTCAATGTCTCGCCACTCACATAGCTGGATTCCTGGCTTGCCAGGAACACAAATGCCGGAGCCATCTCGGCAGGTTGTCCTGCCCGACCTAGCGGTGTATTGGAGCCGAAATCAGCCAGCTTCTCGACTGGTTGTCCACCCACGACCTGGAGCGGTGTCCATACCGGTCCTGGTGCAACAACATTGACACGGATCCCTTTGCTACCCACCTGTTGTGCCAGCGCTTTGCTGAACGTGTTAATGGATGCCTTCGTTGTCGCATAATCCAGCAGGATTGGCGAAGGTTTGTACGCCTGAATCGATGATGTGTTGATAATGGAGCTGCCCGGCTTCATGTGTTTCACAGCTGCTTTGCAGAGCCAGAACATGGAATACACATTTGTTTTGAACGTTGCATCGAATTGCTCGGTAGTCAGATCCGCAATCTGCTCCACAAACTGCTGTTTACCTGCCACGTTAGCTAGGATATCAATCCCGCCAAGCTCTTTTACCGCAGACTCAATAAGTTCTTCACAGTATTTCTCATCCTTCAGGTCACCTGGCATCGTAATTGCTTTGCGACCGGCTTCCTCAATCAGCTTCACAACTTCCTGCGCATCCGCTTCCTCTTCCGGCAGATAAGCCAGAACAACATCTGCACCTTCACGGGCAAACGCAATTGCTGCCGCCCGACCAATTCCGCTGTCGGCTCCGGTCACAACTGCTTTGCGTCCCGTTAATCGTCCGCTGCCTTTATAACTTTTCTCACCCGCATCGGGAACAGGGGTCATCTCACGCTGGAGCCCCGGCTCATCCTGCTGCTGTTTCCACTCCGGTGTAGCCTTCGGATATTGGGTCGTTGGATCTTGCATGGTGTGCTGGTCTTGATTAGCCATGTTCAATTTCCTCCTTGGTTATTTACATTGATCACTACGATCACAGAATAACCTTCCGATCGCTGTTATCCCCAGATTTTTTTCTCTCCCTTATATAAGGTGAAAATCCGGTGATAGCGTATGCTTCCGATGTAGCTTTCTTTCAGAAAGCTTTTAGGCGAGCACTCCGTTTCTTCAGATTATTCCTGTGCTCTTCGTTATCATGTAAATATTAAATTTATTATCAGAAGTTGTTTGCGTAAAAGTTGCACTCTTTCCTTTGTAACCGAGATGGGTGGAATTTAAACTGGACCTGCTACATTTCCTTGGCAACTATTCCGGTATTGAATCTCCAGTGACTGGAGGTTGTATAATGAATCATGAGGTGATCTCGTTGAACTCAAATAAAGAACCCTATTCCATCGGTGAAGCAGCCAAACTGATCGGTTCCACGGTGAAAACGATCCGTTATTACGATGAGATTGAACTGTTACAGCCCTCCAGTCATACGGAAGGTGGGCATCGACTCTATACAACGCAAGACCTGTGGCAACTCGAACTCATTACAACACTACGTTATCTGAATTTCAGCATACCGGATATTCGAAAGCTCATGTCTGGTGAACTCGCGGTATCACAGGCATTGGATCTGCAGATTGAAGCCTTGGAAACCCAGATCGGCACGATGAATTCCATGCTCTCTGTTTTACACCAAGCGAGGCAGCATGAAGAAGAAACTTCACTGCGCTCGGAACAGTCTCTCACTTATATCTCCAGTCTGGTAGAATCTCTGACGGCGAATGCGAGTAAGCGAAAACAATTCGTTGCTGCCAAGGTGGATGAATCCCATCTGCTGGACAGCATTCCGCAGGATTGGAGAGTGTCGTTCCTGCACTTTTTCGACAAATACATGATGAAAGATACCAAACTGACGGCTCAGCAAACACTGGCCTGGAAGGAAATTCAGGAACTGATCAATGATCCGGCCTATTGGGCCGATCTGGCTCAGTTGGAGGTTCCATTCTTCATTATGGCGAATCAGCCACAAGTCGAAGCGGATGTCTGGGTGAAGAAAATGGAAGCAATTCGCATTCGCACTGCCGAAGCGCTGGACAAACGTTGGGCCATCGGTAGCCCTGCTGTGCAAAGCATGGTGTGGGACTTTGTGTTGATGTATGCAAGTGTCGAGCATGCCGAAACACCCGAAGTATTTTTCAGTAAACAGGCCCGATATATGCTGGACTCTGTGACCGATCGCATTCTGCGTTTTAACAAGCTGTGCAAGGTGATGAATCCCGAATGGAGCCAGATTGTAGATGGCATTAACCTGTTGCAGGAGGGCATGCGGTTACGATTAAAACAAATGGAAGAAGACTGAGCTTCAGTCTCCTTCCATTTGTACGTTTAGCCTTTTTTCAACGAATAGGATTCGTGCTCTCCAACTTCCTTGTCCATATGGAGCGCTTGCCCTTTCAAGTAGTGGTTGAAGAAATCAATCGTTGTATCGTTGACCAATTGTTGTGTCGCCCGCGCATCTACACCTTGCGTCCATTCGAGCAGTGGAGAGATCAGGTAGAGGTCGGAGAAACTCAGATGTTTGGTGTTGGTCAACTCCATCCAGTAGTTCCCTCCTACGGTTACCGGCTCATAGCGCTCGTACACTTCCTCGTAGTATTTCTCGGCTTCCGGACGGGTCGTGCCCATCGCAGCAATCTCTTCATCACTCATCACACTTGTACCTGCAACGGTTGAGTCTGCACTCATCATCAGGAACGGCTTGCCCACGCCTTCCGCAGGGATACGTTTCTCGCCAAACAATACACCATCCATATTCATGCCTGCTTTCACACGCGGATCATCCATTAACATCTGTACTGTCGTTGCTCCGCCAAATGAATGCCCAAACATGCCGATGTTGTCCAGATCCATATGTCCTGTAAAGCGTCCACTCGGGTCTCCCTCAGCCAACTTCTCCACCTCATCCAGTACAAACTGTGCATCCTTCACCCATGTCTCATTCAACTTGTCCATGTAACTGAACTGCAGCTGCTCAAAGCCTTCTTTCCCTTCGGATTCAAACTGCGCCACACGTCCATCCGGAAATACAGACACCAGACTGCTATACGTGTGATTGATGCCTACGACAATGTAACCTTGACTGACCAGCTGCTCAACCTGGAACGTATTCTGATTTTCATAGCCATGCAGACCATGAGAGAAAAGAACAACCGGATACTTGGCTTCGGCATCAGACAACTGAGCTTCCTGAATCGCATGTGTTTTGACCTGACTCAGACTGGAAAATAAAAGCTTTGGCAGTTTCAGCACTTCATTGAAGGCTGTCCCGTAGATCTCCGGCTTATTAACATAAGGAACTGCTGCGACCTCTACATCTGGATTCGTTGGATACCAGATCTGTACCATCAGCTCCCGTTGATCACCAGCTGTTCTCGTCATAATTTCCTCCCGACTGCTGTCTGTCCAATCGTAGGATACCGTCCCGATTCCATAAGGACCTGCTGGCTTGGCAAACGAAAACACCGGGAACAGCAGTGGCAAGCCAATGCTCACAATAGCGTATACCAGCACCAGAAGAGACGTTGCAATGATTCGAACACGCCCGAATTTGCCCGCCACAGGTGATGTCGAAGCAGATGCCCCGGAACCTTTGCTGTTCAGCGAGGTTACACCTGACTGTTGCTGGCGTCTTGCCTTTGTAAATAACACAACCAGTGGAACCAACGTGAGCAGATACGCCGGAATCATCGGCCAACGAAGTCCTTCGACCACACCATGGATGATCAACAGCACACCCGATATGACGAATCCACCCCATACCATTTTCCGAAAATGTTGACTCTGTCTCCCAATCCCGATTAACCCCACGAACATAAGCAGGTTGAAAATAAGATAAATCCATTCTACTGTCCTCATAAGATGTATGCCCCCTTGTCTGCCTCCAATCTTAAAACCTCCAGTTACAGGAGATTCAAGTATGAATTTTGCGGATAAAAAAATGCACTCCTGAATGACACTGAATCACCCGCAGGTTCTCCATTGTATTCAAGGAATGCACGTATGAAATTACGATCTAAGTTGATTTTTGAATATTAGACTAGCGATCTTCGCCACCATCTCGTTGCCCCAACACTTTCTGAATCGGAACTGGCTGAATGCCAGCGCGAACCATGGAACCATACCCGGAAGAACACTTGCACTGTAGACCTCGTTCCAAGGGTACAGAGTTACGATAACAAATATGGCACCAACGTAGAAAATAAGAATACGCCACACGATATTTTTGATCGCTTTACGCAAGATGTATTTCGGATTCTCCGCTTCGCCTGCTGTAATACCAACCATCTCTACCCCTTGAAACGACAGCCCGATTGGCTGTCCTCCGTTCCCCCAACCGAAGAAGATCAGACCTGTTCCGATTTTACGATCATCGCCACAATAGCCGTCACTTTGATCATCGCAAACCAGAATTCAAATTCCCCATAGAACTTCACCGCCGCCAGATTTGCCGCCGCAATGATGAGCACCCCAGCAAGTGCAGGTAGCCACTGCGGAAATTTCCGGGAACCAATACCCCACATAGATGCCAATCGCCGTAACTTCCGCCATACCCACCGTAACCCACAGAAACTAGTAGCCCCAGGCTGTCAGGAATCCGGCAAGCGGACTAATATATTTGTGAGCAAATGTTGTAAACGAACCCGTGACCGGCTCCTGAATCAACATTTCCCCCATAATGCGCATGACAAAAAAGATAACGATACCCGCCAATAAATAAGCCAGCAGCACGGATGGACCTGCCCATTTGATCGTACTCGCCGATCCCATGAACAAACCAACGCCGATTGTACCTCCGAGTGCAATCAGCTCTACATGGCGGGGCTTTAGCCCTCTAGATAGTTGCTTTGACTCCAAACGATTTCCCCCATTTCACACTCACATTAACGCAATGCAGAATTACTTCACCAAGTTGTACGAGATGTGCCGCAGAAATACAACAAGGAATATGAGGAAACGCAAGCAAAACAGAATTTCCACATAATAAAGGAGGCCTCCTCCTCATGCCGTCACCTGACATGATTAGGATAACCCCCGATGATTTTTGCAATCAGATTAATCCTGATTTTTGGAGAAGTCGCTCAACAATTGTAGCCACCTCAGCCCTTGTAATATGTGCCTTGGGTGCGAGCTTACTATCACTTCTACCTGAGAAAATACCCGCTTGTATGCTTTCAGCTATACCCTTGTTTGCCCATACAGACGAGTCTGATATATCGATATACTTTTGAAGCTCGGTTGATCCGGATTGAACGGGAAGCTTTTCTTTTAGCCCTGTAATGTCCATGGCTCTTGCAATAATATTCATGGCCTGCTCTCGTGTGATTTTGTCGTCAGGACGGAACGTTCCATCTCTGAAGCCATCTAGTAATTGATATTCATAGGCCGTATTGATTGCGCGACTGTACCATGCATCGGCAGCTACGTCCGAGAATACGTTCTTGGATGAATCCAATTTCAATCCCAAGCCACGAACCAATACCACTGCAAATTCAGCCCGGGTAATATCTCGTTCTGGGGTGAACATACCTTCGCCTGTCCCTTTCATCACCATGCGAGAACCCATATCATTCACTTCGGCTTTAGCCCAGTGAGTTTGCATATCCTGGAATTCGATCGGATTCCATACAATGGAGTACGTACTGTTGGATAGACTGTTCACCTTGGCATAATAATTCGCATCATTAACAATGACTTGAGTCGGTACGTGACGAACTGATCCATCCGTGTCGATGACTATACCTGTCGTTATTCGGTTGGGATCTACTCCCTCAGGAATCGCAATCGTTCGTTCAACATACGCGTTGAAATTAGAGATGTTAATCGTCTGGTTACCGTAAATACCGCGCAATTCAAAATTATGCGATGGGGCAACCAGTGTAAACCTGTTTTTTTCAGCTGTATCTGCTACTACCCTCAGCATCTCTGATCCAGGAGCCGAAATCTCAATCTGAATCTGAATATCTTTGAGATTAATCGACTGCCCCAGTTGATTGGACAACGCTTGGATATTGATTTGTTGAGAAGGTAATGTGTAGGTCGCAGAAGGCGTTTGAATTTTCAGAGTTGCGTTTTTATCCTCCATGTTCTTGATCATCTGACCATTAAGTTCCCCAATGACAACATCAGATTGTGTATTTAGCAGAATGGTGACCGTAGCCCCATTTCCTTCTACGGAGAGCTTTTCATCCAGTTTCACGGAATCTACCGTTACTGTGGTTACACTTTGACTATTTCGCTCACTTGAAGTTGCTGATCCTATGTTTTCCACTTTCCCGTTGACCATTACATCCACACCTGAATTTCCTGGGTTCGGAACTTGAGTTCCTGATGTAGGTGGCTGACTCGGAGTCGTATTGCCTCCACTACCGCCAGTACTTCCTCCTCCGCCACCGGTATTGCCGCCATTACCTGTTGGTGCCAACGGGATGATCGTATTGGATAGTAACGAAGACTCACTACCTCCTGCTTGGTTCTTTGCTTTCACTGTAAACGTATAGCTCGTTCCGTTGGTTAATCCCGTGATGATTATTGGGCTACGTGTTCCAGTCACGACTCTATTATCTGGTAGAACATTCACCTCATATGCCGTTACGGCACTTCCTCCATTGTCTGCTGGAGGATTAAAGCTAAGGGTAGCCTGTCCGTTACCAGCGACTGCTATTACGGATGATGGTGCTTCTGGAACCGTTAATGGAGTTGCACTTGCCACATTAGACTCCGCACTCAAGCCACCCAATCCTCCTGCTTTCACCATAAAGAAATAAGTGGTTCCATTAATCAGATTTTCCACACGATAATTCCCATCCGTCACGGTGGTGATGGCGTTACTGCTAAATTGACCGGATACTGTTGATAAATAAACTTCGTAATATGTCGCTCCCGGCACGTTACTCCAAGTCAGCTGAGCCTGACGATCTCCAGGGGTTACTACCAAATCCTGAGGATTGGCCGGCGCATTTGGCAAGTTGATCGCTTGAACAACTTGGAATGTCTGGTCCAGCATATTGTCCGCAGATATAAGAACCGTCGCAGTATAAGTGCTTGCTGGCAAACCATCCTTAACCATTACCGTGAAGCTGGTTTCAGCCCCTGGGTTAAGGGTAGACACTGTAGGTTGTGTTACTTCAAAATCCGACCCGCTCGCCCCACCAGATGCTACCTCCAAGTTAGTCAATGTACCCGTACCGATATTTTTCACGGTAATGGTTAATGTTTCTTGACTACCCGAGGCATAGCCCTGAATCAATGCTGCTGGGGTTTGATCCGAAATATTCTCAATGATATACGTTAGTGCTGGTTGAATGGCAACTACAGCAACATTGCTCGTCGTCGTTGCGGTCTTCGTCCCATTTACACCATTGTTGGTGTTGGTCACGACCGCATAATAGTAGATCGTTCCCGCACTTGTGGTTGGCACTGCATATGTTGAGCCTGTTGCCGCATTGATTGGCGTGCCGCCTGTGGTGCTGTTAGTTTCGTTGCTATACCACTGGTAGCTTAACGTTCCTCCATCACTGACTGTAGCCCCTACGCTCAGCGTTGGACTACTCGCCCCCTCGTCAACTGTTGCACCGACTGGCTGTGTGTTAATCGTTGGCACTGTTGCATGAACCAGCGCTTTTACCGTTACTTGTGCCACATTGCTCGTAGCGGTTGCGGTCTTCGTTCCATTTACGCCATTGTTGGTGTTAGTCACGATCGCGTAATAGTAGGTCGTTCCTGCATTCGTAATTGGCGCATCATACGTTGGGCTTGTTGCCCCATTGATCAACATGCCACCCGTGGTGCTATTGGTAGCGTTGCTATACCACTGGTAGCTTAACGTTCCTCCATCACTGACTGTAGCCCCTACGCTCAGCGTTGGACTACTCGCCCCCTCGTCAACTGTCGCACCGACTGGCTGTGTGTTAATTGTTGGCGCTGAAGCAGAAACGATGGCATCATCAAGCACAATGTCATTAATACCATGCCAACTACCTTTATCAGTTGAATATAAAAGAATCATATCCACATTATCGAAGTCTTCATTTAATAAAACATGTTTAGAGTGATAATCTGCAATTACTTCGTCATTTTGAAATGAATGGGTAGCAACCAACGCGCCATCCCGATACCCTTCAACTTTAATATTTATTGGTCCTTCACCCCAGTTTGAATAGAAGAATCCGTTAATTTGAAACTCAGATGCATCACTCGTTCTAATCCCCATTCCTTTCCAACCATAATTAATGTCCGTTTCATAAGTAGTCAGAAAAGGAAACCAACCATCTACCTCTGTATTTGCATAGATGAGAGTTCCCGGCATCATTGTTCCACTAACATCACTAATATTGTAAAATTGAAAAACCTTTTCAGGGATATTTATTGAGCCACCATCGCCATCTTCAGCAATTCCATCAGCCCAGACACTACTATCAGTTGTAGAAAACGTTACTGTTGTTGGGGCCGCTGCTGATGCAGTTCCCAACCATTGACTCCCGATAAATCCATTGGCTACAACTAATGTAAGGCATAAAAGCATGAATGAAACTTTCTTGAACATGATCACTGAACTGTTAATGGTCATCAGTTCCTTCCTCATTGTGGAGTAGCTACTGTCTAAAGCAACGCTTATCTGATCAGCCTCCCATGATTCAAAATACCTATCAATTGACATTATTCGACACTTCACAGCAAAATCCTTTAGCACATTAAACAATGAAAATATTTATTTTTTTGAAACAGCCTCTAAAACTACGATCAAGCATTCATTAATTCTCTCCCGAAATTTTCTCTGACAATAGGTATGCCTGAAACCATCAAAGGGCTATTTCGTATTATTATCTTGATCATATTACATTGAAAAATGGGAGACTTTACATGCCTGACTTTTTACTGGTTTTATTTTTGTTTAACCTGTCTCTCTTTCTGCTTCACGAAATGGATGCCATCCGGCGGTCCGAGTGGAAATTGTTCATGGTGTTAAAAGATATGGAAGATGATAAGGCCTATAGGTATTTCACTTGGATTCACCTGCCAATGTATACCATCATTCTCTCTCTTCTTTTTAGCTCATATCAGACCATTACATTTTGGGTGCTGGATATTTTTTTCATCATACATACCGTATTACACTTCTTTTTCGAAAAACATCCTCGAAATGAATTTAAAAACGGGTTCTCCAGATCATTGATCTACCCTATGGGAATAATCGCTTTAATTCATTTGATATTCCTAATCATCTAATCTGTTTACACCGACGGAATGAAGGAAGCTGGAACGGTATTGTAGAATAACAGTGAATATGGAGGTGTGCCTATGCAGCAGCATCATGCAGAACGAGTTGAATTATTTGTTTCCAACACCCAGATCATCAAGAAATCGTTCAAATGGCAACATGCGATGATGCACCGTCTGGCTGCCCTGCTCTATGCAGCGGAGAATAAAACAGCGGATGGGGAAGCCATTCGTCAAAGCCATGAGTTGATTAAGCAAAACACAAAACTCTTCTCTGCTTTTAGAGGTAATTCGGCCGTTAGCATTGCTGCCATGCTCTCCCTTACAACGGATGAAGAGACGAGACTGGCAGACACCTTGCATGTCTATGACTTGATGAAAGAGATCAAATTCCGCAACTCTGATTATCTGGTTATTGCTGCCTATCAGATCGCTACTCAGACATCACCTGACCTGTTTCAACCTACGGTGGAGCGGGCCAAATTATTTTATGACGGCATGAAAGCAGAGCATCGTTTCCTCACTGGACAGGATGACTACATTTTCGCTGCCATGTTAGCCCTTTCCGATCTCGAAGTAGATACCGGTGTGGCACGCATGGAACAACTTTATGGCGAATTAAAACCGGAGTTCTCTTCCAGAAACAGTGTGCAGGCATTAACACAGGTCCTGGTTCTTGGAGAGGATATCCCGGATGCAGGTGCTCGTGTGATTGCCTTAAATGAAGCTTTTCGTAAAAGGGATCTTCGAATGGACAAAACGTATACGTTACCATCTCTCGGGATACTCTCCCTGTTGCCCTCGGACAGAGACTCTTTAGTGGATGAAGTCGCGGAAACAAATGACTGGTTACGGACTCAAAAAGGCTTCGGTGCCTGGTCAATCGACAAACAGGAGTTGCTCCTGTTCTCGTCTGCTCTGGTAGCCATTCAACATGTGGAGAATCTGCGCAACGGTGTGCTTACGACAGCAATTTCAACCAGTATCACAAACATTATTATTGCCCAGCAGGCCGCCATGGCCGCAGCTGCCACAGCATCGGCTGCTGCCGCTTCTTCAGCATCATCGAACTAATAAGTGACCCTGTTACCTTCAATATAAGATGAAAAAGACCCTCCCGAGTTCAAGTTGACTCGGAAGGGTCTTAAAACATTCAAACCTACACCTAAAATAATATTCATCATTTGCTAGGATATAATCCCCGTATCCCGGAACTCTTCCACGAAACTATCCAGCCAATCCGAACCATAGTCCAGCGCACCCATATCACTCTCAATAAAAGCAACATCTAATCCCATCACCCAGAATCGGCGAGCAACAATAAATAGATCAACCGCCTGCTCATCTTCGGCAGAGAAGCTTCTGACTGAACGATATCCTGCCATTAGCGCATCCCATAATACTGCTTTTCGCTCATCAGACTGCCTTTTTCGAACTTTCACTTGAGCTAAATCGTAAGCACGCCAGCCTTTGGCTGCCCACTCGAAGTCATAATGGATGAACTGATGTTCCTGTTGAAACACATTGTTATTCCCATGCATATCGCCATGGCACAGACCAAAGTCCAGGTCTTGTCTGGAAGTGGCAACGATGCGTTCTTTTAATGTTGTGGCAAACGTATGGAGAAATGCTGCTGCTTCATTGTTCTCACCGATAAAGTGAATAATTCGCTCAAGAGGTTCGTCAATAAGTAACTTCAGATCCAGCTCATATCGTGGCAGCTCCATGTTCACCTGATCCATAGCCTCATGCAATTCAGCGGCAGATTGGCCAAAGGCGTAACAAGACTCCTCATCCTCCAGGTTGTTCTCCGTACCTTCAATATACCGAAACATTACAGCAACCCGCTTGCCTTCCGCAGCCTCCAACACCGTATATCCCGTATGATCTTTCTTCTCGATGTATTCTCCAATGTCGGTATGTTCCGCAGAACCTAGAACGTTCTTCAATTGAGACAATAACGAAAGCTCATACTGAACATCTGCCTCCGTAATTTCAGTGCGGTAGATACGAAGAATGTACATGCCACTGGACGTGCGAACCCGGTAGGTATCATTCAATCCTCTGAGCCAAAACAAACATTCTTCCCATGTTCCAATGTCATAGTGATTCCTCAATGCAGATTCCAGGTACCTGGGGTTAAGCACTGAACGTAAAGCAGTCGGTTGAATAGACATATGGTTGCTCCTTCGGTTTAATATGATTATTTCTCATCTGATGGACGATGTAATCCTTCACCTATCAACCTATAACATAGTATATTTTTCGTTTATTTTCCAGAATATATATTTTAATGAGTAATACTTTTTGGACTCCTATAGTTCCATCTCTCATCAGCAGGTTAGATAGGGCTATTTACATTGACTCGCTTTCCAGGTTTCAACAGGCTATTACACGCTGGGTCGATGCCAGCGCTCGACAATGCAGCACATTCACGAAAGGCAAAATGTTTGCACCCCCTGCATTTCTGAACATCCAGATGTACTAATGCATAATTGATGGCTTCACCCGTGTGCTCAAACATATGATCCGAACCAATCCGTTCAATCAATCCTGTTCTCTTCAGCATCTCCAGAGGTTGCGCCTGAGTGCCTGAAAGTAAAACCCTGCCCCCGGATCTCTCTATATGTTTGACAACACGGGCCAGATTGGATTCACCTGTCGTATCCATAAAAGGCACCTTGCCCATGCGCAACAGCAGAGTACCTGGTCGACGATGAATCGAATCCATGACCGACTTCTCGAACATATCCGCTGCGCCGAAAAAAAGTGGCCCTTCAATTGTATAGAGGCTTATTTGCGGACAGTCATGTCCTTCCCGAACCATGTGGGCCATGACTTTCTCATGTTTATGATCGGGATCAGGCAGTACTTTGGTAACCTTCAACATCTCACTCATCCGTTTAACAAATAAAAGGACCGCCAG
This sequence comes from Paenibacillus sp. AGC31, assembly GCF_057334655.1. Lineage (NCBI taxonomy): Bacteria > Bacillati > Bacillota > Bacilli > Caryophanales > Paenibacillaceae > Paenibacillus > Paenibacillus sp. AGC31. The sequence goes on from NZ_JBHFJH010000026.1 coordinate 45,511, forward strand.
AATCAACCCCACCTCTACAGCCGTTGTTAAACTTGTAAATATGGTCAGCAAAAAGGTAATCAGCAGCACGAGTGAATCACTCGTTTGGGTTTTCATGACATGTATGAAGGATCTCCGTTCACTCATATTCCAGGCAACCAGCATGAGAACGGGAGCCATACTGGCAAGAGGAATGTGGGATGCATATGGCGCAAAGAGAACAAGTACCAGCAAAACCACCACACCGTGAATCACGCCAGACCATGGCGATACTGCGCCGGATTTGATATTTGTTGCTGTACGTGCAATCGCTCCTGTTGCAGGAATACCACCAAATAACGGCGTCACCATATTAGCAATCCCCTGCCCAATCAACTCTCGATTGCTGTTATGCCGACTTCCGGTCATGCCATCGGCAACAACTGCGGATAGCAGCGATTCAATTCCACCCAGCATGGCGATGACAAAAGCGGGTTGCAGCAAGTTCACGATACGCTCCCAAGTGATCTCAGGCACATGAAACTGAGGCAAGGTGTTAGGTATAGCGCCAAAGGACGAACCAATTGTAGCCACCTGCCCTTCAAAAAAGAACGCCGCGACTACCGTCGAAAGAACCAGCCCTACCAGTGATGCAGGCACCTTTGGTGCAAACCTGGGCACAAGCAGAAGAACAGCCAGACAGATTCCAGCTGTAAGCACACTGTATATATTAATCGTCGAGATATGCATCCCGATTTCTTTCATATTGGACCAGAAATCCTCGTGTTTCTCGATGCCTCGAAGTCCCAGAAAGTTCGTTATTTGTCCGCTAAAAATAATGACGGCAATCCCTGCCGTAAAACCGATAGTCACCGGCTTTGGAATAAACTTAATTAATGCCCCAAGCTTGAATACGCCCATAAGTACAAGCATCAAACCGGCCATCATTCCGGCGATCAGCAGATTCTCATATCCATACTGCATCACAATGGCAAAGAGGATCGGAATGAATGCCCCCGTTGGCCCGCCAATCTGGAACTTGGACCCACCCAGCAAGGAAATGAGAATCCCGGCGATTACTGTGGTATACAATCCATACTCCGGTTTGACCCCGGAAGCGATGGCAAACGCCATACCGAGTGGAATCGCAATGATACCCACAATCAGTCCTGATAACAGATCTTTGCGAAAAGCGGCAGCATTGTACCCTGCATATCTCCCCATCCATTTCATGCACAAAAACCTTCTTTTCTTCATATATTTGAATATTTGAATATATTTAAAAGATTACTCCCCTGCATACGTCCTGTCAATCGGATTACGCACAATCCCAGCAGGAACTTAACACAAAAAAACAAGAACCTCCGGTGATTACACCCAGTTGCTCTTGTTTATTGTGTCAGGACTCTTTACGAATATCTTCCAGCATGGAAATGGCATCAACCAGATGATTGTCAAAAATCTGTTTGGTGACTGCCAACAGGTCCTTAATCAGCGGATCACGCAGCGAATAGGTGACGGTTGTCCCTTCTTTGATTCCGTGGACAACGTTTTTGCTGCGCAATACAGCCAGTTGCTGTGAAACGGCAGAGCCTTCCGATCCCAGAATGCTTTGCAGTTCATTCACGTTTTTGGCTCCTTCACTCAGCAGCTCCAGAATCTGAATTCGCATCGGGTGTGCCAACGCTTTGAAAAAATCCGCTTTAAACTGTTGTATGCTCTGATTCATACGCTATGCCCCTTCAATCGAACTTTTGAAGATGCAAATATCATAACATAGAACGGGTACCATGCTTTACTCTAACCGTAAACGGTTTTTTAATATAAAAGTTAAGATTGACCTTGAAGTACACTTCAACCTTTATACTTTACTTATAGTCTCCACAGATCGTATATCTGAACTCCATCAGGAAGGGTGATTCCTTAATGAACATGTATATCCATAATCACAAACGCTCGTTAACGAGCTTTCTATTCGAGAAATATATCGGAACGTTAGATACCAAGAAAACTTTTTCAACACGCGAGCTTACCCGCAAACACCTGGATCATATGGGCTTGGAAAACATTAAACCTTATACCTTGGGTAAAACAAAACTGTCATCTTCCATTAAAGATCGCTCCCATGAAGACATGCAGGTGTTTACCTTAAACGATCAGCATTCCCGTGAACAGAAGGTCATTCTCTACATTCATGGCGGGGCGCATACACACCAGCCGCTGTCTTTACATTGGAAATTCATGGACCATATGGCTCAGGCCCTGAATGCCAAAGTTGTTGCTCCCATCTATCCAAAGGTTCCGCATTTTAACTATCAGCACACATATCCGAAACTGCTTAATCTATACCGGGATCTGCTTGCCTCCGTGGACGACCCGGCACAACTCACCATTATGGGGGATTCCGCAGGCGGGAACATATCCCTGGCCTTGGCCCATTATCTGAAGATGCATGATCTCCCGCAGCCCAAAGATATCATCTTGTTATCACCTTGTGTGGATATGGTGCTGGACAATCCGGTCATATTCGATTACGAGACCCGCGACACTATGCTCGCTGTGGAAGGGTATGATGTCATCCGGCGGATCTGGGCAGCTGACAAACCGTTGAACGATCCGTTAATCAGTCCAATCTACGGAGATTTCGCCGGTCTGGGCAAAATTAGCATCTTTATCGGAACCCACGAGGGTTTGTTTCCTGATAATATGAAGCTCGACAGACTTCTGACGGATCAAAGAATCGATCATCAAACGTACGTTTACCCCAAAATGAACCATGTCTTTGTCCTCTATCCGATTCCGGAAGCCAGGGATGCGCAGCGTAAAATAGTTAACATCATAAAAAGCTCAGCACATGAAGCTGAACAATAGACTGTAAATGCCTCCCCATAGCCCTTTCGCAAAAAGAACGAAAAAAAGCTCAATCCCTGGACTACCGCCACCGGATTGAGCTTTCTTGCTGTTATTCTGTCATCTAAATATTATTTATATGAACCATATTCAAACCAGTCAAAGTCTGCTACCTGATCGGAAGAAGTACCGTTGCTGCTGCTGAACATTCCGATACAACAGCCAACAAAGCCACCGGCTACTTCGGTGCTCAGGCTGCTTGTATCCACCTGTTCCGCCACCAGATGATACCGACTTCCATCCGTGCTGTAATAGAAGTTGAGTTGCTGACCTGTCGCAGCCAGTTTGATATACACTCGCGATACTTCATCATCCAGCGCGATTTGCGCAATGTGGCTATCCTGACCATCTATAACGGTCACCACACGCAGCACCTGCTGATTCTCGACCAGAGCACGCTCAATCCGTACGTGATACTGATCGTTCTGAATGACGACAAGACCAGCCGTTTCGTTTGCATTTCCGGGCACAAATTCCATCGCTGTAGCTGCGACATAATCCATATGCCTTTGACGCAGACAAACAAAGCTGGAATTTTCTTTTTCCTTCAATGTTTGCGGTTTCAGCTTCAGTCGCAAGTATCCTTTTCGTTCGGTTAATGAATAGAGATCCTCCTGAGGATTGCGCAGGAACATCCATTGTAAACCCAGACGATCGCTGTCAAAATGGTCAAAACGCAGTTGTGGCTCCACCGGAACAGGCTTCAAATCCAACGTGCCCTGCTCCTCCAGGATGCCGCGGCCCTCATTGACAACAGGCCATCCGTCCTCCCAAACAACAGAAGCAAGGAACGTCTCCCGCCCCAGGTTGCTATAGCTCCCTCCATATGGACGCGAAGCAAGCATGACCATGAACCATTGACCGTTCGCAGCCTGCACCAAGTCGGCATGTCCTACATTAACAACAGGGTAACGCTTACCCAAATGGCGATGTGTAATGATTGGATTATTCGGATTCCCGACGTATCCTTCGGTCAAACTTTTGCTACGAGCAATGGTCACCGCATGGTTTGGCCCTGTGCCTCCCTCTGCAATCAATAAATAGTAATATTCATCGATCTTATACAGATGCGGACCTTCCGGCCAGATAACATCCACCATCGCCCCGCGCCACAGAACGTAACTGTCTCCCACCAGCTTCATACTGCCCAGATCAAGCTCTCTCAGCCAAACTTCCCAATTGCCATTATAACGAACTCCCTCAGAGCAAGGACGTGTACCTAGGTAATACGCTTTGCCGTCATCGAAAAAAATCGTAGGATCTATGCCTTCTGCGCCTTCAATAAAATAAGGATCAGACCATGGCCCAGCCGGGTCGGTAGCGGTTACAATAAAATTGCCGCCATGTGATACATTGGTTGTAATCATATAGAAGGTGCCTTCATGATACCGAAGCGTTGGAGCGAATATCCCTTGTGAATGGCCTGCTCCCTGAAGATTTAATTGCGAAGGGCGGTCCAGCACATTGCCAATCTGTTTCCAATTCACTAGATCACGGCTCTGAAAGATCGGAACGCCAGGAAAATAGGCAAATGTGGATGTCACCAGATAAAAATCTTCACCCACCCGGCAGACGGATGGATCTGGATAAAACCCGGGCATAATCGGATTATCAAACGTGCATTGTTCGACTTGATTTGCATTTTTCATTCTTTTACCCCTCCAATGGTTAGTCCAGTCACAAAGTATTTTTGCAAGAACGGATACAGTAAAACGATCGGCATTGCCGTCACAACCGTGATGGCTGCCCGAATGGACACAGGCGTCACCATGTTGGTTACATTTTTGAATGAATCCACGTTGACGGTTCCCCCCTGTGAGGTCGCAGAGGATAACAATTTCATCAGCTCATACTGCAAGGTGGTCAAATTCCGATTTCCCGCCGTGTACAACATGGAGTCAAACCAGGAGTTCCACTGACCTACAGCAATAAACAGTGCAACCGTAGCCAGAACCGGCTTGGATAGCGGAAGCACGATACGCATGAAAATCCTAAAATCTCCGGCTCCATCCATCTTCGCGGATTCAATTAATCCCTCCGACAGTCCCTGAATGTAGGTACGAATGACGATCATGTTGAACACCCCGATCAAGCCGGGAATAATGTATACCCAGAAGCTGTTCAGCAGCCCCACTTGTTTGATCAGCATGTATCCCGGAATTAAGCCCCCGCTGAAATACATCGTCATGACAAACAGCGTCGTGACCAATTTGTTAAACATGTACTCTTTGCGGCTCAGTACATAGGCCAGCATGGCTGTACAGAACAGCTGTACAACCGTTCCCACCACGGTTCTGGCAACCGAAACAAATGCGGCTTGCGTCAGATTCGGATTCTGGAATACGGAGACGTAATTTTGCAGCGTCCATTCCCTCGGCCAGAGATAGATCCCCCCGCGAATCGTATCCAGCCCGTTATTGAAAGATACGGCAATGGTGTTTAAAAAAGGATATAACGTAACAACCATGACAAGCAACATAAATATGCCATTGGTGATGGAAAAAATAGAGTCTCCCAAGCTTCGTTTTCTACTAAATCTCTTCACAGCTCTGCCCCCTTATCATATCAATCGCTCTTCACCAAGAGACTTGGCAATCCCGTTGGCGATAAATATGAGCACCAGACTGACCACACTTTTGAAAATGCCTGCTGCGGTGGCAAGTGAGTAGTTGCCGAGATTAATCCCGTATTTCAAAACAAAAATGTCGATCGTCTCGGATACATCCTGCACAAGTCCGTTCCCCAACAAGTATTGAATCTCAAAACCTGCGTTCAGTACGTTACCAACGTTGATGATGAGCAGGATAATAATCGTTGGTTTGATGCTTGGAAGCGTGACATTGAACATTTTACGAAACCGTCCGGCTCCGTCGATGGAAGCTGCCTCGTACAGGCTCGGATTAATCGACGCCATGGCCGCCAGATAAATAATCGTGCCCCAGCCAATTTCCTTCCACATGCTGGACAGACCTACAATCCCCCAGAAGTATTTGGGTTCGGCAAAAAAATTGATCGGTGCATCAATCAGGCCCAATTTCGTCAACAGCACATTCACTATTCCTGTTTCGGTTGACAATACATTCGCAACGATACCTGTTACGATGATCCACGACAGGAAATGTGGCAGATAGGAAACCGTCTGTACCACGCGTTTGAACAATACCATTCGCAGTTCATTCAATAAGAGCGCCAGACCAATTGAGCCGACAAATCCCAGAAACAGACTGATCAGGCTCATCGCCAGCGTATTGCGAATAACACGTAAAAAGGTAGGGTCCGTGAATAACGTTCGGAAATGTTCCACTCCCACCCAATCCTGCTCCATAAAACCAATGCCCGGTCTATAATTCTGAAACGCCATCAACCAGCCCCATAATGGTCCATACGCAAAAATAGCGATAAACGCAATAAACGGAAATGACATCCACATTAATTGTCGCTGACTTTTCATTCTGGAAAGGTTATACCCGATCCAGCTTGTTCCCGCTGGGATATGGCTGGTTTTTAACGAAGGCTGCAACTCCTTTTTGGCCATGTTTTTTCTCTCCTTGCTTACGAGTTTATCTATATCACCCAGTCTGGGTGAATCGATTCCATTCCTATCCAATCTCCCAATCTAGCGTGTAAGAAAGGCTACGGGGTTCCCCATAGCCTTTCTGTGTGACAGGCCTTTATCCCCACAGTTCCATGCGTCTGCGGACTTCTTCCGTCAGCGCATCTTCATACGCTTTAATATCTGCACTTTCCTTAAGCGTGGCTTGATATTCTTCCCAAGCCTTATCAAATTCGGATGGTGAAGTCATAATCACTTTTGGCAACCATTTGCGTTTTACATCGTCCATTTTCTGTCTGGCGATGGTCTCCGGTTTATTTGGTTCAAAATTATAGGTATAGATTGGGAACCACGGTTCATTTTCCTCCGCAGGCTCAAGGAAGTCGGTAAATTTCGTGAATCCGTAGGCCTTCAACACTTTTTTGTCGATGTCATTCAATGTGGCAAGGTACTCCTCCGGCTGCTCCTTAGGGTCAAGGGCATTCTTCCCGTCAGCGGTCATGCCCTCATGATGCGGGAAATAGACCAATGGGCTTCCCGTGTTCGCCAGTACCCAGTCCGGATCTTTGGAATTCGCACGTTGCTCCTCATTTCTGGAGAACACGCCTTTGTCATCGACTTGATAATCCACGCCTTCCTGTCCCCAGGTTCTCAATACTTCCATCTCAGGGTCCAACAGATCATTAATATATTGAAGTGCTCCCTCGATATCCTCGCAGCTCTTTGTAATAGCCAAGCCACCATTCACATTAAGGATTGGATTGTTCTGATAGCGCCCTTTAACATCCTCGGAGAGTGTAATGGACAACGGTACATAGGTTTTGTCATACAATTTTTGCTTCACGAGTGATGCCTCGGCGTCAAGGAACTGCCATCCTTGATCCACCATGCCCAGCACACGTCCGGTTGAAATTTTGGAGATATATTGATCATAGTTTGCTGTGAAGGTTTCGTTATCGACCAGGCCTTGATGATATACCTCATTAATTTTCTTGAAATATGCCTTTGCTTCCGGAATGGTATTATAGTTTTTGGCCGTCAGCGTTTCTTTATCAACGATGGCTGCGCCTTCGTTCGGATAACCAGCCATGAAGAGCGGAGGGTTCTCCAGTGCGAAATAACGCCAGTCATAGGAGATAATTTCAAATCCAATTGTTGGCTGACCATCAACGGTCGGGTGAGCTGCTTTATACCGTTCAATCAAGTCGAAGTATTGGTCAAGCGTTTTAATTGTCGGATAATTATCCCACTCCAGTACGGCCTTCTGAATCCAGAATGCTTCTCCGTCATGGGATACTTTCATCGACTTTTCTTGTATATTTCCGAATTGAGGAATGAAGTAGATATGTCCATCCGTCGTATTTTTCATCTTCTTCCAGTCTTCGCCCAGGTAATTTTTGATGTTTGGATATTTATCGATGTAATCCTCAAGTGGTACTAACGCCCCTGCTGCTACCAGTTGCTGAGTACCATCACTCCCATCGATAAAATCGGGATATTCGCCGCCTGCAATGAGTACGCCAATCCGCTCTTTGGCTGTTTGGCCCGTAAGCCAGTCCATCGTGACTCTGACGCCTGTTTTCTCCTCAATGGCCTTTAACACCCGATTATCGTCAGGCGCAATTTTTCCCGGTACGGCAAAAAATGCGGAAAATTGTTTCAATTCCCTTCCATCTGCTGTCTTTTCCCCTTTCGAGGATGATCCCGTTGTACATCCAGTGAGTGCGATGACCAGTATTAAAGCTAACAGAGCACTATACTTGATTCTTTTTCTAACATCCTTTTTCATCATGACCCCTCCATCGATTATATTGACAGAAGCTTTTTGGAAAGCGCTTTCCAAAGGCTGACTTAAAATTATCATGCTTCCATGCCCCTCTCAACGGGATAAACTATAGATGGAATCCCACTAATTCCAGCATCTGCGAAAAAAAATATCCCGCCGCTCCGTCAAGGAGTGCAGGATGTTAATCAAGAGAGTACGCAGCATGGGCACTTTTACGATATTGTGCAGGAGTCTCCCCCATGAGTTTCTCGAACCGGCTAATAAAGTAATCGGAATCCCGATATCCCACCATTGTTGCGATTTCGTATACTCTTTGATCTGTTCTGCGCAACAGCCGGGCGGCTTCCTCAATACGCAATTGATTCAAATAATCACTGAAGCTGATCGAGAAATGCTTTTTGAAAATCTGACCCAGATACGCACTATTCATGTAAAACTGCTCCCCGAGCAATTTCAGACTGATATTTTCTCTGTAATGCTCGTGAATGAAGGCCTCAATTTTGGCTAATACGCCCATCGCATTCGACTTTTGCTGCTCCTTCAGTTTCTCTGCGCACATGAGCGAGAATTCGCATAAATGTTCAATGTTTTCCTCCATCGATAACATCGCGTAGTTCACCTTCAGAAAAGTCGATTCCATCAACCCGGAATCTGGAGTAACCGTATCGTTGTTCACGAGATCCAGCAAAGTGTATGCCAGATAATGCAAGTGGATGCGGACAATACCAGGCTCGATTCGCTCATCCAGAAAAAATTGAAAAATCGCCTTTGCATGACTGTATAACTCATCCGTCTGCTGTTCCTCAATAGACTTGACTAGCCCATCAAACAATTGTTTTTCGAACTGTCCCGGCCGATTAACAAATAAGGTCGTATCCATAAGTTCGAAGTAATAAATGGGCCTGCAAGTGGTGAAGAAACGTAAGCTTTTCATTATGCCGCAAGATTGATAAGACTCGTGCAGCGCCTCCAACTCATGTACTTCCTTCCCGACATAACAAGCAATAGCCGCCTCTTGACCATGGATCAGATCGGCATGTAATCGGGTCAAATATTGCTCCAAGGTCACTGCCTCACGGTTCACCATCAGGTCCGTAACCATGAGCAGAACCGCATTTTTATCACCTGTGAAGGGCTTCAAAATTTGTCCCGGCAAGGGCTTGCCCACCCACGCCTCAACCCGAGCGCACCAATCCGTTCCCTGTTCTGGACCGGCTTCCGCCTCAATCAGGATGCAACGCAGTATGCCGGCATCTTGATAGTGGGACTGCAGACTCGTAACAGCATCCTCCTCAGCCACCCCAAGCAAGATTGACTGCATATGCTGAGCCATAATAATCCGATCTTTTTTTTGCTGATATCGCTTCTCTTCCGTCCGCGCATTAAATGCGCTCCTGAACTCCTCAAGCACCTGAACCAGTTCGGTCTTCACAATAGGCTTGAGAATGTAGTCATCCACCTGGTATTTAATCGCCTGCTTGGCATATCCGAACTCATAGAATCCACTTAGAAGAATCAGCTTGATGTCACCGTTATATTGCTCGTACAAAGTTTTGGCAAGCTGCATTCCGTCCATTTCCGGCATCTTAATGTCGGAAATCACCAGATCGGGCTGCATAGCGCGTATACACTCCAATGCCTGCATGCCATTGGAAGCCTGACCGCAAATCTGAAATCCGTAAGACTCCCAATCAATTAACAATAGAAGTCCTTGGCGAATAAATGGCTCATCGTCCACAATCAGCACGTTGATCATATCCTCGCTCCTTATTCTTGAGATGCCTGCATAAGAGGAATTCGAATGCCAATCGTTGTTCCCTTCCCCTTTTCACTGAATATGTGCACCTGAACGAAATCATCAAAATACATCCGCAGCCGAATATATGCATTCATCATACCAATGCTGCTAAGCTCGCTCATCCGATCCATACTCGGGTCTTGCATCATTTTGCGGAGCGAGGCCAGCTTGTCCTGATCCATACCGACTCCGGTATCTCGAATGGAAATGTACAGTTCATCACTTCGAATCTCGAATAATACCTCCACGACCCCATCATTCGACGTCCCCTCAATGCCATGGATACAAGCATTCTCCACAAAGGTGAGAACGGTTAGCTTGGGTATCATCATGGCAGCAATGGATTCGTCTGTGATCCGGATTGCAAATTGCAACTTTTCACCAAAGCGATACTGCTGGATACTCAGATAACTCTCCACAAAATTGATTTCCTCTGCAATTGTAATCAGATCATCGCCCCAATTGATCGTCTGACGTAACAGCAGTGCCAGTTTATGAATGACATCGGAGGTTTCAAGCTCGTCCTTAATCAAACTCCGCATACGGATCGTTTCAAGCGTGTTGAACATGAAATGGGGATTCACCTGACTCTGAAGGGCTTTCAGCTCCGCCTGTTTCTTGGATAGCTCAAGGGCTTGCCGCTCCACCTGGCCCTTAAACACAATCTCAATCAGGTTCTTGATCTTGATGACCATCATGTTATAACTATGGGTCAGGCTGCCGATCTCGTCCTTGCCCACAGGTCCCGATATCACCTCAAATTTCTCATGCTTCACTTGATCCAGGTGCTTCGCTATCCGATCAACTCTGATGACCAATGATCTGGATATCAACCAGATTAGCAGTGTCGGCACCAACAGATTAAGAATGATTAGTAAAGTCAAATTAAGCTTGGAATTAACAATCTCCGACAGAACGTCCAATTTCTCCGTGCTGACGACAATCTGCCAATCCTCGGATACGACGGGGATCGATTGCATCGATTGAACAGGGTCAATTGGACTGTTTGCAATCAGATTAAACGGCTTGCGCGTCTGATTCATTTTTGAATCGTTCGAGAAAATGACCCTGCCATCCGAAACGACATACACCTTCCCATTGGCTCCCTCATTTTTAAGCGATTTGTTGATGAAAGCGTAGTCCAGATCAACCTTTAACACCTTTTCAACCTGCTGCTCCCCAAAGTAATCCAGCTTACGAATAATGCTTACTTTGCGTCCTCCCTGACTTTGCGACATCTCCGCCTGTTGTTTGTCAAAATACGAATAGATCATGATATGGTCGCTCGTTTTCATCAGCGCTTGATACCAATCACTTTTCTTCACCTCTTCATCCAGCTTAATAAAGTTTCCTCCATTGACGAAGGTATCATTGCCAACATAAAACGTGATTTGATTCACCTGCTGGTAGCTGTAATAGTACCTGACCAGATTGTTGTTGCTAAGCATATCATAGTAGGCAGAGTAATAGTCTTCCTGATCGCGATACTTGAACTCCATGAACCGGTTCAGCGTTCCATCGGTATAGAGAAAATTGGACACATACAAGCTATTGTCTATACTGTTCCGCAGGTTGAACTTGATCCTTTGCTGCATTTCATTGAATCGGCTATGCTCCTTCTCTTCAATGTTACCTTTGATGCTTTGGTAAAACACGGTATTTGTGACCAGGACCGGGACCAGCACACAAAAAATGAACAATATGTACAACTTGGTTTTGAGACTCCAATCATCCAGAAACTGAATACGCTTACAGTATGTCTTTCGGCTCATGTTATGTCTTTGTCTCCTCTAACCATGTCATATATCAACATTATTATAACGAGTACAGGATGGGTTGGATACTGCAATCCAGGATTTCCGGGAAGCCTTTAATCAACCTCCCGTTCAACTGGCCCAACAAGACAGACGCTAACATATCACATATTTTCGTTTGAACCCGATCTGACCTTACGCCGAAACAGCGATCACGTTATAATTTCAAGAGCATTTCGTACTGGCCCACATGATATGCAAAACCTGATTTGACCAGGAGGAAATCTTGCATCGGTTTCAGATGAGACTCCACATTGAGGACACTGATTCTAGAAGCTTCTGTGCGTTGGACCATCTCTGTCAGGATGCTGCTTGCAATACCTTTGCCCCGGTAATTTTGGTTCACTGCAAGCTGGGGAATATCACCTGTTTTTTGATCTATAATGCCATAACCAACAATGCTGTGATCCTGACGTGCTACCACATAGATAAAAGCCTCCGGTAAAGCGTAGATGGAATCTATTGAATTTTGCCAGGAGGGCTCCATATCCCAAAATTCCTTGAACTGCTCCAAATTGATTCTCTCCACACATTCCACCGTGCAGGTCGTTTGCGGTATGAATTGATCTTTTTGCAACTGGAAACATGAAAATTCCCTTTGAATTTTGAAGTTTTGTTTACTGTACAGCTGAACTGCAGATTCGTTGGATTGGATGACTTCCAGCAAATATTGCTCTACATTTTTTTCTTTTAACAGCTTTTGAATATTCAAGAGCAGATCGCTTGTAATGCCTTGCCGCCTGCAATCTTTTACAACGCCTGTACCAAGGTCATATGCAGTTGTCTTTCCATTCCAGCTTCGAAGTCCATTGATAACAAATCCGACCATTCTCTCATCCTTAAAGGCTCCCATAGATAATTCGGGGTGATACCCCCTTCGTTGAAGCATCTGTTGAAACTTCCAAAAAGGCAAATCCATTTTAACCTGGTAGTCGGAGAACGCATCCACAAACGCCTCGTGAAGTGTTGCCATGCTTATTTTGTCCAACATTTTATAACTGTACATTAGGGCACTCTCTCCTTTAAAAAGTTGAAAACAATAATATATTAGGGCTCATGATCCCTATCCTTATTTAAATATTCTACTAAATAGTGTTAACACTATACAGTAAGTTTCTTTTAAACTAATAACTAAAATAGACCGCTTCCTGGTTAAGGAATACGGTCTATTGAATCATTATTCTATGGGGATACCGATTTTGTTAAACCAATTTTGGTGATCACCGTATCATACGGGTCCAATTCCACGGTCTGTTTTCCATGCTCTGTATTGATCGTTGTGGACTGAACCTGATCGCTATTATTGATCACAACCAATATGTTGCTCTCAGGATAGTAAGCGCACTCGGTATACAAGTTATCCGTGATGTACTTTGTTTCATGGAATTCATTGCCCGCAAATCGAATCAAATTCAGAAGTAGTCTTGTATTTTCCCAGCTGAATTCGAAGGAAGGCAGATAGATCCCTTTTCCTTTTCCAAAAGCATGTGTGGACAGTGAGATCTGACCATCCGTTTCACTCACAACAGCTGCTGATCCATCAGTCAGATAAATGTTATTTTTCGGAAGTATGCTGGCCCCCTCAGGCAACAACCCATGCTCATCGTGAGTATCGTACGACCATTTTCCATGAACAACTCTGGCGCCTGTATCCTCATCCACCCCAAGCACATGAGCCATTCTGAAAAAGCTGTCGTACCCGTCCATTGCCGAAGGCTGGTTAATGCCAATAAAGGTACCACCCTCATGCACCCACTGGGTCAGAATGTCTACACATTGGTGGTCTTTCCAGTGCACTCCACCACTCCAGGCAGAACCAGCGGAACCGGCATTAATGACAACATCTACATCCTTCAATGCGCCCTGACGAATATCATCAAAATCAATAAACTGCACGTCAACAGGCACCCCGGCTAATGCCTCATTCACATGAATCAGATCATGCATATGCGTTTCATGAAAATGTCCGGACAAGGTCCACGATCTTAACTTGCCCCAGCTATGCAGAACGGCTACCTTTGTTTTGATCTGATATGGTTTTCCCTCTTGATGCAGCTCTTTCATTTCCCTGAATTCATGGGCGATCTTCTCGATATAATCCACAAAGTCCGGGTAAGGCTCCACCAGATGCAAATATCCACCTAGTCCAATCCGGTCGATCGACTCCCGCAGCAGTGCACGCCGGATATTAATCCAATATTTCTTCGCATCCAGGGTAGGGTCTCCGCCCTCCTTGAAGGTAGGAAGCCCACCTAAGCCGACTGGGAACAAGTAGGGATGCAAGCGAATCTCATGGGTATTAGCCTTAACGCCTGAGCACATTCTTGCCTCGTAACCGGAGAACACACATTTGATCATGCCGTCGAATCCAAACTCCTCAAAGCGATCATTGTACGGCTCCATGCCTACCCAGCTGTCATCATAGAAGACATACGCCAGCTTGTCATGCTTGTGGACAATATCAATCAACTTTTTACCGAATTCAATGACAAAATCATTGATAAATGCCATCCAATCCAGCTTTCGCTGATCCGCAGGCATGTGAGTGACCTGATATTTACCGCCATTTACAAAGTCCTCGGCGGAGAGTGAGTACCCATATTTTTGAGCAAACAGATCCAGCGCTCTCGAACTTACGGTAAAATCGTATGAACCCCAATCCGAGAACAGATGGCGATTCCGCTCATCACTGCCCCAGATCCAGGCGAAGTTATAAAATAGGGACGTAAAACGTACAACGGTTGTTTCCGGGTGGTTTTGGCACCACTTTTCCATCCAATCCTGCAGATAGGTTTGGGTGTCCGTATAGATCGGGTCAATCTGCATCAGATGCTCTTTGTCCCAATTATTCGTTGTATGATTGTACATGGAAATCTCTTCCCAGATCCGGTAAACCATGAAACTCACCGTGTATTTATGCCAAGGAGAAACGCCGGTAATGACAACATTGCCAGATTCCCTTTCATAATTCCACTGTCCTCTAGGTACCTGTTCCCCAGTCGTTCGGTCGTACACCTGCCAATATTTAAACGCTTCTTTGGAATCATTCACCCTGAATTGTTCAGCAAAGAAGTCCTCCATCAGATAGATGGATACATAATCTTGGACAGCGACCTTGGGATTGGTAATGAGAAAACATTGCTGCAGTTTATCCAGATTACGGGATGCCCACTCATTATGATCCCGAATAATGCAAATGGTTGAATAGATGCCGTATCCGGCATTGATAATCTCATCGGACAATTTTGTACCGTCACTGTCACGGATCACATCGGCACCCCAGCGGTTGGCAAGTTCAAGCGTCAGTGCTTCATAACCGGATTCTCCCGGTAGTGTAAAGGAGCCTTTGGTTAATTTGGACAATTGGGTTCCCTCCCTATCTCAACATATCGGACAGAAAAGCGAGTGCCAGGCCCTGACCCCAGCCCTGAATCCAGTCTTTTGGTATATTGCGATAGCCATCCCGATCCTTCATCACCGCCGTACCGCCAGATACACCAAGCACCCGTCCATCTTCGCTAATGTTGTTCAGGATGCCTTCCAATGCCTTTTGCACGTATTTGGTATGCAGTGGATTGCCATTATTGATCATGGCTGCTGCAATACCAGCGGAGGCTGACACCTCTTCATACGAATCTTCGTCATCCAGAACCGTACGCCACAAGCCATTCTCGGTCTGCACCAGCTTGAGAGCCGCCAATTGATCGCGAAGTGCACATTCTACATCCATACACTGCGGATACAAATACCAGTCGTTCAATTGCGGCTTCACCTGAGACATCGTATAGGCTCCCCAAGCATTCGCTCTGCCCCAGTAAAATCCGGACATGTGGTCCTTGTTGATATTGTTATAACCGTGATACCACAGACTGCTGCTCGGATCTTGCAGGTATTTGATATGCCAGTAATACTGATTCAGTGCATCCTGAATCATGGGTTCATCTTTTAATTTGCTACCTACGCGAAGCAGGAAAAATGCCGCCATAAACAAGGTGTCCGCCCAAGCCTGTTCCGGAAAATCATTGGAAACGGATACCGTATGCTGAAGCACATTGTCTCCAAAGCGAAGTGCATGATTCTGGAGATAATCAACCTTGCTGAGGACAATATCCCAATATTTCTGATCCCCGGTTTCTTCATATAAAGTGATGAGCACATGGCCCATGGCACATGTATTTACCGTCCAACTTGGCAGACCCAGCTCGATATATTCGTCTGCCCATTTCACCAGCCTGTCCAGAATCTCTTGGTTGCCTGTCGTTTGATAGGCTCTGGATACGCCATAATAAGCCACTCCACCGGGCCAATCCCATGTCAGATCCATATCCAGTGTTTTCTTGGTAACGTTCTCGATTACGTGTAGAATCTGTTCCCTGTCATATTTCACTTGAAGCATTGTTATTCCCCTCTCAGGGCGCACACGCCCCCAAGTGCGCCCTGAGAGGTGTCCGTCCATTTTTGTAAACGCTTTACTTATTCCATTGTACGCAGTAAAATAGTCTCATTCTAAGCATATTCATAACAAAACTGCGCAATTTCAATCATTTATACATAGGAGTCCTCGAAAATGCCCAAACCGAAGAAACCGGTCATTGAATATCGTCACTACAGCCTGCCCATTGATTTCCCCGTCCTGTTACTCAGTGGAGACCGCTGGAGAATATCCGATATCAAGAGTGAGCATCTTCATTTCCATAACCACATGGAGATTGGCATCTGTTATTCCGATGGAGGAATCATGGAGATTAAAGGAGAATCTGTGCCTTTTCGGGCAGGCGATGTCACGTTCATTCCCCGCTATCTTCCGCATACCACATACAGTTCGCCTAATAACGCCAGCCTGTGGGCCTATATCTTTTTTTCACCGGAAGAACTCTTCCGTCATTCGCTCAAAACAGCACAAACTCACATTGAACCGAATCTATGGGCGATTCAGGGAACCAATTGCATTCTGAATAAGGAACAGCATCCCAAAATTCATATGCTCGCAACTTCAATCGTTGAAGAAATGAAGCAGCAGTCCCCCTACTATCGGGAGAGCGCGTACGGCTTGTTGATGTCTCTATATATCGAACTGCTTCGCATTCATGCGAACAGCGAGCGCTTGTCATCTCAGGAACAGGAACGGGAAAGAGACCTCCAAGGTGACTTGGTCATCTCACCCGTGCTGGAGTTTATCACCAAAAACTATATGATGCCTGTGACCATCGATTACCTCGCTGAACTATGTCATCTGAGTACAACGCATTTTCGCCGCAAGTTCCATGAAATTATGGGAACCACGCCGCTCGATTTTCTGAACAGTACCCGGATTGAAGAGGCATGCAAGCGATTGAAAAGCACGGAGGCCTCCATTCTGTCCATCTCCGAGCAAGTTGGCTTCCGATCCATCTCCAGCTTTAACCGCTGCTTCGCCAAACTGATGGGAGAATCACCCAAAGCCTGGCGCAAAGGGGCTCATACAGAAGCACAGTCTGCAAAAGCGTCGATATTGGAATTTACAGGGTGGGTATGAAGGAATTTGTCGAAATGTGATTGCGCCCCCCAGAGATATTCGCTACAATGCCGATAGAATACAAGAGATTTTGTCCGAAGCTACCAAAGGATTGAACAATCTCTAAAGGAGCAGCATTTCGTGTTATTAAAAATTTCAGGCGTTGTCCTGACTGTTGTACTTGCCATTACCGTACTGCTGCTGTCAACGATCAGAGAACCACAATCTGCTGCGCTTCATGCCCGTCAAGGTGTTCTGGATCTCTCGGCCTGGAACCCTGAACAAGACGAGCGGATCAAGCTGGACGGGGAGTGGGAATTTTACTGGGAGCAATTGCTTCCTGACGAATCTGCAACATCGCATCAGGCTGGTCCAACGAAAGCACCCGACACTTATGCAACCGTTCCCGGCTCCTGGAATCGACTTAAAGTGGATGGTGAACGGCTGCCTACCCACGGATTCGCCACGTATCGACTAGTGCTGCGTAATGCACCTGTTGAAGGAACGCTGGCGATCAAAAAAATGAACATTCGTTTTGCCAGTGAAATCTACATCAATGGCAACAAGCTGCTGGAAGACGGGCATGCCGTGGCAAAATCCGCAGGTTACCGACCAGGCAACTCCCCCCAGATTGGCTTTTTCCCCTATCATGGCGGTGACATTGAGATTTTGATCCGGGTGGCTAATTATGATTACACGGACTCTGGCATTCCAGGTCCACTCTTTTTCGGCGAACAAGCAGCCATGCTGAAAAAACATCAATTCAACACAGCTATCGAATTCGGCACGCTTGCTGTACTGGGTACCATTTCGATCATATTCCTCATCAGTTACCTGGGGTCTGCACTCTACCGAAACAGGGACGATTCCCTGCTGCTGATTGGTCTAATCTGTCTGCTGTATGCACTCTATAACGGCATGATCAGCGAACGTGTGTTATCCATGGCGGGCACGGAAATTTCCTTTAGCACACTCTATAAATTAAAAGATTTCTGCTCTGTGGCATGTCTGGGTCTGTTAACCTTTTACTTCTACCGATTCAAAACAGGCATCCTGTCCGGTATGCTCACGGCGGTGATCCTGATCATCTTCGGAGCATACTTATGCATGGTCGCGTTCCTGCCTATTTCCATCTATGGGCTGGCTGCACCTTACGTCGTCGTTATGTACACGTTGATGCTGCTCTGGTTGCTGTATCAATGTGCAAAACAGTTCCTAACCAGTGAGAAGGGCGAACGGCTGTCTACTTTTCTGTGGTACGCAGCCCTCTTAAGCATCATGCTGTACTGTCTGGACATTAATCTCTTCTCGATCTCGCTCAAGGAAAACATGAATATCGGGCAGGCTTCCATTGTCCTGTTCAGCATCCTGATGCTGTTTCTGGCGGTGCTTCGGTTCTTTGAGGCCTATCGTACGGTCCGCACGCTCAAAGATCAGCTGCTCTTACTCGACAAAGTGAAGGATGACTTCCTGTCCAATACTTCGCATGAGCTCAAAACACCGCTGAACGCGATTGTTAACATCAGTGAAAGCCTACTTAAAGGCGCAGAAGGTCCCCTTACCGATGAGCAAGCGCACAATCTGGCGATCGTGACGGGAAGTGGCAGACGATTAACCTATCTGGTCGATGAATTGCTGGATTATTCGAAAATGAAACATGGCGACATCCCGCTCCACCGGTCTTCGACCGACCTGTACTCGTTTGTCGAATCGGTCATGCGTATGCACTCCTTCCTGCTTGGCGCGAAAAAGGTGGAGCTTATCAACCGCATCCCGGTGCATTTCCCGCCGATCCATGCAGACGGCAATCGACTGATTCAGATTTTGCATAATCTGATCGGCAATGCAGTTAAGTTCACGGAACGTGGCACGGTAAGTATCAAAGCTGCGATTGTGCAAGGCAAAGCGGAAATACGCATTGTGGATACCGGACGTGGTATCGGTACGGACAAGCTGGAGCATATCTTCCTGCCGTTCGAGCAGGAAGCAGACACGGGGCCAGTCGTTGCTGGAGGCACCGGTCTAGGACTGAGCATTACGCGCAAGCTGGTCGAGTTACATGGGGGAAGCATTCATGCGGAATCAGCACCCGGCATGGGTGCCACGTTCATCCTGACGTTCCCGCTGGCAGAGAAAAAAGGAGAGAAACGTTCCAACGTCATGCCGCTTACCATCGCTCCTACAGGTCCTGGTCATCGGCTACTCCGGTTCGAAGAACCAACGATTGTACAAGGGAATAAAGATGAATGGATCATCGTTGTGGATGACGACTCAGCTAATTTGCAGACGATTGTTAATCTCTTGAAGCTGGAAGGATACAGTTATGCGGTCACTTCAAGCTCCCCTTCCGTACTGGAGCTGCTGGACAAGCTACCTACTGTGCATCTCGTCATTGCTGATATCATGATGCCCGACATGTCAGGTTACGAATTGCTGGAACGGATCAGGGAGCGCTTCTCCCCTTCCGAGTTGCCTGTACTCATGCTGACGGCGAGCAATAAAGCTAATCAATTGAAGCTGGCCTTGGAGAAAGGCGCCAATGATTTTGTATCCAAGCCGTTCGAATCGGAGGAACTGCTGGCACGGATCGGCGGTTTGACTCGGATGAAAACATCCGTCCAAGCTGCGCGAGATGCGGAAATATCCTTTTTGCGGTCACAGATGAACCCACACTTTCTGTATAACGCCCTGAATGCCATTGCCGAATTGTGCGTGGATGCGCCGAATCGGGCAGAACAATTGATTTTGCAATTATCGAGTTACTTAAGACGCAGTGTGCACTTTAAACATCTGGACTCAAAAACCAGCTTGATGAACGAACTGGAGATGATCGAGGCATACGTAGCGATTGAGCAAGCCCGCTTTGGCTCAAGGTTGGAGGTCATTATCGACGTGGATGCGGACGTGAACCGGAACATGGACATTCCACCGCTCACGTTACAGCCCCTGATCGAAAATGCGATTCGGCATGGGCTGATGTCCAGCATTCGCGGTGGCCGGGTCATGTTATCTATCCGCAATCTGAATGATACGGAAACACGTTTCACCATCGAGGACAACGGAATCGGCATAACCAAGCAACGGATGGACGAAATTCGGCAATCCACAGACGGCAGTAAAGGTGTTGGCCTATGGAATATTTCCAGCCGGTTGAACCTGCTGTATGGCAGACACCTTCAGATGGAAAGTCTGGACGGCGAGGGAACGCGGATTACATTTGATCTTCCAAATCAACGTCTAAGCACAGATGGGAATGGGGGTTATGAATCATGATGAAAGTCATCATCGTGGATGATGAGGATTTGTCGCTGAAGCGACTGAATCGTATTTTGACAGAAAGCGGAGAAGTTGAGGTATCTCGTGCATTTCATGACCCGGAGGAAGCCTGTGAATATGCGGCAGAGAATAGCATCGATGCGGCATTTCTGGACATTACGATGCCTCGCATCTCGGGTATGCAACTCATTGGTGAATTGCGTAAACATCACCCTTCGCTTCCCATTGTGCTAGTGACCGGTTATGAGGAATATGCAGTGCAGGCTTTCGACAAAGAAGTGATCGATTACGTCATCAAGCCGGTCACGGCTGAGCGACTGAACCGCAGCATCAAGCGATTGCAGGAAAAGCTTCACAAGTCCGTGACAACACCTGAATTAGCGGTACCTGTACCCAAACTGAACGTTCGTCTGTTCGGTGAATTCACTGTGTTTGGCGGTGCCGGATCAGACAGTCCCATCAAGCTTAGAACGCCCAAGACGGAAGAGTTACTTGCATTCTTGCTGTATACCAAATCGACTACCCGCGATGCCTTGGCCGATACGTTGTGGAAGGACCTCAGTCCGCAGAAAGCCTGGACCAACATCAATTCCACACTGTACTATGTGCGACGTGCCATCGGTGATAACAGTGACGTGCCGATCATTCTCAAGGACAGAAACGGTATCCGTATCGACCGGGAAGCGATTAACTGTGATCTGTACGAGTTCGAGGCTTTGTTCCGGCAGATGCGTCAGGCATCGGCACATCGCCCCGAGCTCTTCGAGCGGATGGACACGTTGTATACGGGTGAACTTCTGAAAGGAAGGCATTATGAGTGGGCTTTCGCGTGGTCCAGACAGCTGGAACTGGATTTCATCATGACGATGGAAACTGCTGCCCACTATCATGCGAAGGCAGGCGAGCCGTTACGGGCGCTGTATTATTTTGAACGTATTCTCCAGATTGATTCGATTCGGGAAGATATTCATCGTGAGATCATCCTGTTGTATCTGTCGCTTGGACGAAGAACCGAAGCGCAGCGCCAGTATCTGGTACTGGAGGAATTGCTCCAAGAGGAGCTTGGCTCCAGTCCGGCAGCGGATATCAAACAACTGTTGCGACAATCATGAAACAGCAAAAAAGCCCATGCCTTGGCATACTGAACTGCTCCTATCGTAGTCTTCTAAGGTCTACTATGACAGGGAACAATTCAGTGTTGCTTTAGGCTTGGGCTTTTTGCAATAGATGGACGTTCATTCGTCCTTGCAGGATGATTTTACATCATCATTGTCTAGAATCAATTACTCATTTATAAGTTTTTCTGTATTAAGGGTAAAGCCTTCAATCACGACATCTTCGTCCACTTCAATCATGATGCAACGTCTGCCCTGATAATTCACCTGCTTCACATATCTCAGGTCTTGCGGGCTAACCGAAATCGTAGCAACCTTGGTCTCAATCTTAATAGACTTGGACGTAAACTTCGGCATAACACTTGTCGCTTTCATCTCATAGTTCTTGTTATCAACGATGGTTTCGAAGGCACGTTCTACTTTCTCCGTTGTCAGATCCTCTATACCGCTTGCGGTCAGTACACGTTCCAGATCTTTATAATCCAGCTTTGGAGGTTCTTCCTCATGGGACTCTTCGTTAATCTCGATGACTCGGTTGATCTCCTCGTATACATGTGCAATGGTGGCTGAATCGAGCTGTTCACCGGCCACTTCCTTGACGATATCTTCGAAGATCGCCCGTTCTTCCAGTGCGGTTACGGATCTTTCTCCATTCAATACATTTTCAACAAAATGTGGATCCGGGAAATTGGATTTCCCTGTACAATACAGTACACGATTCACATCGGAGTAGTTGTCCGTCACGCTAGGGTACAAGAATCCTTGCTCTGGCGTGCTTAATTTGATAATCGGATCGACAATGATGTTGTATTTGAATTCTCTCTCCACGTAATCAAACAAGAGTGTCTTCCGCTGTTTCTCCGTGGAATTCACACTGCACAGAATAAACGGATGGGCGAACACCTCATTCTTCTCGCTCTCTTCCGTAGCTTCGTTTCTAGCCTTGGTCGGCAGATAATACTGTCCACGCACGAACGTAGCTACCATATCTCGCTCAAACTTCGTGTCCACCAACATTCGATCCACGAGTAGCAACATCAGATCCTGCCATTCATCCGGATCACCTGTTACCAGAGCCTGGTGAAGCAATACCTGTGCCGGGTCCTCCGCCGCTTCCTGGAACTTCAATTCAAACAACTTCTGATCCAAATCACCTGTCAGCAATTTTTTGAAATTGCCCATGTACAGCTCCTGCTTCTCTCTGTCCACCAGTTCGAACGGGTGACGCTCCCAGTGATAGACCTCATTGGTTTCCTTCGTAATATACACGTTGAGAATATCGTAAATATTCAGTAGATCATGATCGAGTTTAAACTGCTTGCGTATATGCGCGACTTCTTTTTTATTCATATTGTATTTGGCAACTCCTTAGATATGTTTCTGGCTTTATTAGTATAAAGGATCGACAGAAAATTTGTTGACTAACTTGTAGCTTGACGGTTACTAGATTTCAGTTACCCAAGTATGTGATATTCATAACAACACAAAAAGGGAGACACTCTCTACGTTCATACGAGTACCTCCTGCATGTGTTACATCTCCTGATGTTCTAGTCTATTACAGTGATTCCCATTAACATCTTACATATTTACGCTTGAAGCCCGTCCGCCCTTTTTCCACTGCCTTTTGGATATTCTCAGAGGCATTCAGCAGCTTGCTCTTGGGCATGTCCTTGTTCACTTCGACAGGTCCCACAGCCTTGGCTGTCTCCACTGCCTGATCGTGCAACGGTTGATAGGATGTTGCAACGGTATACAGGAAGTTGTTCATCGAATATTTGGTTCGTTCCGGAGATTCGTGAATCGTCTTTTTCACCTGTTCCAGCATCTCCATCAGTTTATTCTCCGAAAACTCAGCATCCTTTCGACTGCCGAGCAACCAACAGTAACAGCTCCATCCTGCTGACATTTTCAGCTCATCTCCGCTCGCGATCCACTTATCCGAAACTTCTTGAGCAATATCCGTCTCCGCCAGCGTAACGGCAACGATGAAGTCAGAGATCATGTAAAAATAAGCAGCATCGATCCAACGGTCAAAATCTGCTTCCGTCATCGCTTGAGGATCGGCAATCACGCCAGCAAAGTACATCGCATCATAATTCCCCGTTGCATATAGTTGCTCTGCCAAAGGTTGATCCTTTTTGATCCGCTTCGCCATTGGTTTCATCGCCCCGGTTGCCACGCCAAATAATGGTTCATTCGCACCGTTGGAAATATAGATTTTTTTCGTTCGTTCTTTGCCCAGCGCCTCTAACTCCTGCATCACTTCATCTAGATTCATTTCGTGACACTCCCAATCCTATAAATTATATATCTGATCATATCAAACAGACACTTATGTTTAACGAAAAACCGATGGAAAATCGCACATTATCCAATTGGAACCCTTCTGGCATATGCATAATTGTTACGGCGGGATTACTACCTTACGTATGAGGGGTTCCCCACTGGAGTATTTTTCCTAAAAAACTGAATGCTATTCAAATTTCCCTGTTGCTCTGACAACCTGTTCGAGCATTATCATCGATCATAACATCTATACCCTTGTTTCGCACAGACCCCTGAAAAGATAGATATAACTTCTTCGCAGACGGACTTTTTTCCTTTCTTATGCTTCTACCGGCAACTTCTGAATACCTGCCGAGAGCCTGATTGGAAAGAGCTGATTCCCCCAGCACAAGCAGAGCAACATATGTCCATGTCCAAGCAACGTTAACCTATGGCAGGATACGTCACTCATCGTTTATGTTCAGTTTAGTGTTGTTAACAAAACCGAGATGAGGAAGGATGCGAGAGCATGAGCAACAATCAAGTGTTAGGCTTTGCCCCTGCCCTGGGCTGGAATTCGTGGAATACCTTTACGTGGGATATTAACGAACAATTAATTCGGGATGTCGCTGATGTGTTTGTATCGGAAGGTTATCTGGCCGCTGGTTACGAGTATATTGTCATTGATGATTGCTGGAGCCTGAAGGAACGGGATGCGAGCGGTAATCTGGTGGCTGACCCGGATAAATTCCCAAGTGGAATGAGAGCGCTTTCCGATTATATCCATAGCAAAGGACTAAAATTCGGAATGTATTCATGCGTGGGTACACATACATGTGCCGGGTATCCAGGCAGCTTCGAGCATGAATTCCAGGATGCTGCCCTTTTTGCCGAATGGGGCGTTGATTATTTGAAGTATGATTACTGCTTCAAGCCGCGCCATATCTCAGGAGAGCTGCTGTACAAACGGATGAGCCTTGCGCTCAAAAACTGCGGACGCGATATCCTGTTCTCCGCCTGCAACTGGGGAGCCGACGATGTATACGATTGGATTCGGGAATCGGGCGCTCATATGTACCGCTCCACTGGCGATATCCGTGACAATTGGGATTCAGTGAAGGAACTTGCCCTGTCTCAATTGGGAAAACAAAGCTACACTGGCTCCTTCTGCCATAACGATATGGATATGCTGATTGTTGGTATGTACGGTGGAAGCAATAATGATTATATTGGCAGCATCGGCGGATGCAACGACGTCGAATATAAAACCCACTTCTCACTCTGGTCCATGATGGGTTCACCGCTAATGATTGGATGTGACGTGCGTAAGGCTAACCAGGTTACAAAGGATATTCTCCTGAATCCTGACCTAATCGCTATCAATCAGGATGTAGAAGCACGCGGAGCTTACCGCATTAAACCAGAACCACAATGGTTTCATACAGACGATGTATTTATGCTGGTGAAGGTACTCACAGATGGTGACCTGGCTATTGGTTTCTTCAACCTGAGCGACAGCCAGCGGGAATTGTCTTTGCAATTTTGGGATATGGGTCTGCCTTACGCTGCCGGTTATGCGCTGTCCCTGTATGACTGCTGGGAACATAAAGAGCTTGGCGTATTCCGCGAACGCTTCGCTCCCGTTGTCGCAGCACATGATTGTTTAATTGTGCGTGCCAAACTGGTGAAATAAATGGCCCAACATCGCCTGTGCACCTCCTGTCAGGTTCCGCTCTCTTCAGACGATGTGGGCATCTACCTCAAATTGATCTCGCGCTCTGCCCAGCAATTTCTGTGCATCGATTGTATAGGAGTGAAGCTGAACTGTGGACGTGAGCCTATTGAGAAGCTGATCCGTTATTTCCGAGAGTCCGGGAACTGCGCCCTGTTCCGTTAACGTTATGCCTTGGTCCGGTGCAGCGTCATGTACGCGGTTGGCGTGTGTGAAGTTGCTTTCTTGAATACTTTGGAAAAATATAACGGGTCATTGTAGCCGACAGAATAGGCTACCGATTGGATCGGCAGGCCCGACGTCTTCAGCAGTTCACAGGCGCGCCCGATACGGCAGGATGTAATATACTCCAAAACAGACTTGCCGGTTGCTGCCTTAAACAGACGAAACAAATAACTGCGCTCCAGATTAACTGCTTTTACAATCTCCGTGACAGTCAATGTCGGCTTCCAGTAGTTCTGCTCGATGTACTTTCTTGCCAGCCAGACATAATCCTTGGCTTCTACCTGCGGCTCCTTCGGATAATATTCCATATAGTAGGAGAGCAACAGACGCAAACGCGCATCCGCCCGCAGTAATTCATAGGAAGATGCACCCGCGTTCCAGGCAAGGTGGAAAAAAGGCTGCAATGTCTCCGGCGATACCGTCACCACGGGTTGTACCTCTGAGAGCTGTGTCAGCCCCAGCAACCGCCCGGCATCCTCACCGCTAAATTCCACCCAGACGTACTCCCATGGATCTTGCGGGTCTGGATAATAGTAAATCTCCTTTTGCGGAAATATGATAAAGCTTTCCCCCGTAACGAGCCGAAAAACGCGGCCGCCCGTCTCCAGCGTCCCTTGGCCGCGGATAATATAGTGCAGCGCATAAACGTCACGCACGCCTGGCCCCCACTGGTGAGGGTTAGCTGGCTTGTGACCACCGCTGATAAAATACAAATTACTGGCCCTACTGCTCTCATGCCAAATCGGATTCAACCTTGATTCCCCCTTTCTAATGCCACGTTGATCAGATGTCCGGTAACGCTTACACGCTAAATCCAGAGAGGAGAATGTTGTATGCTTAGAATGGTTACGGTAGAACATGGACAAGTGCAAGGACTGCCCGCGGCGGACCCGCGGATTACCAGCTTCAAGGGAATTCCTTTTGCCGCACCTCCTGTAGGTGAGAACCGCTGGCGCGCTCCGCAGCCGCAGTCGAACTGGGAAGGTGTACTGCAAGCTTTTGATTTTGCCCCCATCTCCATGCAAGCCCCAACAGTCATCGATGATAACAATATCTATACCCGCGAATGGGCCGTTGATCCCGACCTGCCCATGGACGAGGATTGTCTGTATCTGAATGTCTGGACACCCGCCAAGCGTATGGACGAGAAGTTGCCTGTTTTTGTCTGGTATTTTGGCGGGGGCCTGCAAGTCGGCCATACGGCCGAAATGGAATTTGATGGCGAGCGAATCGCTCGTAGAGGTATTGTCGTTGTGACGATTAATTATCGACTGAATGCCTTTGGCTTCCTGTGCCATCCTGAGATTAGTGCCGAATCCCCACATGCACCCGCCAACTTTGGTCATCTCGATCAGCAAGCAGGTACCCAGTGGGTCAAACGCAACATTGCCGCCTTTGGCGGTGATCCAGACCAGATCACTATCGGCGGACAGTCGGCAGGCGGAGGAAGTGTACTCAGCCAGATGGCCTCTCCGCAAAATAAAGGCTTGTTCCAACGAGCCGTCATCATGAGCGGTATAGCTACCGAGTTGTACCCGAAGGTCCGCGTGCCTTCTGTCCGTTCCACACTAAGGGGTGCAGAGCAAGCAGGGGTTGAATTTTTCGGCTTCCTGGGCGTATCTTCCCTGGCTGAGGCGAGACAACTGGATGCTGAATATCTCCGTGACAAAGCACTCGAATACAAAAGCTTCTGGGGAACCGTCATCGACGAACAATTCTGCGCAGGCGATCCGTTTACTCGTTTTGTTCAGCAGGAGCGCGAGGCGATACCCGTAATGCTGGGGCATACGTCTTCCGAATTTTGGACCCGTCCCGCCGCAGCCAATCTGGAAGAACTGAAGCAGATGGCTGTGGAGTTGTTTGGCGAGGATGCTCCTGCCTTTTTACAGCTATGTGAGGCTGATTCCGGTCAAATCGAACATGCTCTGCAACAAGCATCGGTCCGCATGATCCAACATGCCATTCTGCTCGCCATCCGCGCGAACAGCGGTCATCCGTCTGACACGCCTCTCTACTATTATAACTTCGACGCCGAGATTCCGGGCTGGGATCAGCCAGGTACTTTTCACTCCGTTGATCTGTGGTTTTTCTTCGAAACACTTGCCAAATGCTGGCGGCCTTTCACAGGCAAGCATTATGATCTGGCTCGCCAGATGTGTAATTACTTATCCAATTTTATTGCTACAGGTGATCCAAACGGCTCGGACTCCACCGGAAAGCTGATGCCTTATTGGACTCCTTGTACTACGGAACAGCCGTATCTCATGGAATTTGGCGATCAGGCTCAATTACAGAAGGCTGAGCCCGGACCGATGCTTGCATTTCTAATTGAACAATATTTCAAGAAACAGAATCCACCTGTTGTTTAAAACATGAGGTTTGCCCTCTCGCGATATATGTAAGAGCCATGCTGTCGCATGGCTCTTTTTGTATAGTGTGAATGGTAGAGCGATGTTCTTTCGCCTATGCCTATCTAGCAAGCTTCTCCACTACAGCAGTCTAAGGTAACAAAATTAGACAGCAAGATGGATTCCACGAACACTCAGCATCATTTCAAGAGATCCGTTATATATGAGTCTGTGTTGGTTTGTTGATGATGACAGGTAGCATAATCTGTAGTGAAAAGATATCCTTTTCCTCCGACACCGTCAACGTCCCGTTATGCTGCTGGATCATTTTCTGACAACTAACGAGTCCAATTTCGTTGCTATCTTTCTTTTTGCCAACATGTTTAATCTTATTCTCCACCGCAAGAATGACCCATTGTTGCTTCAAAGAAACCTGGATATGAACGGGATGCCCTGGATCGGCGTATTTTCGAATATTTGAAAATACGTTATCCATTACGCGACGCATAGCAACCAGATTGATTTCCAGCAAAAACTCCTCATGATGTGCATCTGTCTGAACCTGCACGTCTATATCGTCCAAAACCACTAATTGCTCATCTATGAGTTGATCGATAAGCGCTCTGCCCTCATACATTTCAAATTCTACTTCCTCTTCTTCAGCGGCGGAGGATACCGTAAAATATTCGAATAGTTTGTCCGACAGCACTTTGATCTGATAGGCCTTCTCCCGGCTATTATGAATATACTGCAACAGATCCTCATGTGTCTTATATTTGTTGAGCTCTATGATATCCATATATCCTAATAGAATCGTGAGTGGCGTTCGCAAATCATGGGAAATCGCCGTGATCAATTCACGGTTGGCCATCCTGACCCTCTCCTCGCTGCCCAGCCGTTCCACAAATGATTTCCTCATCTCATCAATACTCTGGGCCAGAGATGACAGTTCATCCTTTCCCGATATCGTAATCGAATAATCCAAATTTCCACCTTCGAGTATTTTGATCTCTTGTTCAAGCACGCCAATATAAGATGTTTTCTTATTAATCATCAGTAGAAAGGAAACAATGAACACAATGGCCGCTATGAAAACACCAATAATCAGAATGAGGTTGTAATATTGATACTCATAAAAGCTAACCAAGTATATCTGGGCATCCTGATCCGCAAAATGGATGGTGGTGATAGGTATTTTTGATGGCACGAATTGAGTTAACAACTCTTCATTAATGGCAGGATCAATCTCCGTGTTGGAGGAAAATATCAATTTGTCTTTTGCAAAAATATACAGATTTAAGTAGCGCTCATGTCTTATCCAAGCAGACAATTGCTCATGATCACGGGTTGACACGTTCTGGTTATCCACAAATGCTTCGAATCGATCGAGCGCATCTTGCTGCCTGTTCTCTACAAAAGTGGATTTGCTTAAATAACTATCCAATACAGTCTCGCCAACAACTTGTAAAATAACGAGTGCACTTATGGAAATGACCAAAGAAATGATAACCGCCAGAACCAGTTTAATCTTCAGCTTTTTTCCGATTAATAATCTATTCAATTTTGTACCCCTTCCCCCAAACGGTCTTCACATATTTAGGGTTCTGCGGGTCATCCTCCAGTTTGCCTCTCAAGTTACGAATATGAACCATCACTGTGTTATTACACGTATAAAAATAGGGTTGCCCCCAAACACTCTCATATATATTTTCTGCCGAAAACACCTTTCGTCGCTTCTTAGCCAACAGCAGCAAAATCTGGTATTCAATTTCAGTTAGAGCAATCTCCTTCTCTCCAACAAACACGGTTTTTGAATCCTGATGGACGGTAAGATCCTTAACGATAATCTGGTCCTGTTCTTCGGTCTTCTCCTTGCCCCGATAAACATAATACCTCCGCAGTAAGGCCTTCACCCGCGAAACAAGTTCTGTATAGGAAAAGGGTTTGGACAAAAAGTCATCACTGCCTGAGGAAAAGGCCAATTGTTTGTCAGAGTCCTGAGTTTTCGCTGTGAGAAACAGGATCGGTGCGCTTGTTTTTTCACGAATCTCCAGACACGCCTTCAGCCCCGATTTATTGGGCATCATCATATCCAAAATAATGAGATCCGTCTCTTCGTTCACTTTATCAATCGCATCTTGACCATCTATCGCTTCAATCACTTCATAATTCTCACTCTCTAACAAAATCCTTACAATTTCACGAATTTCACTGTTATCATCAGCAATTAGAATTTTCTTGCTCATCTGATCCCTCCGTCTAATTTCAGTATAATATGCGCTATTAGCGACTACCAGCAAATACAATCGACTTAAGAATTCTTCAGAAGTTATGTAGGTATCTCTTAATAATTTCGTCTTATACTGTAAATATGTAGAAGTTATTACACAAAGGGGTCGTCAGGAATGCCACAAACTTCGAAAAAAGTAATGATTAACATATTGTTGGGTCTGTTCATCATGTTGTCCATTGGTCTACTGGTGTATTATTCTCCTGCCATTATTAGAATCATGTCTTCCATGGACAACTTCAGAGCGTATATTCACTCAACAGGCCATTGGGGTCCGGTCATGTTTATTTTATTCCAGATTCTTCAGATCGTGGTTGCACCTATTCCAGGAGAAGTGGTACAGGTCGCAGGCGGTTATATCTACGGGGTTACAATTGGGTCTTTGTATACTACAATAGGCTTGATTATAGGCTCAGCGATCGCCTTCTATTTCACCCGTTATATCGGTCGCACCTATATTTCACGACTAATAAAAAAGAAAAATAATAAGTGGATGTCGTTAATTCATGATGAGAAGAAGTTCTCCGCATTTTTATTCATCTTTTTCGTAATTCCTGGCTTACCCAAAGACATGCTTGTATTTGTCGCCGCACTTACATCGATTAGTTCGTTTAGGTTCTTCACGATCCTTATCGTCGGTCGTCTGCCATGGATCATCGCATCTACCGTTATAGGGTCCACGATTCATATGCAACAATACACAATCGCCATTATTATTTCTGTTATCGCTGTAATCGGGTTTGTACTCGGTTATATCTATAGGGAGAAATTGGTGGGATTGTTCTCCCGGTCAGACAGTACCAAAGCCAAACCCAAGGTTATACCCAGTTATAGTACTAATAGGGAGTCTCGTAAAATAAAAAGAGATACAACATGATCATAGCCAATCTATTGATATGAAAACCGGAGGTATATCATCTTATGCAAACACTTGAAACCAATCGATTAAGCCTGCGAAATTTCACCGTAACGGACGCAGCCGGACTGTTGGAATACACGGCAAATCCCAGAGTGAATTGTTTTATGGATCAAAGAATTTCCACATTGGAAGACGCGGCGGCAGCAGTCGCAAAAAGAAGCAGTGACGATTCCCACATCGCGGTCTGCCTGAAAGACAGTAACGAGTTGATCGGTGAGCTGTTTGGTATGAGGGAAGATCGGGATTCCGATACGGATAAGGATTCGAATTCAGATACGTACAGTATTGGTTGGAATTTTAATGGCAGATATGAAGGGAACGGGTACGCCAGTGAGAGCGCCAATGCTTTCATTGAGCACCTCTTTATGGAACAGGGAATAAGAAGATTGTACGCCTATGTCGAGGATGATAACTTCCGTTCTCAGAAACTGTGTGAGAAGCTGGGCATGCGCCGGGAAGGTCTTTTTTTGGAGTTCATTTCATTTGTCAAAAATGAGGACGGCACACCGAAATACGAGAATACGTATCAGTATGCTTTGTTGAAAAAGGAATGGCTGGCACAGCGTGAATCACAGAAATAAAGAATGACATACCTATGCCTCATCATTAGTTTAAAAAAGTTATAGAAATGAGAACGTACCCATGTGTACGTTCCACAACAAAAATGGCGGCTTCTCCCTGGATAGATTCCAGAGGAAAAGTCGCCGTTTCATTATCGCTCAGAACACCTATTGTTCGAGCAATGTGTTTATAAGGTCACAATACATTCAGCTTAAATCCTAGACGGTACTGCCCCAATATTGCTTTGCAATCTTCTGCCCCTGATCAATCTTCGCCCATTGCTGAGCTTCGCTTAATTCGTTACCACCATCGCAGGATGCAAATCCGCATTGGTGAGACAACAGCAGCCGATCCTTATCGATGATTTTGGAAGCTTCGTCCAGCAAACGGACAACGCGCGCTTCATCATCGAGTGTACTCGTTTTGGATGACAACAGACCCAGTACAATTTCCGTTTCAGGTCTGTCCTTGAACACTTCCAGAGCTTCAATTGAACCCGCACGATCATCATCCCACTCCAGGAAGAAACGGTCATACTTCAATTGCTTCAGGAACAGATTCGCAATTTTGGCATACGATCCACCACCCATGTTGCGGGAATCATAATTGCCGCGGCAGTTATGTGTCCACATTTTCAAGCCAAGGCTATGACCAAAGTCAATCACGGTATTATTAATATCAATGAATTCGGTAGCAAGTCCCTTTACTTCATCTTGATTAATATTTTCCCCTGTAAAAGGAGAGTTCGGGTTGTCGTCTGCAAACAGTTCCCACAAGCAATCATCGAATTGCAAAATTTTACCGCCCACTGCAGCGAATTCCTCCACGAATTCCTTATACGCGATCACAAGACCCTCTTTTAGTTCCTGTATGTTTTGATATACAGCATCCGTTCCACCAATGTTATCCGACCAGGAAAGCTCACCGAAAATATGGGAAGGAGACGGTACGCAAAGTTTCGTTTGTTGCTCGCCAGCCGTGTCTTGCAGTTGTTGGAACAATTGAATGAAATGATGGTTCTTTCCACTCAATTTATCAGTGATGCGCAGTCCAATATCTTTGCGTGTTTCATACTTCGAAGTTCCGTCCACATCTCTGAAAAAATAGCCATGATCCGCGATGTAACGCTTCACTCCGCCAAATCCCCATACAAAGTCCAGATGCCACATCGATTTGGAAAATTCGCCATCGGTAACCACGGACAAGTTATGTTCGATTTCCTTAGCGACAACTTGTTTGATTGCCTCTGTCTCACACTTCTCATATCCTTCGTAGTTTTCATAGAACGGATATTGGATATCATCATTATGTTCAATTTGCGTTTTATATTTCAGCAGCTCATCCGGCCGCAATAAACTTCCTACGATCTGGAACTTATCAGTCATGTAAAAAACCCCCTCGTTGTATACAATGATCATATCATGCTGAGAGCAGTTAGAAGGGATACTTAAAAACCATAACTGGTTATAGTTAAAAGCTATATCCACTTATTAGACAGATTTCAGTGAAACCGTCACCGACACAGTGTACCTCTATCCGTGAACGTTATTCAATTTCACACCGTACGACGACGCAGTTCATAAAAATATTGTACCGCTGGATGCTTTAATTTGACCTGCTCCGACATGTTTAGAATTCGCTTTTTGCCAACTCGTCTATCCATTAAAGCCAGAATATTAAATAAGATATCCTTGCTCTCCAGATTATACTCTATAGAAGTGGATAAATACGTCGTAGCTGCAACCGTAAAATTCGATTTACTGAGTGCGGTCTGAGCCAGCAAAAGCTCTTTGGCATGTACGGAGATTTTTCTGCTTCTTGCCATGACTTGAAGACGATCCTCGGGAATGGGTCCTTTGGAATCTTTTCGAATAACTTCAATCTCTTCATCGCTCACAGGAATCATAATCTCCGGGTCGCTCTTGATCTCCTGCTCTGTCTCATACCATCGGATTGGGGTTGTTGTATCGTTCATGTTGAGTACATTCTTTTTATCTACAGTAATATAACAATTGCCTGATTTATCAGGTGAATAGCGATAGCTGGTAGCACGGTACTCTACCCTTCCAACTAACGCAGGACTAAGAAAACTCTCCAGTTGTTGCTTCAATTTGCTCCAGGACATAAATCCTCCTATTATCAAAAGCCTACCGCACGATTTGCGGCGATCATTTCAAATATTTTTCAATCCGTCTCCAGTATCAACATTCATCTAAATTATAACATAGCAAAACAAATTGACGATGGAAGAAACCCAGTTATTGGTTTTAAATTTCCCTATGTGATAAAATTGCAGAAAATTATCTACTTACTATTAAATCGTCATAGCCTACCATTGGAACATACGTTGTTATTCACAAAGGAGAGGAAGAGTGTAATGGCTACGAAGGAAGCAACCTTACCTGCTCATATGGAAAAACTCGTTAAAGATAATGATATCGCAACCGTAAAAGAGGTTTTCGAGCAATGCGAATGGGATGCCCGCGGGGGCTACAGCAAAGGTACGACCCTCAGCTTTCGTCAAATATCGGATGAATTGGTTCGTTGGCTGGTAGCGCAAGGGGCAGATATTAATGCACGCGACAAATATCAACGCACGCCTTTACATGCCCATGCCTCACATTGGTCAGGAAATGTGCCCCTGTTCCTTGAATTAGGTGCGGATCTGGACGCTGTGGATTACCAAAATGAAACTCCGTTACATGCAGCGGTCAATGGGTATCGAACCAAAGTGGTTCAAGAGTTGGTAAACCAAGGCGCTACTATTAACGTAGAAAATAAACAGGGAAATACGCCATTAGCTAAGGGGTTAGCCAATTGCAGGAATAGCGATATAGTCAATCTGGCAGAGATTGCCGCAATTCTGCTGGATGCCGGAGCATCGGTCACCCCGGATATGAAAGAATCGGTGAAGCGGATCGGTAAGGATTTTGAATTCGTCCGTGAGAAGTTCAATAAGGACAAGGTCGATGAAGTTTCAGACGCGCTGATCAAACTGTACCAGTTATTTGATGTCGAAACGGTAGCGAATCGGATCATGCATGACGGGACTTCACCCATTCATGTAAAGGCAACCACTTGGACCAAACAGCACCAAGAGCTGTGGGAATATCTCATTCCGGCCCAAGGCCACGCTCAAACGGTGCAGGGAGAGGTCATCCGCATCACAGGACGTGTGTCCCATGAAGTATTGGATAATGGCGGTGGAAACTGGGATGCGGAGTATCGCAAGATGCTGGATGCACTGATTCGTCACCTGGGCACTGGTGCGCCACTCGCCCCGGCCCTGCTCCAAGAGGCAGCAGACTTAGTCAGCAGACTTCACAATGGATACGATTTTGATGCGCCTGCCAGATTATCCGAGTTGGCTGTGATATGGGTGCTTGCCAATCCTCAACCGGTCGCAATGGAGAAGCCTGCGTATACGCGTTAAACAGCAAAGCAAAAAAAAAGAAGCGGATGAGTTACCGCTTCTTTTTTTTGCTATTAATCTACCTGAATCATACTCCGTATCCATGATTACGCCTTACTCTACTCGGTCTGTTCATTACTTTCAAACTCATTGAGCAATTCGCGTACTTTAGAAGTGGTCTTGGCGTTCATCAAGCTGTTTCTCAGCTCACTAGCACCGCGGAAGCCACGAACATAGATTTTGAAAAAACGGGCCAGCGGGCTGAATGAACGTGGGTCAAGCTCGGAATATTGATCATGGAGATCCAAATGCAGCCTTAGCAGATCAAGCAATTCCTTACTGCTGTGTTCCTTCGGCTCCTTCTCAAAAGCAAACGGATTCTGGAAAATACCGCGTCCAATCATAATACCATCCACACCATATTGCTCCACGAGCCTGAGGCCTGTTTCACGGTCAGGAATATCCCCATTAATCGTCAGCAGTGTATTAGGCGCTATCTCATCGCGAAGTTTCTTAATCTCCGGAATCAGTTCCCAGTGAGCGTCTACTTTGCTCATTTCTTCTCTCGTTCGTAAGTGAATGGACAGATTCACGATGTCCTGTTGCAAAATATGGGTCAACCAGTCGCGCCATTCATCGACCTCAGTAAATCCAAGACGCGTTTTTACACTGACCGGCAGCCCCCCGGCTTTCGCCGCCTGAATAATCTCCGCCGCAAGGGCTGGCCGGCAGATCAATCCACTTCCTTTTCCATTCTCAGCTACATTCGCTACCGGACAGCCCATATTGATATCGATGCCTTTAAAGCCTTCCTTTGCCATACCGATACTCATCTCACGAAAGAATTCCGGTTTATCTCCCCAGATATGAGCCACAATAGGCTGTTCATCCGCTGTAAATGTCAGACGCCCGCGCACACTATGGTGCCCCTCCGGGTGACAATAACTCTCTGTATTCGCAAACTCCGTAAAAAACACATCCGGTCTGCCCGCTTCACCTACGACATGCCGAAACACAACATCCGTCACATCTTCCATCGGTGCCAGAATAAAAAATGGTCGTGGCAATTCACGCCAAAAGTTTTCCTTTGTCATCTCAAAAGC
Source organism: Paenibacillus sp. AGC31 (assembly GCF_057334655.1). Classification (NCBI taxonomy): domain Bacteria; kingdom Bacillati; phylum Bacillota; class Bacilli; order Caryophanales; family Paenibacillaceae; genus Paenibacillus; species Paenibacillus sp. AGC31. The sequence goes on from NZ_JBHFJH010000026.1 coordinate 82,072, forward strand.
TCCTCTATACATTCCAGGACAGTCTTTGTCCTCATTAATAGTAAAACTCGTAACTCATGCATCTGATTGCTATCATTTACATGATCATTCGCATTTTCGTTGCAATTCACATTATGGTGTCCTAGCTTCTTCTTCACTTATACCATGCAAATGTAACTTTGTTCAAACAGCAGTATCTGTTATTACTTCCATTAGATCTTCAGATTAACGGAAGTTCGATGATCTCGAAATTGCCCTTTCCCGATTTTATCACGTCTTTATTAGATTTTCAGCCCGATTGCTCTTGCCGAACTGGAAAAGCTCCTCTAAAATGAAGCTCGACAGGCTTTTAACCTGCAAATCGAGATTTTAAGGAGGCCTGAATTAGATATGGAAATTTCACTGGATATGATCAAAGACAAAGTCGAATGCTTACAGGCTTATGACTTCCGTGAACTGGAACGAGCGATCGAAGAACGAATCGGAATGAACAAAGCATTAATGCTGCGTGTGAAGCAAGTTCAACATCAAGTAACGTTTGACCCTTTTCGCAACAAGATGTTATATAGTGCAATCGTGCATTTTGCCGTAAATTAATGGACCAAGATTTTAAATAGTGAAAAACAGTTCACTGACGCAATTGCATTTAAACATATCCTATAAAGCATGCAAAAAAGAAGACGCGAATTCGCTCGCGTCTCTTTCCATATCATACTCCACTTTCTCTTGTTACAACTCCTGCTTAAACAACAACAACAACAACAACTTATAAGCAGAATTGTCACCTGCAATCATATTTTACATAGTTAAATACGGGATCGTACAACTATACAAATAGTCATTTTTGAGGATTAAGGGGAGAATACCATGCAAGAATTAATATTTATGAAGAATTATAAAAACAATGAAGTACTGCGCAAGAGTTTTTTCGAGCTTGCTGTCAACACGTTTGAGATCAATTTTGAAGATTGGTATCAACAAGGATACTGGGGCGAGCGTTACATCCCTTATTCATATGTCGATGGAGACCAGGTTATTGCCAACGTTTCTGTTAACATCCTTGAGCTCATCATTCAGGGTGAGAAGAAAAAAGCGATTCAAATCGGTACGGTGATGACACATCCTGATTATCGGGGGAAAGGACTCTCTACACATTTAATGAATAAAGTTTTAGAGGAATACGAGAACAAGTACGATTACATGTACCTTTTTGCCAATGAATCGGTGCTCGATTTTTACCCCAAGTTTGGATTTAAACCCGTGGAAGAACGTCTTTTTTCAATGAATTATACGGCAAAAAAATCACCCGAGCCTGCGAATATCCGAAAACTAAATGTAACTAACGCGGAGGATTTACGTCTTATTCAAAAATTGGCATCGGAACGATTACCTGTTTCTCAGTATTTCTCCACCCATCATGCTCAAGGAATACTCATGTTTTATTGCCTGAATGTTTTTAGTGATGATATTTATTACTTGGAAAACGAAAACGTCATTGTTATTTATCAGAAAGAAGACAATCATATTGAGCTCTTCGACGTTGTTAGCTTAAACGAAATGAATATGAAAGATATCTTGGATAAGATTGCAGATGAAGATACAGAGAGAGTAACCTTTCATTTCACTCCAGATGATCAGGGTCTTGATCTAAAAAGTTCGATCACCAATGAAGGTTTATTTGTAAGAACCCATGGTGAACATATCTACCCTCTGCACGTTAAACATCCGATTACATCTATTGCTTGATGATTTAATTTAAATAAGACCTACCACCTGACCATATTAAAAAAAGATCAAAAAGGAGCAGGATTTCCCTGCTCCTTCGTTATGTGAAACTTCTTTCTCTCATCAAACGTAAATTCACAAGGTATAATGAAATCAGATGACCGTTCAGCATGATCTTATGACCATCATAATGAAGGAGGGGACATTCGTGGCGTTTATCCCGCTAAACTGCCCCAATTGCAACGGAAGAATTGAATACAAGAAGGATGAGGTTTTAAAGTGTCCCTATTGTGAGACAGAGCTTTTATTGAAGCAAAATCATGTCTATTACGTAGACCAGACCATTAATCATTACCACGGAACGCCCCCTAAAGCACCGCTGAAGCAGACTGCCTCCGTAAAGGTAATGCTGATACTGATGTTAGTCCTAACTGGCGCGATCGGTACATATTTTTATTATAGCAACAGCTCCACCTATCCAAAAACAGAAGCCAATCTGCCTGTGCGAAAGATGCCTGAAAGCGAGGTTCTGCTTTCATTTTTGCGAGATATCTTCGATAAAGGGTCCGCCTTGCCAACAGAGGAGGAATTGGCTCGTATTCGCTATTTAACCGTAGAGCATTCGGAGAATGATCAGTGGAAGTTTACATATAGCCTCTCCGATCCTTTCAGCGATGAAAAAGCCGAGAAGATCACTTATATTACTCAGGACAAGAAACTGAATAGCCAGCGGATTGATCAGCGTGATTTTGAAGCTTTTAAGGGACTGACGGCATTGGACCTGACGAATACCTATGAAATATCCCAGACGGACCAAACCACTTTGGCCCATATGCCCGGATTAAAAAGTTATGGTGGCGCTTTTAACGAATCCTTTAGTACATTTTCGGGCTACTTTGGCGACAAGTCTAAAATTACGGAGCTTACCACTCAGCTTCGCAGTAATCAGGAATTGGCCATGCTGCTGGAATTTCCTAATCTGAGTTCTTTATCCATTACCTATGTGGATGAGTCCGTAACAGATTTTCACTTGTTAAACCAATTGCCAATCAAGTCCCTGTCGCTCACCTTTGTCGATGAACTCGGATGGTTGTCGTCCATGACCGGGCTATCATCCTTGTCTATACAGTACAGTGAAACCACAGACCTGCAGCCGCTGTATGCCTTGACCCAGCTTCAGGAGCTTCAGTTGTCCTATTTAACGAACGTAAAGTCCATCGACTTTGTGCAAAATATGCCTGCTCTACAAACGCTAGATATTGAAAATGTAAACATCTCGAGCCTGGAGCGCTTGACCGGCAAAAACTCCATTACTACACTACGCCTGGCTTCTCTAAGTCAGCTTGGCTCGGTAAAGGCCATCAATAGTCTATCCTCTTTGCGGGAATTAACGTTGTCAGGCTACTACGAGAATGCAGAAGCGCTGACACTGCCTAAAGTAGAGCGAGTGGAAATTCCAAGCTCCTTTCTCCCCGGGCTAAAGGCCCCGGCTACAACCAGTCTGACGCTCCGTGGCGGAAGTGGGGAATTGAACTTGGCTGCGCTGGGGAAATTCCCGAAAATGGAGCAACTCTCGCTCTGGGAGATCGATGAAATAACCCGTCTTGCCGCCCTGGACGGCTTGTCCCGCCTAGAGACCTTAAACATTTACGACTCGTCACTGTACAAGGAGAGCGATGCCTTATTTCGTTTAAAGCAGGTCAAATCTCTGATGTGCTCCGAGTGTAGGCTGAACTTTGAACAAAAGGCGGCCGCAGAGAACAGCGTGCTTGAACATTTGACCTTAGAGCAGCCATATTTCAGCATAAACAACACCTCTGTTACTGAAGTTGATCAAATGATGCCTTACTTTGCCAAAATGTCCGCGCTGCGTTCCTTCACTATGCAAGACAGCAACTTGACTTCTCTCGAATTTATGAGTAACTGGCAGGCCATAGAAGAGCTTCATCTCGAGAACGATGCCATTTCCAATATCGAGACCCTAAGCCAGCTGCCTAATCTGCAAAAGGTATATCTATCCGGTAATTCCGTACAAAACAAATCGGTGGTTGGTACGGGTGTGCACGTATATTAATTACCGCCTGGGATAATGGGAGTTTTAGACTACTGTAGTTAATGGATGATATTGAAACAAAGACAAAAAAGGGGTTCGAGAATATATATAAATTCTCGAACCCCTTATGTTTAGCTTCTAACCAACATCGCCACCGACTCCACGGATGATGAGATGATGGAAATACAACTCTATAATAAAACATGTATCTATTCTCTTTAGGCAGCTTTAGAGGTTTTTGTGAAAGAAGCTTATATTTCGCGTTTTATCTCAGAGCAACCAGGTACTACATAAGGAGTCTGTTCCCAATGATATATTGGCAAATAAAATAAACGAAACTTGAAATGAGTTTGGTTGAAATACATGTGAATCATATGTTATCAAAACAAAATTAATAACATGGATATAAGACAAGACAATTGAGAGCGTCCTGAAAGTCATTTTTTGTTATTCGTCCAATTTGCTAAGATTGTTTCATCAGTATTCTCATCACTTTGTTTTTCTGAATAACAAAAGCTAATATTCTTTTCGTTTATAAATTTCTCATATAGGAGTGGGCGTAAGATTCTAGACTTATTATCGTTGAAATTGCTTCTTTGAGCTAAATTCCCATCAGATTTGATTCCATTTCTTCTAACTTGATAGCAATATAATTTGTTAGGATTTTCCGAGTCACTTCTACTCAATGAAGATACCATTACTTTCAATTGATCCTCATTTTTGTTATCAATAACTTCTGCAGGAATAAACCTCGAAAAATATTCCATAAATTGTTGAAGTATACTTCCAAGATTTTCACTATAACTGATTCCAAAGTACTCTCTAAGTGTTTTCGCATCAACAAATAACTTAGCAACATTTGCTTCCACTTGTAAACTAATATTCACATCAGACAATCTTAAAAACTCTAATTTAAGTAACGCGTAAGCATTCTTCTTTTTTTCATTTTCCGCAAACAACTTTACTAGTACGATAAAGTCTTCGTCATTATATCTAAAAATAAACGAGTCAATTACCCAGTCCTTAGCTTCCATATCTTTCTTTAAATACTTTAGATTTTCGAAAACGTTAGTCATATATTCATCCCTCTTATCGTTGTTCCCTCGTAAAGTAGAAAATAGCCATTGTACTCGCTAAGTTAGCGAACAGATACGTTTAATTAGCCGTTAATAACAATCAACACACTAAATATTCAGTTGTTATAATGAAGGTTTTACCTTCAGTTATTTAGTTTTCGTAGAAACTTATGTCTACGACTCCTTCATTAAACCATCCCACTTAGCACAACTGCCGATTCTTTAATAAATCCTCTCCAACAATCTTCTTTCTTTGCCCATTGTGTAACATTTTGATCACCAGCAGATTCTTTTAGATAATTTAAAGCATTATTAGCAATCGTCCGTACAACATCCTCCCACTTATTAGAAAGATCTTGTTGCCTCCATATTTCCAGTAAATTTATTTCTTTTCCGTACAAATGACTTAGCATTGCTACTGTAAAGTAAATCACGTTTGCTCTATATCCTTTTAAATTCATACTTTCAACAATTCTAGTTACGAATATATTTATAATTCTCCTAGAAATAAGTTGCTTATAGTAGTCGCTATCAACATTTAAAAAACTTTTTGTTACTTCACCTTCGTCATTTGTAACGGCACTTTGTTTCCAATATTGGCTATTCATATCCATAAAACGTTTAAAGGCTTCTTCCCCACCTTTACTAGATACATACGGATATCCTTCCCAAGACATAAAGTATTTTGCCATCTCCACTTTTGTTATTACTTTATCTGATGGGTACATTTTTTTAAAAGCAGTTTGTTCTCTTCCCTTCGAACGCCTACTAATATCAACCATATATTGGCCACGCGCTCGTTCAAAATACCATTTAGACTCTTCTTTACGATTATCTTGTGTAGGAATCCAAACGTTACGAGAATGTTTTTCGACATCTGACATAAAACGAGTATTTGCAAGTAAGTCTGATTTATTGATTTTATTTTGAGTATTAGCGTATTCTGATATTTTAGCTATCATCTCATCCTCAAGCGCGAGTTTATCCAGTTGAGGCTCATTATTCTCTCTTATTTCTGGAACATTTATAATAGTAAGTTTTGCTTGTATATAAACCCCTTCTAAATCAACATCATTTTTATAAGCTTGATGAATAGAGGCTGTAGTTTGACCACCATTTACAATTTGCCAACTTGTTAGCTTCTTAACTTCATAGAGATTAGACTCACCAATTTGTTCAATATCCCCTGCTTTTGCAACACTTGAAATACCATTATTATATGCAATAAATAGTTCGCGTTGTTGCGTATCTTTTAATGTATCTCGTATTCCTTTATTTGTGCCTCCACGTGCTTGTAAAAAGGAACGTACATTTCGTTCTACTAATTTAGGTCCCCAATCATCATATAGTTTGGCTAAGAGCTTTGCAGGAACAACCCCCACATAACACTCTATTAATCCTTTTATTGTTTTATTTGGAACATGCATCATTTGTAAGGCCTCACCATATTCCGATTCAAAATGAATATCAAACTCTTGTATACCTTGTTCAGCTTCTGACAATTTGAAAATGCGATCCATATCCCAAATATGTACATTAACTGTTTCTACACCAGGTATAGTTAAATCTATAGGCTTATTCGAAAGATAAAATTTACTTGTAATCACATAAATATTGACTTCTTCAATTTCATCTTTTTTATCTAAAATCATTCTCGTAACATCATAATATTCCATCGAACGATCGGATAAATACAGAATTCCTTCCGCATTTGTATAGAAGCGCTTCGCTTTATTCGCATATTCTTTCAATGATGTCATACTAGCAACTGGAAGTTCACCTTCTTCGAAAAATGGCTCATACTCCACTACGTACAAATTTAAAGTATTAATATCCTCCAGAAATAAATAACCATTAAGTTGAATACTCGATTCTTTTTTACCAAAATAAATAATTGCTGGTTCATCTTCGGAATTTATAAATGGTAATACTTCTTGTAAGAAAGGCGTTTGCCGACTTCCTATTACACGTCCCTTTTGTTCAACATTGTCAATAAAATCATTAAAAAAGTCTCGTTTTCTTTTAGTCTCATTCATTACTCTCATCCTTATTTATTTAAAATTGAACATATCTTCTATCGAAACCTTAAAAGTTTTACAATGTGATAAATCAATTGAATATGAGACATTAGTAACACCTATTGGTAGGTTTTCTGAAGTCAATTTAGGAAATTCTTTAGTTGCATTGTATCCTAATTCCTCGTGTACAAAAAAGTTGTTTTTATTATAATCTTCGCTTATTACTCCAATTTCAATGAGCAAATCATTAAATCTCACTGCTAAAGAAGGTGCTCGATCAATAAGCTGTTTTTCTATTGTTTCAATAATACATTGAAGAGACTTACCAATTGAATCATTAACCTCAATTTTTAATACGTATAGAAACAAAGTTTCTATTACTGGATTAAGTTCTAATTGCTTTTCATTCGAAATTTTAATTTCATCTCTTATTTTAGGTGCAACTGTTTTGATCTCAACTCCGATATTCTTACTCACAAAATCAATTCGATTTTTTAACGGACCCTTCCAATTCTCAATAATTAGAGGTGGTTCTTTCGGGAAAAATTCAAGCCATCTGTTAATGTAATAAAGCTCACCAAATAACCCCATCTCTTCTTCTATTGTCATTTTAGTATCAGATTTTCTCTTAAAGAAATTATGCCAACGATCTATAACTTCATATATTACTGTATAAAGTGGTAGCTCTTTTTCATTTAAAATATGATCCACTAAATTTTGTAGCACTCGCTCAAAAATTTCTTCACTATCCGCTACATTCTGAGAAATCACTAAAAAATTCTTATCTTTTAGTGGTCCAATTCGCGAAAAGTATTCTTGCCCTATGTTAATTCCCCTCCATTTCGGGAAAGACTTCAATTGATCCTCATCCCAATTTTCATCCGTAATATCTATATAAATACGTCGTTGAAAATTCAGTAAGTCAATCCCAATTAACACAAATGGTTTTTGAAAGTATACTGGATCTAAGCGGTAAATATCGTTTGATTCCTCATTTTTTGATTGCTCGATCAGCAACTTAAATCTTTCTGAGATATTAATCAACAAAACCATCCTTTCCAACTGTATTATTGTATATATAAACTCCTTCTTTCTTAGTTCTTTCTCTGGAATCGAGGTCTTCACCTGGAACTGTTTTTATATCTGGAAAAGAAAATGCCAGCCCTATTGGTACCAGATTTTCATTGAAATCGATATTCAATTTCTTAAAAGGTTTTACTTTTGGATGTAAGGGATAAACCAAAAGTAGCGGATTTTCGTTCATTCTTAACTTTATATTCTCCTCTTTATCTTTAGTACGATTTTCAATATCAATAAACTCTTGGTTAGCTGCAACAATAGCACCCAAGTCTACAACACCTATCCCTTTGCTTTTATCTTGATCAATACTACGAACAACCGCACTTTCAATTGATAGTTTCCCTAAGTTCACTTTCCATGGAGTAATTCCAATATTAATCGCCTTCTGTCTGTTTAATGTATCCTGTGTTATATCCACTACAGCGATATTGAATTTTTCTAAAAGGTTTTCTTTATTCATTTTACTAATATAATCTGCAATTTTTTTGCTATTAACAATTCTTGCTGATGGTATAGTTTTATATTCTCTCAAAAATTTGATAACGAGTTCACTAGGTACATCTTTAGCAATATGGTACTTTGTCATTGTATTGATCGTTTTAAATTCAAGTTTTATATTATTGATGAACTGAACTGTAGCTTCCATATTTTTTTTATAGAATTCCTTGTTTTTTTCAAAGCTACGTGTTTGTTGCATGGTACCGGTGTAGGCTATAGGGGACTCAGCTGTACCCATTTTTGCTGGACTGGTAACTGACATGGTTTTATGTGATAACATTTTAATTGCATATTCTTCCGGTGTCACACCATATTCAACAAATTTTTTGAACTCTTCTCTTAATTCACTCATGACAACGGCAAGATATTCGAAATTCTCTGCAATTTCTTCACTCGTGTAAATACGACACAAGTCCATATAGCCGGTACGAAAGCCAAACCAACGCCCCATTTGCATTAATGTGTCATACATAGAACTACCACGATAATAGTATGAAATTGTAAGACCTTCTAATGTTAAACCGCGTGATAATTTATTTCCTCCAATTGCTATAACATTCATCCCATTTTTTATGTACTTATCGTACTCAAGAGCATCTTCACTCTCCCCGTTAATTTCCATCACTTCAACCTTGCCTGTTATATCCTTAATTTGTTTATAAATTTCTTCCCAAGCAACGATATTAAATTGTTGCGATGTGTCTAAACTATTTTGAACTTCTATAAAATCATCCTCATATAATTTTTGAAGTTTATTTATATATTCGCTTTTCGAGTTATAAATCAGGTCATTTGACAGTTTTTTATAAAACTGATTAATAACACCGCACATAGAGTTTTGAACATCTGTAAATCTAGATGTATGGATCAGCATTGAATTATGGTCGTTAGTTTGACCTCTTATATTTCTAATTGCAACAGAAAGTAAAAAGGCTAGTATTGCTTCCTGCATAGATTTTGGGACTTCCGTAAATAACCCCGCATCATCTTTTGTTCTCATTTTATCTAATATGACTAAATCTTCTGAACTTAAATGCCTAATAAACATCGGTTTATTATCTTCTTTATAACCAGTGGTATTGAAATATTCATCTGGTCCACAGTAACCATCAGGTTTAGGCAGTGCGGTAACAAAATCTTTAGGATAGAGATCTTTTCCTACATCTAGGTGGTTTGCATCTGCTTTGATGAGTAAATTAGCAAATGGCGTAGCTGTATACCCCACATAAGATTTTTGATTAAACAAACTTAAAAGTTTTCTAATTAGCTCATTAATTTTGCTAGGATCATCAGTATGTTTTCCAGATGAATCAACACTAGCTTGATCTGCCTCATCATCTATGATTAATACTGGTGGTCTCATTTGTGAGAGGTTAATACTATTACTTAACAATTCAATTAGTTTAGGAAGTACATCTTTTTGTTTCTTTACAACAATTAGGATTGGCTTATCTAAATTTTTAATACCAATTGCATTATTAGTAGATATGTCATCTTGTACGGTTGTCCAGGTTTCTATTTGTATCCCACCCGTTTTAACTAATGCCACCCCTTTTTTTTCACCAGTGATCATATCAACAGCACCAACTACTTCTCTTTCCAAACGCAGTTGCGTTTGAGCACGTAAGTCGTTGTGCATACCTGCTAAAACAATAACTAATTTGTACCCTATATCGAATGCTTTATTAATTAGTCCGGTAAAGTTAGCTGTTTTTCCTGATTGAACATACCCTAAAACTAGCCCTCTCTTATCAAAGTCTTCATTGATTTTAGGATCTCCAATACTCTTTAAAATTTCATTTGTTGTTGAATCTATACTATCAACGGTAGTTTGAGACCAGTGTCTAAACTCTTTTAAGTATTTTTCATAACGAGGCCAAAAGTAAGAATAGCTAGGGTTGGTCTTTTCAAACCACGGTTCATTGTCATTACTTCTCATAGTATGAGCTCTACGAACATTTATGGTGTCATATTTTGAGTATATTTCTAAGGCTAAGCCTTCTAAATTACCTTTATCGATATTTCCGTACTTTTTAATAATTATATCCTCTGCATTTTCAATTGATTTTTGTATCGGATTATCAGAACCTAAATTTTTAAAGGTACTGTATAAGTTATCAACAATCATAAAATAATCATCTCTAACAATTTGATCCATTATCTATCACTTCTTTCTCAATTATTGTTTTAATTGTATGAATCTCTATACCTTCAAAACCAACCATCATGGAAATTGTTTCTGCTACTTTTTTACTGTCTAATTCTATACCCGTACTAAATAAAATGTCCGCGTAATCAATTATCAATTTTTTTGATTTTTCATCAATTTGCTGTCCATCTTTTTTCACCATATTTGCAGTCTTTAATAGGTTATTAGGCGAGCCTAGTTCGACTAGTTTAAGATATAAATTGATCTTCTTTCTTAAATCATGATCAGCAGCTTTAAGAACTTGAGTTAGAATGGGGTGTGTTCTATTCAAAATATAAGTACTATTAATGTCATCGGTTGAAAACTCCCAGGTATTTAAAGTCCCTTTGATTTTTTCGCCTGACCGATTAGCTTTTGTGCGATACAACATTATCTCCTGTGAAATCTGTCTATAAAATTTTGCTATCGCTTGTAGGTCTTCTTTAACTTCATCAGGAACAGAAACTGTGGATTTTTTAACATCAATTTTCCAGTCATCATCAGCTTCATTTGAAAATTCAATTTTAATTCTGACTAATTCGGAGTAGACATCCTTTGGAAACATACCAAACCAATCACCAAAACTAACCATTCTGTTTTCCCTATAAATATAGAAGCCTTGTTGGTCACGCCATCCTTTTACGCCACCTGCATATTTATAATCGGTTTGATTAAAGGTAGTGGGATGAGGTAATACATATGGAGTAACTTTAATTAGTTTTTTATTGACCCTTATACTTTGTACTTCCCCTTCAATCCGTCTTGGGTTTTCTTCTAAAAATGGACTCCATGGATGTAAGTCATTGCTGTTAATTGTAATTATTAAGCCCTTCTCTAACATAACATGAAACACCATTTCTAAATATATCTGTATACGCTTAACTTTGGAATAATAGCTTTCTTGTCTCAAGACTTTATGAGTACCGTAGCCGGAAAATCGATCTAGTTTATCTATAAAAACAATAGTTCCACTATCCCCTTGTATTTGACCAATTTGTTTTTTTATGTCACTTGGAATTGATTTATAAAGGAGCCATTCGTTCTTATCACTGACATAATCTAAATCCCAACAACGCTCAGAAACTATTCTATTTTTTTTTGTAATAACACATAAACGTTTGCCCATTGAAAATGAAGCTGTTTTCAATCCCATTCCAAAACGACCAAGCTCCTCTTTCGCTCGCTTTTCTCTGGGATCCTTTGAGCCAATCGTCATTGCTTGTTGTAATTCTGCTTCTGTCATACCAATTCCGTTATCTTCAATTTTAATAAAACCACCATTTTCTAGATCGTACTCAAACTCAATGTTAATACTGTCAGATTTTGCATCAATAGTATTATCCACAATATCAGCAATTGCAGTTTGAGCATTATAACCAATATTTCTAAGAGCTTGAATTACAGGCGCTGCAGACGGTTGTGTATTAACTGTAGACATTATTTCCACCTAACTTTTACTCTTATATTACTCTAACAAAATTATAAAGTAAAAATAGTTAACTCATACAACAGATGAATAATGTAGTCTTACTTCAGATCACCAAATTATTTCTATAGTTGCTACCATTCATTTTCTAGTTCCGACAACAATTGGCTGATTCATCTCAACAGATAAATCAATAAATATAAATGCCAAACCCCTGTTAGTGAGTATAGCTGATATCAAAAGACCCAATAGAGGACACTTTTTTCAAAGTACTCTCTATTGGGTCTCAGTTTAAGAAGAATATGCAGTTACGGTTATTTTATATATTTGGAATTTTATCCCTAGGTTTTATAATAGCAGCTAGTAGCTCTATTTCAGATATCCCTAAATATTTTAACACTTGTTCCGCAACTGCTCTCCCTAAAAGAGGGGGAACAGCATTTCCAATCTGCTGATACTGTGAGTCCTTAGTCCCCTCGAATATAAAATCATCAGGAAAAGATTGAATTCTCGCAGCTTCCCTGATACTGATAGCTCGTATTTTCTGAGGATGTATCCACATTGATTTTCTTACGTTCAATACAGTTCCAGAAGGCTTGTCATAATGAAGACGTTGATATACTGTATTCTGTGTTCTCCCTGGATTGGAATATGTTTGCTTATAAGATTCATCTAGATTATGAAAATTTTGTCCTGGTTCTAACATTTTAAATCTATCTAGTGCTGTCTGTCTTGTTTCAGTCATAATATGGTTTCTAACTGTATTCACACTGCCATTCAAGTATTCATTCAAAGGATTAGTATTCTTTAATAACGATTTCTCAAGTGGACTGTCTTCATCCATAACTGTATATGGAGTCACATCCTCAAGATCTTTAATAGCGTCTTTGACTGTGTAAAATTGATCCGGATGGTGTATAACTGGATTAGGTAGTTCAATATCTTCCCCTGCAACAAACTTACTTTTTACACCAATCAAAAACAATCTTTCTCGAAGTTGCGGCACACCAAAATTCGCCGCGTTTAGAATGAGATGATTTTCATTTAGAACATACCCTAGCTCTCTAAATTTAGCAATTAAAAAATCTAAAACACCATATGTCTGTACTTGAATATACACAATTTTATTTATAGTAACTATATCTTTAATCTCAATATTATTTGATATAATTTCATTCGTTCTCATCAAAATTCTTTGAACTTCTATTATTTCTTTTAAAAAACTGATGATTAAATCTGTATCTGATAGCTCTAGACCTTTATTTTGTATGTGTTCCCGAAGCAATCTCCATTTTTCCAAATATCTAGCGGACCATAATTCTTGATGTAGCTCTTCCCATCTAGAGAACATCCTCTCTAGTTCAATTTCCACTTTCACCAAATAGGAACTAAGGTCTTTCTCTTTTCTTCCAAGTTGTCTTAATCTTAAAAAAACATTTTTGTCCTTTAATATAAACTTAGATAGATCAGCCTTTTCTAAAATTTTCTTCTCTAGAAACAATATTAATTCTTCTGTTAATTCCGTTTCTTTCCCTATAGCAATTTTTTCTTCAATAAGGTTCAATCCTAGGTTCTCCACAAAATTTTTATCTTCTAATGAATAAAAAAATTTATGCTTAGCAGATTTCATAGATTTTACGTTCTCCATTACAAAGGCATCAGGATTTAACATTTCAATTGTTTTTACATATTCTTTTACTAACTGATTATTAGTTGAAATTAATTCAGTCTTTTGTCGGTTCGCATTTGAAAAACCTTGACATGGCGGTCCCCCAAAAACAATATCCACACGATTTCGTCCAAATTTATTACATTCATTTATTATTTGTTCTAACGAGTTGTTTTTATCGTCATTAAGACTTATAATATCATCGAAAATCTTCACACCTTTATGGTTTCTCTCATAAGTTTTCTGCGCATATTTATTATTTTCTACTGCGGCAACAATTTGTACTTGTCCTGTTTGTAAAAAACCCAAACTTAAGCCTCCAGCCCCGGAGAACAAATCAACTGCTAGAAGTTTATCATTCCTCATAATTTCTCTCTCTCCTTGCCACGAACATTCGTTCCTTATATAAGCAGCTTAACATCTCTCTAGAGAACTTTCAAGGACACACGTCTAAAATAATAAAAACTTATAAAACAAAAGATAGTTTTTACTAAGAAACTATTAAATTTAATATATCCTCTTCATTTTTAATATAGACTTTTTCCCCAACTACATTCAAAACATCTTTTCTATACAAAATATCCTAGATGAATTCATAATTCAAATCATAACTAGTCCCTTACTGTATAGTAACTTTATCAGAAGCAGTATCCAGTATCAGAGTGTAGAAACCTTCTTTCTCTTCCCGCTATAACTAGTAAGATCTCTCCTTCTTTTGGTGAAAAAAATCCCCCACTAGTCAACAGTATTCAGTTCATTTAAATGAACCTTATTTTCACTGTCTACCGTGAGGGCATAAACTCTTAAGCTTAGTTGCTTCTCTACAACTTACCCTTATATACCAACATCGCTACACTCTCCACATGCACCGTGTGTGGGAACATGTCCACCGGCGTTACCTCAACCGTCCGATATCCGCCATCCTCCAGCACACGCAAATCACGCGCCAGCGTACTTGGATTACAACTCACGTACACAACTCGCTCCGGCTTCATCTCCAGGATCGTTTCCAGCAAACGTGGGTCACAGCCCTTCCGCGGTGGATCGACGACGATAACATCAGCTTCAATACCTTGTTCTTTCCAGCGTGGAATAACGTCCTCTGAGGCTCCAACTTCGAACTTCACGTTACGCATCTCGTTCAAGAGCGCATTGCTGCGAGCATCCTCAATTGCTTCGGGCACGATCTCAACACCATACACCTGATCCGCATGTTGCGCGAGGAAAAGAGAGATCGTTCCGATGCCGCAATAGGCATCAATTACCGTCTCTTTGCCGCTCAGTCCTGCGTACTCTACCGTTTTCCCATACAGTACTTCCGTCTGCAACGGATTCACTTGATAGAACGAACGCGCCGAAATGGCAAACTGCACATCACCGATATAATCATAAATTACATCACGGCCCCACAGTACGCGGGTCTCATCGCCAAAGATGACGTTCGTCTGTTTTTTGTTCACGTTCTGGCAGATGCTCGCCACATGCGGAATCGCTTCACGGATACTGCCAATCCATTCGTCTTTGTACGGTATGTCTCGACCATTCGTAACCAGAACAAGCATCATCTCACCTGTACGGAACGCCTTCTTCACGACCACGTGACGCAACAAGCCGCGACCTGTCTCTTCGTTATAGGCACTAATTCCAAAATGACTGCCGATCTCCTTCACCTTCGCAACCACTTCATCATTATGTTCGTGCTGAATGAGACAAGTCTCCATGTCAATGATCCGGTGGCTTCCTTTAGCGTAAAATCCACCCACCAAGCCGCCCTCGGTCACGCCAATTGGCACCTGTGCCTTGTTCCGATAGCGCCATGGCTCGTCCATACCCATCGTAGGCAGTACACGAATGCCCTGCTCCGTATCTTCTGCATCCTCCACCATCACGTTCAACTTGCCAATCCGCTGCAAATTATCTACTACCAACTGGCGTTTCCACGCAAGCTGTCCGGCATAACTCATATGCTGGATCTGGCAGCCGCCGCACTGATCGTAGATTGGGCAAGGTGCGGACACACGATCCGGGCTTGCTTTCACGATCTCCAGCAGTTTGGCGTAGCCATACTGCTTCTTGGTCTTCATCACGCGCACACGCACGGTTTCACCTGGAAGCGCACCCTGCACAAAGAGCGTGTATCCATTCGCACGACCTACACCCTCACCGTCATGGTTCATGCCAATGATGTCGATGACGGTCTCTTCATTTTTACTAACGGGCAGTCCTTCGATTGGTGCAGATTCACGCGCTCTCCCCTTTGGACGAACGGCAGAAAGAGATGCGCCTTGTGGCCGCACCTCTTTTCCCTGCTGACGCGTAGATGGACGAGATGATTGACTTGGCTGACGGGACGCTGAAGCGTTCCCTTGCCCCTGAGAGGCAGCCCAATTCCGGCGGTTTTTTCCACGACCGCTACGGTTCGTATTAGACAACGTACATTCACTTCTTTCTTCTTATATAATACCCTGCCTGTACAGGCGAGGGAGAAATCTCTATTTCATTTTGTTCCCGATTCTAAAGAACCTGACACACCTTATTCACATCAAAAATAACGTTCCGAATTTCTAATGAACTTCAGAAACGTTATATAAAGTTCGGATCGTGTTTTCCGACCTTTTTCGGTCATTTTCTCCAAAATAACAATGCTGAGATTCGTTAGATTCGCAGATTCGGCGATTTCGCCACATTAAGGCTTTCTGAGTTCGTTAGCCGCCAGCCGGCACTCGACCAAACTGTTATATTCAGCACGGTGTACCACATCGCAGTACCATCGAACAAGAATAGCGCTTTTAACCTTCAATGTTCAATATTCACCTGTTCGCTGTTCACGTTCACTCAATTACCACAATGTGCCTTGCTGTAACAGCTCAACGCATGGTGACCACATGAGATTATACGCGATCCCACCGTACACAGCAACTGGAAAAACTACTTCCATCTCGCCTTACGGCAGAGCTGAATCCAACACTCCTGATCACTTGTGCGGTGCTGTGCAACGACTACTATGGCATCACTGTTTTCCCCAAGCGACCACATTCTGCGCCAAGTGCCAAGTTTAACGATACAACATCAGATGATGACGCAAATTTGTAAACGTAGCTGGCAATGTGCCACCCAACTCTCCATCGAGGTTCAATTGGACATATCCCGGTGACGTAACTTCCATATGACTCGTCTGGAAATGAACCACTTTCTTGTCGTTCAGATGCTCCCCACGCAGCGCGAGCGTTACGAGGCGGATCATATCGGCCAGATTACACTTGCGGACTCCGATCACATCGAACAGACCATCATCAATGGTTGCACCTGGAGCCAACTTCTCAAATCCCCCGACCGAATTGGTATTGGCGATGAGGAATAACATGAATTCATCATGGATTTCTTCCTGACCGTCAGCACGAATAATCAGCTCCTGTGGAGACAGACTCGCCATTTTCTCAATACCCTTCATATAATAGGCCAGTTGCCCAATCATCGTTTTCAGACGACTCGGTACCTCATAGGTCAGTTCAGTCAGTGATCCACCGCCGGCGATGTTGATAAAATATTTATCATTCGCTTTGCCCAGATCTAATGGACGAAGCTGCTGGTTAATGACCAGATCCACGTAGTCTTCCCACTGTCTCGGAATGCCTAGAGCACGCGCAAAATCATTCGTCGTTCCCAAAGGAAACACACCCAGCGGAGGACGGTTCTCCCGCTCAGCCATACCGTTAATCACTTCATACAACGTGCCATCGCCACCAGCAGCAATAATCATGTCATATCCGCGCTCAATTGCTAGTTCAGCTTCCCGGGTTGCGTCACCTTCACCCGTTGTTGCGTGACATGAAGCTTCAATACCACCTTGATCCAAACGCTGCAAAATATCAGCCAGACGTTTCTTCATTTCTTCCCGGCCTGAGGTCGGATTATATATTAAGCGAGCTTTTTTCATCTCATACGCCACCTATTCCACATTATCCATGAGTCTAAACGACCTCATATTCTTACGTTGCATCAGTCCACAAAAGGGCATATTTTTTACACAATAATGAAATTGTGTTCATTCTGCTCTAATCTTTCGTCTTACCTATATCTATGCATCAGGAATTCCGTCTCATTCCAAAGCCTTTAACTCCTATCATATCATCAAATGTAAAGATGTCCTAGCCTGTAATCCATAAGTATATTTTTTCATATAGGTACCTACTAATCCATCCATTACCCAATAAACCTCACGCACCGCTCCTGAATCTTCCCCACTACCTTTTATGTAAAATAGTCTCATTAATCAACCATTCTGCCCGCTCGGACAGGAATTAGTCTTCGATTTCGATGATCTTCATATGATTATGACATAGATATGCTACAAATTTACAAATCTTAAGATAAAAAGATAAATAACATAAACCTTTTTCCAATATAGTTTTAGTGCACCTCAACTTAGCACCATATCATACCCTTGAAGGAGAATTGTAAATGAAAAAAATCGTGTTAATGCTCATGGTTTCGCTTATGGCCTGTATTCCTTGGGTCACCGTTGTTGAAGCAGCAGAAATTAATCATGATCAGGTTGTCGGATTTCAGGAAGTCTCACCAGTCACCGTGACACAACAAGCGGCCAAGCGTTTTCAGCCGTTTTTGAAGGTCTATCATGGTTGTGTACCTTTTCCCGCAGTGGATCAACAGGGCAATACCAGCGCTGGCTTGAATACGTCCGGGTCATCGAATGGGAACTGTAGCTCAAATACAGGGCAGATCTACTCCCGCTCCGCATGGCACAATGGGGTGTGGGCTATCATGTATTCGTGGTATTTCCCCAAAGACTCCCCTTCCTCTGGACTCGGCCATCGTCATGATTGGGAAGGAATCGTCGTGTGGGTCGATAATCCGGCAGCTGCCAATCCACAAATCCTCTCCATCGCCTATTCCGGTCACGGCCAGTTTACCAAAGTTACACCGAGCAATAACAATACACAAGGTAACCATCCGTTGATTTCCTATAATAGTACATGGCCGCTAAACCATGAGCTTGGCGTTACTAATGCTGTTGGCGGAACTCAGCCTTTAATCGGATGGGATGACCTGACTCCAGCAGCCCGTAATGCGCTCAACACCACGGACTTTGGCAGTGCCAACGTGCCTATGAACGATAACAATTTCACGAACAATTTGAACAAGGCCTGGTTTAGATAAAAAAAGAAAATCCTCTTCGAGTGAACAGTTCACTTGAGGGGGATTTCATTATAATGCGATCGTATTCCGATCGCCATATAGGTCCAGCTAAAAGCTTCCCGCCAGAAAGCTCCTCGGATCATGACTCGTCTTTATCCTTACTCGAAGAATAAGTTATTCTGTCATCGTATCGCTCTTCAGCCAACCCTCAAAACCCGATTTTTCTGCCTGCACGCAGCTGTTTATACCAGAAATAGACGGTGCAGCCTACACAATAACCCAGCAGGGCCGCACTTGCAGCCGCGAGAAGCATGACGGAGAATACATACCCTGCGCCTACCCAGCCAAGCGAGAACGAGATGAGTGCCAGAGACAGGAAGAGTACAGCCAGAATATTGTTGAATCGCTGCAGCTCCACCGCCTGCGTCTCTGTCCCTTGACCAGTCAGCACGACTTTGCCAATTTGCACAAACAGATTCAATTTGCCACTGGAAACCAGCCCCACCACCTGAATGATCCACAGCAAGCCCAGAACTACCAGCGGATTAAACACAAACGAGAGTAAAACAAACAATACAATACCGACCTGATTCGCTTTCACATAGCGCATAGGTACTTCCCGCATCTGTATATCTCCTTATCCCCATTTTATTAGTTGGTTTTATTGTAGTCGGTATGCAGGGAATGAGCAATACATCATTTAAGGGGAGTAAAATCTCTTTTCAGCACGTCCCAATGGGGAGTCGGGACGCCTGTTGTCTTTTTCCAATCGGTAAATGCATTATTTAACGCCTCAATCTCTCCAAAAGAACCCGCAATCAGCTTATGAATTGGAAGCACACTATAGATCTTCAACAGAAGGTGCAACATCCGTTGATGCTTGCGAATCATTTTAGCCTGAATCTCCGGTATAATCGTTATGCCCATAGCCTCAAGCACGCTAAAGCCCTCATCCATCGCCCTAATCATATGTTGGATTTGCTTTCTGTTCCCGTCCAACTTGATCAACTCACGCTTCTCATTAAAGCTCACCGCATTAAGCATCAGAATGGGGATGATATGACTTTTCAGCCAGGCATCAATATCGCTCAGGACATTTAACTTGTATTTCACATGTTGGAAAGCTTGATCCAGCAAAGGTTTGAAGCCTATCTCACCGTCCAGACTGCCAATCACCATTTGTCCGCTCCCTCCACCGATGGATAACATGCGGTCCTTTTCACGCTTCCCTCCACTCACATGGAATCCGAATGCGACCTGTTTTCCCATCGGACTATGCTCTTCCAGATAGGTCTGCATGCTTCGTGCATCTGCGTTGTTTCCTACAATCACAATATTGCTGCTCTGATTATCTGCCAGAATAGGTAACACGGAAGGAAAATCGTTATATTTCATGACAACAAAAATCAGATCATATTGGTCATCCACCTCCAACGTTCTGGCTACCCGAACCGGATCAACTGTCGTTTTGAATTGGAAAACATGCCGGATAACGATTCCATCCTTCTCCAGCTCCTCTGCCCGCTTCCCTCTAGCCAGAATAGTGACATCATTGCCACCACGCACCAGAACTTGCGCCAGTTGACTGCCCAAAACACCTGCACCATACACTAATATCTTCATTGGATATCCCTCTATTTCATATTTTATCAATATTCGTTGCTTTATGAACATTTGTTGATAAAATAAGAGTAACAAAGCACCTACTGTGCTTCAATCGTTAAAATATCCGTTTTTGTTGAATAATCAACGAATGATACCTTATTGTTGAAAACCATCATAGGAGGGGCCATGGACAGACGAGTACTCAAGACACGAAAGGCCATAATTGATGCTTTTATGGGGTTACTGGAGGAACAGGATTTTGAGCAAATTACGATAAACGATATTGCTGATCGGGCTAATGTAAACCGAGGAACCATCTATTTGCATTACGCTGACAAGTTCGACCTGTTGGATCAATGCATTGAGACCTATTTGCAGCAGTTGTTGGATGCCTGTATGATCGAAAGCTCTACTACAACACCCGTTACGGCCAAGGATGCCCTGCTCAGAACTTTCCGTTATCTGGAACAGCATGCCTCTACCTATACCACACTTCTAACCAAAAAAGGTATTCCAGCATTCCGTAGTAAGTTGATGACATTGTTGGTCCAGGGAGTGGAGGAACAGATGGATGCCTGTGGCATCCAGGAAGGTATGAAAAAAGAGATCACCATACAGTTTCTTGCTTCCGCTGCTGTGGGCCTCCTGGAGTGGTGGATTATGAATTCCATGCCTTATCCGGCCGAGGAGATCGTTGACCAATTAATAAGTTTACTGGAGCTACATCTGCAATTGCACGCACCCATTAATGGATAGCCCAATTTCTTTCAAGTGATCTACAACAAACAAAAACCACGTCCTTCGACGTGGTTTAATTGTTTATGAAGCTATGGAGTTCAAATCAATTGATGCGACATTACTGCCGGCGATGTGATTTCACACCTATGCCAAAGCAATCACTTCAAGAAGAAGCTTTAACTTCATTACATCTCTCCAGCAAAATCTGGATTTGGCGCTCCAGCCACTGCACAAGCAATGGATGTGGCAACAGTGTCTCACCGCTGTACACATAATTCAGTTCCTGCAGCCGATCCGGAATAACCTTCCTCGTGAAATAACCGGCACTCAAAAACAGCGGCGCCACAATGACTCGGTTCCCCCGCTCTTCGCTCCAGTACTTCACTTTGTCGTACACACTCTCCGGATTCAGCAATGCATAATCTGTATGGGCTACACCACTAACTTCCTGTACACGCTCTGCAAGGGAAGAAATTCCGGCTTCCCAACGCTCGCGAAAACCATCATGAATACTACCATGGCCTACCAGCAGAATCGTTTCTTCCTCCGGTTGCTGCGACAGTAATCGGACTTTGTCCCACACCATCACGGCAATATCCGGATCGCTATCCATTGGATAACCGAAGTGAACCCGAGCCTTCACATCGAACGGTTCAAGATCTGTTTCCCGTTCCGGTGCTTCCTTCGCACCAATCGCAAATTCTATTTCATCCACATGTGTACTACCGGACGAAACGAACAGAGGTACAACCAGAATATCCGTTACGCCTTGCGCTTCCAGTCGGTCGATACCGTCCTGGATCAGGCGTCCTTCCACAAGTTCAAGAAATCCAGCTTCAACCGGCAACGGACTTGGCAGATTCAACCGGGAGATCGCGTCATCGACGGATTCCACCCAGGTCTGCTCCTGAGAACCGTGACTGATGATGAGTACACCCGGCTTCTTCATATTAACGTCCCAGGCGTTCCAGCGTCATTTTATAACCATCATTGCCGTAATTCAGGCAGCGTTTCACACGTGAAATCGTGGCTGTACTCGCGCCTGTCTCTGCTTCAATCTGGTTATACGTATTGCCTTTACCCAACATACGAGCCACTTCCAGCCGCTGGGACATGGATTGGATCTCGTTTACCGTGCAGAGGTCATCAAAGAAAACATAACACTCTTCAATATCTTTTAGAGTCAAAATAGCCTCAAATAGTTGTTCAATGCTTTTATCATTTAGCTTTTTCAGCTGCATTTCATCATCATCCCCTAGCGGTTACTGTGTACCTACATTGTACTCACCCTGAGTTGGTATTTCAAGCGTTACCGATTTCACGCACTACAGAATAAAAATACATGTTACCGCTTACAAAAGGTACTATTGTCCTCCCCTCGCGTACATCGGACGAATTTACCGCGCTATTTCCCAGTTTTCACCTGTATATATCCGATTACTTATGTAGGATTTCAATCCTCCTAAATGTTACAACTTTGTGTCTGAACTGCATTTTACTCTTCGGGAACCTGACATCATACATGCGCCCAAATCCGCAAATATCCCGTTTTCCGGGATACCCGCCTACGCCGTCTCTCCGCGAATGACATACAGTATAACAAAAGGGAGTTCCACAAGGGTCTATGATGTATATCTGTCATGCAACTCATGGAACGCAATTCCGAAATCCAACATAGAAGGAACGTGATCGTTCATGCCACAGCATTATTATCACCGCCAACCAGCACCAAGGCAGCGTCCGTCTTCTCATGCTCATAGGCAGGCGCATACTTCTGCCTATATGCCGCCCGGTGTGGTTCCACGGTCTTTGAATGAAACCCAGATCCAACCGATGTACCCTGGCGTAGAACCACACTACCCGGGCTTTGGTGAAGTCGAAGCATCTGCAATCGTACCGTATGGGCAAGGTGTGGCTGGCGGGAACTTTTATGGAGGTGCAGCTCAGGTTGTTCCCCCAGCTCCGGTAACGGCGCCTACTACTGGCAGTTCCGGCTTTTCATTAGCCAACATCGGTGAGTTAAAAGGAATGATCGACCGCTTTGGCGGTATTGATGGAATCATGAGTGGAATAGGCAAAATGCAGAAGGTTGTTGGTGGGATCCAGCAGATGGCTCCGATGATGAAACTCGTTATGGGCATTCTGCCTTTTGGAAAAGGAAAAACGAATAAAAGTGCAGCTGATGCAGACTATGAAGAATATACGCCGCCCCGGAAACGCAAAAGTAAACGCCGGAACAAAGCAACGAATGTTCCACGTCGCCGCAATACAACTCCAATCCGCCGCAAATCCAATTCCACGAAGCGCCGTCCCAAAAGTCGCAAAGGTTAAAAAAATTCAGGCACCCCCTTACAGAAGGCGGGTGCCTTAACACCGTTCATCCTTATACAAATAAAGTTTAGGAACTTACGTTCTTATTTCTGTAATTTGAGGTATACTGGATAGTAACTAAAGGAGGCGGACCATGGAACTTATCAAAGACAAATACACTCCCGCATTAATCGATCGGACCGGCGAACAGTTGCGCCAATTCTACCCGAAGCTGGATACACAGCAATTTCATGAATTGGTTTTCGCTGAAGGCTGGGAACAGTTGGAATTCAAAGCGCGCATTCGCAGAATCACATTGGCTTTGACCCAGGTACTGCCGGACAATTATGAGGAAGCATTACATATTATCGAACAAGCCGCCCCGACGATGAGAGGCGTTGAATATCTGTTTGTACCGGATTTTATTGAACTGAACGGACTTGACCCAGAGAATTACGAGTTATCCATGAAGTATCTGACCCTCTTCACACCTTATTCCAGCTCGGAGTTCGCGGTACGCCCGTTTATTGAACATTATCCAATCCAAACGATGAAACATATGATGACCTGGGCAGAGAGCAACAACGAGCACATCCGCAGACTTGCCAGTGAGGGCAGCCGGCCACGGTTGCCCTGGGGTGCCAAACTCCAGAGCTTTATCACTGATCCAACACCTGTACTTCCGATTCTCCATGCATTGAAACAGGACGAGTCCCTCTATGTTCGCAAGAGTGTCGCCAATCATCTGAATGACATCTCCAAGGACCATCCTGAACTGGTTATGGATCTGGCCACGACCTGGTATGGACAACATGTACACACAGACTGGATTGTCCGGCATGCCAGCAGGTCATTACTGAAGAAAGGACATAGTAAAGCACTAAGTCTTTTTGGTTATAACGAGCAGGATTCGATTCACATTGAGCAGCTTCAGCTTGTCCAGGATACGATTAGCATTGGCGAGGATCTTCACTTTTCGTTTGATGTCGTTAATGAGAGCGGCGAGTCACAGATGCTGCGAATTGAATATGAGATGGGTTATATGAAGGCAAACGGCAAGCAGGCTCCCAAACGATTCAAATGCTCCGATAAAATGTACCCGACAGGCAGAACCAAGGTAGCCACTAAACAATCGTTCAAAATCATTACAACAAGAAAATATTATGCTGGACTACATACACTAACGATTGTTGTGAATGGTAAAGAGGCAGCAACGACTTCTTTTGTTCTTGAAGTGGAGTAACAGGAAGACATCATAAGTTATACACAGTTCGTTTCAGCAAAAACTTATTCACATGTGGATACTTTTTTTTCAAAACTTCTAATAGAAGAATCAGAAAGGCCACCTGGCAAGCATCATCTCCCGACAGTTATTTCTGCCCGAGATCATGGCCCAGTGGCCTTCTTCATATGTAGTTCAACTGCAAATCCCCTTACCCACCCTCACCGCTATCCAAAGACCTGCATATGGTCGTAACAATTAGAAAGATACACGATACATCCATGCTGCGCATTCTTGTAACAATATTGGGCTAAATGATGATGTGGGTTAGACATGGCCCAGCGTCTACCAGGTTTCCAACTTCCCGTTGGTGGGTTATGCTCGCTTCATTTGGATAGGGTTACCGACGCAGTTTTATTCCTCGATTAAGTCTATGGTCCAGTTCTTCTCCTGAATTTTAAAATCCAGTTCCCGGTAGGATTTCGAAAGACTATCCACTTTATGTTGAATATCTGCTATGTTCACGGTTCGCTCATACTTCACTTCAGAACGACTGTACCGATCCTGGCGAATGGACGCATTCTGCAAAACTTCGTTAAACGATGCTCTTTCTTGCATGATTCCATCCCGCTCTGCAAGGGCATCTGCAAGCGTAACTCCAGCTGTGAAGTCAGTCTGTGCATTGGTCTTATTAATTTTCTTAACCAATACCGTCAGGTTCCTGATCGTATTCTCCAGGTCGATCATAAGCAACTGCGGGTCCTCTGCTGGCTGTTCACCTTCCTGAACTTTAACTACGCGTTCCAGACGTTGCTTGAGTTGAGCTATCTTCTTCTGCTCATCTGCTCGCAGTACAAGAGCCTCTGCCAATCTCATCGTATCCCATCCTTCCACAATGATATGTATGGATAATTCATTCAGAATCTATTCACATATCGTTATATTTTACCTGTGGATACACGTTATTACAAGTTCATGTTACTAACATCTGATTACACTTGTTCCTACTTAAACCAGCCCCGTTTTACAAACCAGGCCACCATGCTCCCGCCAAGCACAAACATTAACAGCAGCACCGCACCATACCCAAACTTCCATTGAAGCTCAGGCATATAGGCAAAGTTCATGCCATAAATACCCGCGATCAGTGTGAGTGGCATAAATACGGTCGTAATCACCGTGAGTGTCTTCATGATCTGATTCATCCGGTTGGAGTTCAGGGAAATATAACTGTCGCGCAGGTCAGCGGTCATCTCCCGATCAGCTTCAATCATATCCGTCAGCTTCAATAAATGGTCATAGATATCGGTAAAATAAGCCGTATGTTCACCTGTTCGCTGTACATGCTGGGAATTGACCACCCGATAGAGCAGATCCCGCATCGGTACTACCGTTCGTCTCAGCTTCAGCAATCGAGTCCGCAGATCAAACACCTGGTTCATCAAGTCTTCAACTGACTCCTGTCCACCCCGGTTCTCCAGTTCAGCCAGTTCATCCTCAATCGCAAATAAAGACGGAAAATAATGATCGACCAGCTTGTCCATCACCGTATAGGCTGCTGCCACCGGACCTCGCGCCCAGATGGTTCGTTCATGTGCATGGTGCAACAAGCGCTCCCACGCTTCATCCACTTCCTCCAATACGCCATGATGAAAAGACACTAGGAAGTTTGATCCGAGAAACAAGTCAACCTCCTCGGCTTCCAGTGTGGACGGGTTCAATGCATGGAGCACAAGAAACTGCAGATTATCATAATAATCAAGCTTAGGCCGCTGCAATACATGCAGACAGTCCTCAATAGCTAAAGGGTGAAAATGAAAATATGTATCCAGCAAACGGCTTTCCTCTTCCGTTGGCTGGTTAAAATCGGCCCATACCCAGGCGTAATCGTTCAGATCCAGCTGTGTAAGTGGTACGTTAACGGAGACTTGATGTTCTCGTGTAATGGCGAGTGTACGAATCATAAATTAGACCACGTCCTTGTCCTGTATCTTTACGTCATTGTACAACTTTAACCATAGGTACGTCTCCCACGTGTCCAAAATATCCACAGACGCATTCAAACTCGACAACAAAAAAAGCCAACCCTGTTGGCTTCTCTCATTTCCCTATCCACAGTTCCCTGTATCCACAGGAATATCTTCTTTTGGTTTATCATTCCACGGATGGCTATCCACATATCCAGCCTGTCCACACGTTCATGCACAGGCGTCTCTTGATTTTGGTTGTATATTTATCCACATATCCCGATATTCACACAGTTATGAACAGATTGTCTGGTAACTCCGAATTTGTTCGGGATAACTTCTCTTTTTAGAAAATAATCCAGTACAATAATCCTGCCAGTGCCCCAGTAATCGGAATCGTAATGAACCACGTAATAATAATACGTCCAGCAAGTCCCCATTTCACCGCAGAGAAACGTTTCGCGGAGCCCACACCCAGAATAGCTGATGTGATCGCGTGCGTTGTACTAACTGGAAGGTGAAGCAACGTTGCTGTGAAAATAACGGATGCAGCTGACAGATCCGCGGCAAAACCGTTGATCGGTTCAATTTTAAAGATTTTGGTACCCATCGTTTTGATGATTTTCCAACCACCAATGGATGTACCCAGAGCCATCGCAGTTGCTGCTGAGATTTTAACCCACAGCGGAACATCCAGATTATCCTGCACACCTGCTGCAACCAGAGCAAACGTAATAATCCCCATCGCTTTCTGTGCATCATTCGTACCATGCGTGAATGCTTGCAGTGCTGCCGTGAAAATCTGTACCGTACGGAAACCTTTGTTCACGTTATGCGGACTGCGTTTGGCAAAAATATATTTGAGAATCGTCATGACCACATAACCTATCGCAAATGCGATCAGAGGTGATAATAACAAACCACCGACGATATCAATGAATCCGCTCCATTTCACTTTATCAGATCCTGCGCCAACGAGTACGGCACCTGCAAGGGCTCCAATAAGTGCATGTGAGGATGAGGACGGAATACCGAACCACCATGTAACCAGGTTCCAGATAATCGCTGATATCAAGGTGACTATGACGACCTCTATCCCGTTATCCAGCGTGGTGGGGTCGGTCACACTCCCCCCAATCGTCTTCGCAACACCTGTGAACATCATCGCACCGACAAAGTTCATCACCGCTGCCATAAGAATAGCTCGACGTGGCGTCAGCGCTCGGGTTGAGACCGAAGTCGCAATGGCATTGGCCGTGTCGTGAAAACCGTTGATGAAGTCAAACGCCAGTGCAAGGAAGACGACTATACCTAATACCCAAATCGTTGTTTCCATTATTCTCTGGCTCCTTAAGAATTACGCATAATGATGGATTCAAGCACATTCGCTACGTCTTCACAAGCATCCGTTGTTGTCTCAAGACGCTCGTAAATTTCCTTACGCTTGATCAGTTCAATCGGATCAGACACGGTAGCGAAGAGATGTTTGATACACATGCGAAGCACTTCGTCGCCCTGGTTTTCCAGATCATTCAAACGAATGGTGTACTCACGAATAGCCAGCAATTTTTTCTGGGACAGCAGATGGATCGCCTTCTGAATTTCGTAAGCCGATTGGCGCAAAATTTCAGAGAACTGAACGATAAATTCATCCGGTTCAGTCAATTGGTACATATAGAAACGGGAAGCCGTTGCTTCGAGTCCGTCCAATACGTCATCAAGTGTTGTTGTCAGCTCCATGATGTCATCGCGTTCGATCGGCGTGATAAATGTTTTGTTGAGTTCTGTAATAATCGTATGCACGAAATCATCACATTTCGACTCGTACTTCTTCATTTCATTAGCGAAAAGAGTCACATCCTGAAGGTTGGAAACATGCTGGGAGAAATAATCCGCCGCTTGAACAACCGTATCTGCCATGTTCTCCAGTGTCTCAAAAAATATATCCTTCTTCTTCTTAAGCTTCATAGCTCTATCCCCTTTACGAGAAAAATTGCTGATAACCGATGAAACATGAAATGACAACCTTTGATATCTTATCATATTTGTTTCATGGTTTGTACAAAAGGTGTGATCCTTTTTTATATTCTTATCACATTAATCTGAAATGAATCTTAATTATTTGGAATAATGGTAAATTCAAGTCAAGATTTTACACTGCGTTTACAATTCGACATCAAAATACAGAATCGACACGATTCTACTTTTCACGATAAGGTAAGTTATAATGCCTTTTTGACAACAAAATGGATACATGTTTCATTGTTTTCTTTCATTACATCCTTTTATTGCTGCACAGCCAGCTTCACGTGACTGGAAAATTCCGGTTGATTGGGAACAATGCTGATAAAGGTTTTACCCGGCACAAGAGCAACTTCATTACCACCCTGAGCAAATCGTATAATATCCCCCTGCTTCTTCACCCACTGCCCACGAATCATCTTGCCCTTCTGAAACAACATGGCTTCCCCGCCCTGTTCCAAATTAACGGACAACCGACCTACACTATCGAGCACCTTGTGATCTGCACCTGCCACAATGATGTTCGCTGCGCCAAGTTGAGTGCCATTATCCAGATCCTGATCTTTCTTGCCATTCACCATTCTCATATATCGTCCGCTAACTTCATCATAATCATACGTCACCCGGTAACTATCCAATAAATAATGGATATCGAATTGCTTCACTGCCTCTCCTGCGGATGTCGCGCCTTCTTCGTTATAGATGTATACGGGAGACTTGAAGTCATGGCTATAACCCTTGATATCTGACCCTTCTCTCAGCTTGTCCGCAGAAGTATACAGATTATGTGGGGCTTTACGATCCGAGGAACGCCAGAAGTAAGGTCCACCATTCGAAATTTCATCCATATGCTGTTTCTGCTGCCTTTGCAAAATGGAATACGCATCCGGACTGCCTCCAGCGTGAACAAGTACCCCATCATAACTCTCGCCCAGCTCAATCAGATATGGACGTATACTGCGGACAGGTCCAACCGTCTCCGCACCGCCTTCACTCTGGAAGATGGCTATGAAACGGGTAATGCCTCCCTCAGCGAGGACTTCAAGAATGATATCGGCTGAACTAAGACCCGATTGGGGCCGAGCTGCTGGTGCATTATTAATCATTACGGCGAGTGGTCGACGCGTAATCGCTTCATCTACAGGCAGACCCGTCAGAGGTGCTGTATAAAGAGACGTGTTGGATTCCTCCACATTCTGTTCTTCTTGTACAGGGGCAAGTGTCGGTTCTGGCTGAAGTGGCATCGGGGTCGCCTCCTGGTTTTGGCAGGCAACAAGACTCAATGAGAGAATAAAGAGAGATGCAGCCGATGCTGCTTTGTTCCATTTAAAAAGCTTCAATATAGGACCTCCTGAACGATATGGCCTGGTTCTAAGTTGTGATATATGTCTCATGTAGGCAACCATTTCACGTATTTCTTTCCATTTAATCACACCCCATCCGATTTGTCTGCGCCCAGAAGGCCTTGATACAGCGTGTAATTCATATTTGAAACAGCATATCGCGAGAAAAATATGTCCTAAATGTGAACTCCTCAAACCTTACTTAAAATTTGAACTAGATTGTGATTTTAATCACAAACAAAACGACTTTTGAACTATACAATAAAGACATCAAAGGTGATCACTTAGAAAAAGAAAAAAAACAACACACACTAAATTCCATGAAGGAGTGGTTCATATGTTCAGCACAAACCAATGGCTTAGAGAAAACAAAGTAGCAATGTGGATTTTGACAGTACTTCGGGTGTATATCGGTTATGATTGGATGACTCATGGATGGAGCAAATTAACTGGCGGATTCCAAGCTGGCGGGTTCTTGGCCGGTGCGGTAGAAAAAGCAACAGGTGATCACCCGGCTGTCCAAGCTTGGTGGGCAACGTTCCTTGAGAAATTCGCAGTACCAAACGCAGGACTGTTCGACTTCGTTATCCCATTGGGTGAATTCCTTGTAGGTTTGGGTCTCATCCTCGGCTGCTTCACAACACTGGCTGCCCTGATGGCTATGGTCATGAACTTCGCGTTCCTCTTCTCGGGAACAGTAAGCACGAATGCTCAACTGGTTGTAATGGAAATCTTCCTTGTCGTTGCTGGTGCAAATGCAGGTAAAATTGGTCTGGATCACTGGGTACTGCCTTACCTTCGCGGATTGTTCACTCGTAACAACAAAGGAAATCTTCCTAAAGACACACCAACGATTAGCCCTACTCAAAAAACAGCTTAAGCAATCATTCATAGCATTCTCGGCCCTGCTCCCAATCCCCCTGGAGAGCAGGGCTTTTTACTTTTCAAAATCAGCCCGAATGCCTGACTGACTTGCCCATCCACAGAAAATCGTATTATGATGAAATAAAGTTGAACTTCAAAGGAGTACAGGATATGCCGACCCAGCGACGTCTCGAGACCGATGCGGACTTCCAGGAAGCCATGAATATGAAGTATAAGGTTCGAGTTTTTAAAGATAATCACCAGATTGACTCCGGTGGCATCATTATCCGTTTTGACAGCAACACCGTAGTGGTACAATCCAGTGTCAGTGAGCTCGCTTATCATTCGCGTACAGACTGTGAATTGTTCGAAATCCGCAAATAAAGATCTATTGCATGAATAAGTCCTTGTATTGAAAAAAGGTTACTGTAGCCCATCAAGGGTGTACAGTAACCTTCTTTTTTGTTTATATATTGTAATTGTATGCATTAATACACGTTATTCGTACGAAACTGGCTTCAAGCACCATAATCAGGCTGTTGTCTGTTCCAAGTTACACGCCGTCTCCAAACTGCCAGCAGTTCAAACTGAGCGTTCCATAAGGGTAAGACTGGAATAGACGCTTCGCTGATCGGGACATATCCGCTGTACCCATGGCGTAGAACAAAGGTGCAATGTGTTCTGTACCATACGACGGAACCGCCGTACGTGCATGAGGGGCTTTTTTCTCATATTGAAACAGTTCTCTTGTGTTCCACTGCTGCAAGCGCTCCCCGATCCAGTTATCAAACTCCACCGCCCACTCTTGCGGTTCATCCGTATTGCCCAGCAATCGCAAATTGTGAACCGTTCCACCGCTGCCAATGATTAACACATCATCATGCCGCAGCTGTTCCAGCATTCGGCCAATATCATACTGTTCCTGCGGCGTACGCAGTGAGTCTACAGATACAGCAATCACAGGAATGTTAGCCTCGGGATACATATGGAGCAACGGTACCCATACGCCATGATCCAGCCCTCGGCCTCGAATCGGCTGATGTGCCAGATTGCTGCGGGTGAACAAAGCACATATCTCGTTTGCTAAATCTGGCTGCCCAGATGCAGGGTATTCCATCGTATACATCGTAGAAGGAAATCCGTAAAAATCATGCAAGGTCTGATGTGTATCATCCATCGTCACGGACGGTTCAGGACAATCCCAATGCGCCGTAAATACGACAATGGCTTTCGGAGCCGGCAGCCTGTCTCCAAGCTGGTTCAAGAAGTGAGTGTAGTCATTGCTCTCCACCGCCAGAGCGGGAGAACCATGCGCAATGAAAAGTGCGGGTAATGTCATTGCTGCCAACCTCCAGACACGGATAGAATGCTTACTCCTCTATTTTACCCTTAAGAAGGCGCTTTTCCAAGCTGACATCCCAAACAGTTGTAATCCTGCCACTTATATCATCCAGTGCTGCCAATCCTGCTCGATCTTCTGACGTTCGCCAAGCCACTCTCTGGTACGCGTAATCAGCTGTTCCCGCTCTTTACCTGAAGAGAAGGTGTGATCGCCCTGGAAGATGATCTCCTTGTCACAGCGGCCCTCTTGGCGCATCCAGAATACCTTTTGATACAGGAATGCGTAGTCTACAGGAATAATCTCATCTGACGTGCCATGCACGACGAGTACATCTCCGCTAAACTTAACTGCTTCCTGGAATGGCTGTTGTTCAGCTAGGGACTCGAAGAACGTCGGTGTGAATTTGTATCCCAGATAATCAGCCGCACCCAGTTTCACGCCTTCATCGTATACTTCCCGTCCCGTAATCTTCACGATATCATTGAATGGATAACCCACGGAGGACCACATCACCAGGTTTTTGACACGTTTGTCACGTACTGCAGTTAGTAATGCAACGGCACCACCCAGACTATGACCAATCAGCGTAACACGCGTAGGATCTACATCACTGCAATTCACCGCGTAATCCAGCACCGATCGGGTCTGCAGCACCATGGACTCCAGTCCTTCCGCTCCGTACTCCCCACTGCTCTCTCCGCAACCGATATAATCGAAACGCAGGACCAGATAACCGTCTTCAGCCAGCTCCCGAGCAGTCTTTACAAACAAACGATCCACGCCGATCCGGCTACCAACAAAGCCGTGGCAGATGACCGCCAGAGGGACCCGTTGCTGGCTCTTCTCCTCCTTGATATCTTTCACAACCGGATAATGAATCGTGGCTGTTAATTCTTCCTGCCCATGACGGATACTGATCTGACGTTCCATACCGATTTCCCCTTTCACGCTTAGCCTGTTGAGCTTCATTTATTAAATATATATAATCCGATAAGTTTAGTGTGCATTAAGATGTTATTCATATATTATCATCCCGTAACCTTCAAGTCAACGTACGTAAGAATCCTTTCTACGTCGACTGTTATTCTACATTTTATCGGTTGATGACCGCAAAAAAATGAGCCACGCTGATAACAGCTGGCCCGGATATCATTTGGAATTCTAACAAGTGTTGCAGGATCGTTATTCGTAGCTTCTACGGAACATCTCGTGGGTCTCCACCCGCCCATTCCACTCATGCTCATGACCCGAATCACTATTGTCCCAGAAACTTCTTCCCTTCAAATTGCCATCTGTCAGTTCTTCTGCATACTCCGTATCCTCCAGGTTCTCTTCAAAGGATACAACTTCGTCCACGACTCCACGGGAGTTGCTGTTCAGTAGCAGCTTCCGCGTCAATTCTGTTTGTTTATCCATAACAAGCACACTCCAATCTTGGATTTCTGTTGGAAATGCTACTATTGTGATGGAATCGGCTGCTCTTTATGCATCCTTCACACAATCGTTAGATCTGGGAGGCGTGAGGGTATTTTTTTACATGAACAGGGGAAAATAAATGAACAAACATAGGTAGCATATGCCTCGGAATCCTTCTGCCGAAAGGAATGAATTCATGGAACATCTACTGGAATGGATTCAACATCACGGTAAACTGGTGCTGTTATGCACCTGTGTTATACTGGCCTGTGTATGGATATGGGTCCACCATGAGCAGCTTTTTTATAAGGAATAACTTTGCGAAACGAGAGCCCTTCCCGTATACTAAAATACCGTCAGGGTCTTCAGACCATTGGAAGATCAGAACGTGTGTAGACAGGGGGAGCAATCATTGGGGATTTCCTATAAGAAGCTTAAAGAAATACAGAATCGGCAAATAACCGAGATGAGTC
The DNA here is from genome assembly GCF_057334655.1 of Paenibacillus sp. AGC31. Taxonomy (NCBI): domain Bacteria; kingdom Bacillati; phylum Bacillota; class Bacilli; order Caryophanales; family Paenibacillaceae; genus Paenibacillus; species Paenibacillus sp. AGC31. Next base: position 116,243 of record NZ_JBHFJH010000026.1, read on the forward strand.
GAATGACACCTGAACATGTGAAATTGTATGACCAGATCAGCACAATTGCGCGTCATGCGCCAGCGGACGAGAGAACACAGGAAGAGTGGATACTCTCCGCAGGAAAAGCAATCGTACAGGCTCAGCGGGATAACAAACCCGCTCGCGAGTTATACGGACCTGATCTGGAACAAGACATCCATGCACAGCTCGGGATAACAAATAAAGCACCGGAGAAGACGGCTGCCGTTGAGCTGGGTAAATCCAGCCCAACTCGTGGTAATAGTCCAACAGCTTCATCGAAAAAGAAAGCCAACGCTGTAGAACCACAGCCAACCGAGAATCCAGAGCCTGTGAAACGGACACCAAAGTGGTATGCCATGATCGCTTGGGCGGCTTTGTCTTTTGTCATGTTGATTCAAGGATGTGTGGGATTGTTCGTGGGTTGGACTGGCGGAGATACGGAGCCTTTCCAACACATTAGTCTGTTCTCTCTGATCATTGCGGCAGTTGGAGGGATCGCATTGGTGGAGATGCTTCGCCGTCTTGCTGAGCGACCGGACGATGAAGGAGCGGACAAGAACACCGTACCTAAGGTTAACCTTAAGGGAATCATCATCTACATCGTCATCGTGGTCCTTGTGCTATTTGTAGGGTATCCATTGCGTGATAAATTGCCGGTATTTGCACTGGCTCCGTGGGTGAGTGCGGTGATCGGAGTTGTGGGACTTGCAACGGTAAGGCCTTTATTTGGACAAAAGAAAACTGCATAACACGCTACACGTTATATAAGCGAGGCTTCACGAATTCGTGAGGTCTTTTTCCATTTGGAGCTGATTCCGATGTTTGATTCCTTTGCCCGGTGTCTCTCCAAACTCCCGCTTGAACATCCTGATGAAATAGTTCACTTCCATCCCAACGGTCTCTGCCGCCTCTCGAACACTTGCTCGTGGATGCTTGTCCATCCAGTCCGAAGCCTTCTTTAAACGTAATCTTTGCATATATTGATGTCCTGTCACGCCATAATGCTGGTGAAATAATCGATTGAGATGCTGAACCGAATAACCCACTGCGTCAGCAACATGCTTCAATAACAGATCGTCTTGATAGTGCGTATGCATCAATGCTACTGCTCGGATGAGTGCATCCTTGCTCGGATCAGACTCCCGATTAGAACGTGTTACAGTGCCGTCCTGTGCCATCGATGATCCATCACCGCCAATATCTACAACAGATGGAATTTTCGATTGTGCTATATCCAAAATAAGCTGGTAGATCAGGGTTGATGTGTTCCACATCTCCGTTGCTCCTCGATCCAGCCCATGCCAGAGATTGGTCATCCTTGACCAGATGATTTCAAAACCGGAGATATGGTACGGCTCGTTCTGAATCAAACCCGCGCATTGTAGCACCGATCCAGCCGATGCACCGCCAATACCGATATAACCAAGTTCTCCTTTGGATTTGGAATGAGGCACATACTCATGCGCAACCTCGGGTTCCATGATAAATAACTGCCCTGCTCCCATCGTCCATGCCCCTTTATCCGGAAGCCTGAACTGCCCTTCACCACCATGTGACAAAAACAATTGATACACCGGAAATCCATTCGGTCTATGCAGAACTTTCTCTTCCTGCGTGCCTACACAATACAGGTACAGCGGCAACCGGGAATCCGGCAGGCCGGTCAAACGAAATGCAAGCATTCCATCATTCCTTTCGGCTCATAGGCTTTACATAAGGTAAACTAATGATATTTACACTGGCCACTCCGTTTCGTGTAAATGTTTAGTTCGATCTATATCGCCTATTTACCTTTATTATCCATTATTCGTTCCTTATGTAACAATGGTCTAAGGAACCTTTTTGGCGACAAGATTTTCAAAAAGCAATTTGAAATACTAGCCAGACGATTGTCGTTCATACATAATGAAAACACCCTTTCCGGATGGAAAGGGTGTTCGAGTTTGTTTCAGTGTAAATTTTTACATTCAGCCCTGTGGAGGTGTTTGCCCCTCACTTGAGGCTGGTGGATTGGTAGAAGGCGTCGGCTCCTGTGTTGGCGTAGACTGAGCTTTATCAAGCTTGAATGTATCCGATGGGCCTGAAAGTGTATGTTTATTCGTTGGTGTATTTGCAGCAACTGAAAGAATATACACCTTGTACTCGCCTCCTTCCACCAGATTGGCTCCAGTTGAATCTATAGCTGTTTTCGTTAATGTAACTTCAACCGCTGCAGGATTTCCAATTGGGTAGCTAGTGTTAGAGCTTGCTGTAGTAATATCCAAATTATCTGTTCCTTTAACAATAAAGAGTCGGTATGCAGAAATCCCAGTTTCAGAAGTTGGTTTAGCAAAGCTAAGCTTATAACTTGCCTCGGTTACAGTACTTGTATTTTGAAGACCTGTTATAGTGGCAGTTTGAACCACATTTGCTTGTGCAAAGATATTAAACTCATTGGAAGCAGAAGACAGATTGGAAGCACGTGATGTACTGTCCGAAACGGACAAGACAAACACTCTGTACTTCTGTCCAGCTACAAGGGCACTACCATTAATATCTCGATGTCCACCGTTTAGTACTACCGGACTGCCTGCATTGTTTTTGTTAATTTCAATAAAAGAATTAATTCCAAGAGCAGAACTTGTATTGAATGCACTCACTTGGTTAGCAGGCACAATCAGGATACGATAATTGGAGATATTGGTCTCGTTAGTTGCCTTATTGAAGGTTATTGTTACATCCGAAGGCGTTCCAGACTGTCCTTGATCTTTAACGGTTGCATTCACATTACTCGCCACTGCTACAGCGGAATTTGAAGTTAATGTGATTACACTGGAGGCTGACGATAATGCATTTGCCAAAGATGTATTATTATTCACAGCCATCACGTAAACGCGATAGCCTACATCATTACGGATCAAGTCACCATCCACTGTTCTCGAACCAGATAAAGTAATCGTCTGGTTGCTTCCAGTTCTACTTACATACGTATAATTTGAGCTATTCACTGTATTGGCTACGTTCAGATTGAAGCTGCCTGCATTTGCATTTTTCACTACAAACACCCGATAATGATTCACATTTGTCTCATCTGCGGATTTAGTGAACGTCACACGCAGATCACGTCCATCTCCAGTATCCCCAATATCACTTGCAACCACATTGCTCGGAGCTGTTACAGCCGCGTTTGCCGACAATGTAATTTGGGAAGAGTAACCAGACAAAGCATTCTGACTGGAGTTTCCGTTGTTGTTCACCGACAGAACGAATACCCGATAAGCAACATTATTGCTAATGGTATAACCATTGGTATCTACCGCATAGTTTGGAAGCGTAACGGACAGGTTACCACCCGTTTTGTTCACCTGCGTATAGTTGTTTGACGCATTAGCTGCGCTTAGTGTGAAGCTGCCCACATTAGCGGAACGAACTACATATACTCGGTAGGCAGAGATTCTGGATTCATCCGCAGCTTTGTTGAAAGACACCCGCAGATCACGCCCATCACCGTAGTCACTAATATCCGCAACAGACAGGTTGCTAATAACTCCCGCGTTACCGGTCGTTGTCAGTCTCAGAGCTGTGGAGGAAGCTGACAGCGCATTGGTGTATCCATTTTGCTGATTGCCCACCGCCATCACAAAGATGCGATAATCTTGCAGATTCGTTACGTTATAACCACTTGTGTCCTTCATGGATGAAGGCAAAGTCGTTGTAATGTTGTTACCTGTTTTATTCACCGTATAGTACAGACTGGAGGACAGGTTGCTTGCCGTTGTCAGATTAAAGCTGCTGGCAACCGAGTTGCGCACCACAAAGACGCGATAATTCGCCACCTTGGACTCATCTGATGAACGGTTGAAGCTCACCTGAATATCACGACCATCTCCATAATCCGAGTTATCCTTCACCTGCGTAATTACTGGAGAGGTTGCTGTGTTCACGGACAGCGTAAGTGAAGATGTTGCTGCGGACAGCTTGCTGTCTGTTGTTGTATTAGTGCTTACCGACAAGATGTAAACTACATATGCTGTACCGCTTTTGATCAATTCGCCGGACGTATCCCGTGTCGAAGAAGTCAACTGGCTTTTCACTGCGGTACTGTTTCCTTTGTATATGATCGTGGAGTTTGCACTGGACACTTTGTTCGCTGCAGCCAGATTAAATGCAGAAGAGTCCTTCGCTTTAACAACAAAAGCACGATAATACGTAATATTCGATGTTGTGTTCGGCTGCGTGAAGTTAATCTCCAGATCGCGGCCATCGCCATAGTCACTAATATCTGCGGCACGCAGACTTGTAACCGCCTGTACTGTGGATTTCACATTATTGAGCTTCAATGCTTGGGAAGACCAGTTCAATGCATTTTTATAATTATTGCTGCTGTTTCCAACAGTCAGTACATACAGGCGATACGTTTCATTGCTGTTAAGCAAATCCCCGTTTACGTCACGCGTCTGTGCATTAAGTGTCAGTTTCGGGTTGCTGCCATTTGGTGTAACCGATGTATAGTTCGCAGAAGGTACGGCAGACGCTGCCGACTCCGTAAAGCTATTCACATCGCGAGTTTTCACCAGCATAATTCGGTAAGCAGATACAGCCTTCTCTGAAGTTGGACGTGTGAAGCTCACGGTCAGGTCACGACCATCTCCATTACTTCCAGATACCGAACCATAGATGTTCCATGCAGCATATTGTGTCTCATCCACTGGAGGCGTCGCGGTTGTCTTGATATCTACACGCTGATTACGCGAGTTCCAGAATACTTTCTCTCCAAAAGCTTCACTGACAAAACGAATTGGAACCATCGTGTTGCCCTTAATCGTGTTCGCAGGTACATCCAGCGAGATCGCTTCTCCGTTGATGTATGCCGTTTTGGAACCAAGTTTCAAAGTAACTTCCTGATCATCACGAGTTGCAACAATCGTTTTGGTTCTGTTGGTGTACGATACCTTCGCGTCCAATCCTTCAAAAATCGACCGAAGTGGAACCAGTACACGTCCACCTTTCATGACAGGTGCCTGAGCAGATGATAACTCTGCATCATTAATATATATACTGATTCTCGCAGCTGCATCCATAACCGACGTTGGAAGTGCGGACATCAGCATGGCCGATACAGCCAGCGCTGACATTACCTTCTTCACTTGTTTTCCTCCCGCTTTCCTCATGTCCCATATCCCCATTCTCGCAATTAGTTAACATCGAAATAGATTCGCTGTTCTTTTCATTAATTCCTGTATTTACCTATGCACAACTAAGACGTTCCGATCGGCTCAAAAGTTTCCAGTTGTACAAAAAATATTTTCTCAGAAGTCTTCCTCTATCTTCCACCCTCCAAAAGTTAAAAATAACAGAAGAATTTGTCACCATTCCGCAACCACATCCTGCACCAATTGGGTTAATGTATAGTGACTAGTGAACAACGCCTATCATTTTCTCAACTACGGGAGGTTCATATCTATGACATCATCGTTTCAATCCGCCAAACGTACAGGCATGCGCACCTTCATTACAGCTACCGCCATTGTCTTGCTACTCCAAACGGCTGTCGCTCCATTATCCGGAGTCGCTGCTGCCGCTTCTTCCAGTACAGATACCAAAGTCACGACGGCCAGTTCAACAACGATATATAAAACATTTCAATCCATGCTCTATAAAAAGAACGGCTTGCCTGCCGCGGATACCTATCTCGAATCTCATATCAAAAAAGTAACAAAGCATCACGCCACCCTGATGGTGCTTCAATTGGAGAATGCTCGCCTGGAGGCGCTAACAGCCATGACGGACCGCATACTCGTACCTAATGTTCAGGACAAGATGATCAAGGCCTACAAGTTGAATGATAGCTTCACCAAACTCATGGAGCGTACCCAGGACTCTGATCTGCGTGCACTGTTAAAAGAAGCCCGTGACAGCGGCTACCGCCTCGTCATGCTCGAAGGCTCCCTCTATCCCATAATGAATTATGCGGCTTTCGTGAAATATAACTCTGAAATTAAAGAAGATATCTCTAGCTACATCAGTATCATGACAAGGGAAACGAAAAACTTGCCTGCGGATGACGGTGCTCTGGTTATTGGCTATCAGGAAATTCTCCTTCGAGCACTCGGCCAGGAAAGATTCCTGGAACTGCATCCAAAATCAAATCGAGCTAAGCAGGTGCATAATCTGTTAAACAGTTATACCCTGTATACCTTTTATGGGCTGAACAATACACCGCTGTTTGATTATGACACGAACAAAATGGTTGCGAACGCCCAAAGAGGCTACAACGGCGTCTTGCAGCGTCTTGCATCCGTCGATAGTGAATTCCTCACTAAGCTGGATGCCTTTATGGGCGTGGTTAAGGAATCGAAGTATGAGAAAACGGCTGCTGTCGAGAAATGGCTGGACCAGAATGTGCCGGTCAGCGACTATGCGAATTATTGAGTTAATCCGTTCCCAGAGTTAATATCCAGGCCAAAATTCAGGCTAAATCCCAACAGATAATCACGACAAAAACCGCCACAGGATTCGCTCCTATGGCGGTTTTCTTCATGCTTCTATCATCAAAACTGACTTAACCCGTCAGCGCTCTGTACTATTGAATCGGTTTAACCATATGATTATACTCATGTCCTGCGATGACAATCACACCGTCTTTGACATATCCCTGCCGTTCATAGAGCATTAGCGCACGGCCGTTGTCCCGTTCTACAATCAGGGATACCTGCGAGTGACCCAGCTCTCTGCCCTGCTGCTCAAAAGCAGCCATCAGTGCCCGGCCGATGCCCTGCCCCTGATAAGCTTCACTTACCGAGAGAGTATCCAGATAATACTCCCCCGGACGGGTTTCTTTAACCAAAGCATACTTCTCTTCCTGGCTTCGTCCAGGTCGATCCAGAATCGGCTGGTCCAGACGATCTGCTTCTCCGCCATCATAGGCTACCAGAATCCCCGCAATCAGCCCATCCTGCTCCATCACTGTCACATGACGATAGCTAATCCGGTTGTTTTCCTGTACATAGAACGCCTGCAAAATCCGCATCGCCTTCTCATGATCCGCCTCACCCGCAAGCGCGTATGCAATGTCTCCTATCGCCTGATACAGCAAAGGAATAACCTGATCAGCATCTTCTATGCGTGCAGGTCTGATCAGAGGAGATGTTTCTTGGTGATCTAATTGCATCTTGTAATTATTCATCAGATTAACATGTTGAACAGATTTAGATTTTTGTTCAGTTCGGTATAGGCGATACCTTTGCGGTTCATGCGTTCAATGAGCGGGTGGTAGTCTTCCTTGTACATCAGCTCAATGCCCACCAAGGCAGGGCCATTTTCCTTATCATGCTTTTTCGTATATTCGAACCGGGTGATATCATCATTCTTCCCTAGAACTTCCTCCAGGAATTCACGTAAAGCTCCTGCACGCTGCGGGAAATTAACCATGAAATAATACTTCAGACCTTCATAGATCAGGGAACGTTCCTTGATCTCCTGCATCCGGTCGATATCGTTGTTCCCGCCACTAATTACGCAAACCACCGTCTTGCCCACGATTTGCTCACGATACTGCTCAAGCGCCGCAACAGCCAAGGAACCGGCAGGCTCCACAACGATCGCATTTTCATTATATAACTCCAGAATAGTTGTGCAGGCTTTGCCTTCTGGTACTTTCACAATGTCATCAAGTATACTATTGCAGATATCAAAGGTGAGATCGCCAACACGTTTCACCGCTGCGCCATCCACGAATTTATCAATATCATCCAACGTCACAACCTGTTTGCGGAACATCGCCTCACTCATGGAAGCTGCACCAAGTGGCTCAACTCCAATGATGCGTGTCTCTGGACTCACGGTCTTCATGTAGGTTCCCACGCCGGCTGCCAGCCCTCCGCCACCAATCGTCACGAATACATAGTCGGCATTCTCATCGAGACTTTCCATGATTTCCATCGCTACCGTACCATTACCTGCAATAATCTTGGGTTGATCAAAAGGATGGATAAACGTCATGCCCTGTTCGTCACATGCACGCATCGCTTCAGCATAAGCATCATCATACGTATCTCCGATCAGCACCACTTCAACGTTGCTGCCGCCAAAACGTCTCACTTGCTTCACCTTCTGGTTCGGTGTTGTACTCGGCATGAAGATTTTGCCGTTAATTCCAAGGGCATTACAGCTAAAAGCAACACCCTGAGCGTGGTTACCCGCACTTGCACAGACAATACCCTTCTCCATCTCGGCTGGTGTCAGACTGCGAATCATATTATAGGCGCCTCGAATTTTGAACGAACGCACCACTTGAAGGTCTTCCCTTTTCAGATACACATTACAGTTATATTTGGCCGACAATACAGCATCCCGCTGTAACGGCGTTCTTACAATGACCTCACGCAGCACATGATGTGCGCGTACGATATCTTCCATGCCAACACTGGCACGACCGGGACTTGTGGTTCCCGTTGGTTCTTGTTCAACTGGTTTCATGTTGTCTCCACACTCCGCTTTTATGGTCTATATAAGTTGAACTAAAGTTTTATTTACACTGACACTACGATGACAGAATAACCCTCCAATCGCTGTTATCCCCAGATTTTTTCGATTCCCTTTTCTCAAGGGAAAAATCCGGTGATAAAGGCGAACGCTTCGCTTTTTCAGGTTCTTTCTGTCCTCTCCGTTATCGTGTAAATCACTAATTCAACTTATCTAGCAATGTCGCGCACTGCTTTTCTTTGTATTGTATCACTTTTGCTCTGTTCTTGCGCCTGAGCTCACGTCATTTATCATTCGTACAATTTCATCAATAATGACCTGAGGGTCTGTATACATAACCATATGTCCCGATTGATCGGCCCCAATCCATCTCGCATTAGAGAGCTGGCTCACCGTCTGGCGATGCGCCGTGATGAGGGCAGGCCTGATTTTCCCCTCTCCCTTGCCCGGGTTCGTACCCGAGATCACGCTAACTTCCAGATTACCCAGAGCCGGAGGATGTTCCAGCAACGCTGCCATGTCATCCAGAAATGTTTTTCCTTCCGCAAGCATCGTGCTGGCTGCCCGTACAGTGAAATCCTCCTTGAGATGATCCGCTGCCACATCGTCAGGCTGAACACTTCCAGCTTTGCTGCCAAGTTTCTTATATAAGCCAGTCCGCGCCATGATTGGAATAATGAAACCATTGATGGCAAAGCTCTTTTTAGTAAGCTTGGAAAAATACATTTCGCAATGCTCGTCTGATGGATCTACCAGGATAATGCCACGTAATCGAGATAGATGTGCAGCTGCCGTAGCCCGTACAATCGGACCTCCCCAGCTATGTCCAACCAGAATGAATGGGCCCGGGCCCAGAGCTGTCAGCAGTTCCCCAAGATCCCCTGCAATACGTTCAAGGCTGCGGGGAGCCGAGTCGATATCACTTTGTCCCGCCCCTGCCCTGTCATACACAACTGCACGTGCATGCTCAGCAATGGCTGGTGCAACCAGTCCCCAGTTTGATCTGGAGGCGCCCATACCGGACTCAAACACCACCGTCAGGTCTCCTATCCCCTTGGACATATAATGTAGTTTGCGACCATCGCGGGTCTGAACAAACGCACTTGAACCAAATGTATGTGAGCTAGGGTTAGAATTCATATTCCCCTCCTGATTACGTGGATAATCATCTTTCACCGAATCTAATTGAAAATGATTATCAATTACTTTATTATAGAATAATCCATGCTTTACGACAACCATGTTGCTTCAGCAAGATACAGCCGTTCTGTCGCTTCTATCACGTTTCAACGATCATTCCCCGCCCCACCGTTCTGCTAAGCCTCCTTTTTCCTTATGGAAAAGAAAACCCGATCCATAATCGGATCGGGTAACTGTCCCTGCCACTATGCGGCTAGGCATCATATATAAAATATAAAAAAACAGCCCGATTTCAATTTCCATCAGGGCTGTTTTTAACTGCTTTAGCTTCACGATACCCAGGATTAAACATATCGCTCATTTAATAAGGAAACAACAATTTATGCCTGTGTCTTAAACCAAGTTGCCGCAGCTTCTGCTTCGGTACGAGTCAACTGATGACCTTGACGCTCCCAATGTGTGTTTACATTGGCACCTGCACCGCTCAGCAACGAAGCAAGTTCCTCCGTCTCACGTCTTAGTACAATCGGATCGTTCTCGCCCGCACCAATGAACACAGGCAGACCTTTCAGATCCGGCAGTTCCAGTCCGCGCAGCGGTACCATCGGGTGATGCAGAATTGCACCTTTGAATACATTTGCTTGATGGAAGATCAAACTTGCCGCAATGTTGGCACCGTTAGAGTAACCCAGTGCATACACGTTGGACCGATCAAAACCGTATTCCACCGCAGCTGCATCGACAAAAGATCCCAGCTCTGCCGTACGAGCAATCAGATCTTCTTCATCAAAAATGCCTTCGGCCAGGCGGCGGAAGAAACGGGGCATCCCGTTCTCCGATACATTACCCCGCACCCCAAGTATGCCAGCTCCTGGTGCGATCATCTCCGCCAGACCGATCAGATCGTTCTCGGTTCCGCCTGTACCGTGAAGTAACAGGATTGTTGGCGCATCCGGCTGAGCACCTGCTTTATAGATATGTTTCATTGTATTGGTTGTGGTCATGATTTGGACTCTCCTTTCCATTCACGTACTTCAATTCGTGGCAACAATTGTTCAATCTGCTCACGCTGTGGTTCATACCATTCAGGCAGCATCAGTTTCTCACCCATGCTCTCTGCTGGTTCATCCCGTGAAAATCCTGGAGGATCCGTAGCCAGTTCGAACAGTATACCACCCGGCTCCCGGAAATACACAGCGTTGAAGTATTGACGGTCAATGACTGGCGTTGGATGATATCCGGATTGTTCAAGATCCTGCTGAATTTGTTCATGTTCCACGTAATCTTTGGCACGCCATGCAATATGGTGGACCGTTCCGGCTCCACCAATCCCGCGCTGGATGCCTGTGGACTGAATATCGATGATCTGACCGATATCGCCGCTTGCCTGAAGACGAAGGAGTCCGTTCTCTTCACCGACTTGCTCCAGACCCAGTTTACTCACCAAGACGTCCATGGTTTTCTCAGGAACGTGGCTGAACAATACGGCTCCGCCAAATCCTTTGATGGCATGCTCCGGTGTCACACCGTTGAAAGTCCAGCTGCTTGGCTGACCACCTTCACGCTCAACCAGTTCAAGCAACAGACCGCCTTTGTCGAAGAAACGAATGTATTGCTCACCGAATCTGGTTTTATTTTCATATGGAATATCGAAGGAAGCAAGACGTTCTTTCCAGAAAGGCAGGCTTCCTACCGGAACCGCATATACGGTAACTCCAGTCTGACCGGAACCAATGACACCTCTTCTTGAATTTTGCTGTGGGAAAAAGGTAATGATTGTGCCCGGTGCACCCTGCTCATTCCCGTAATACAAGTGATACACGTCCGGTGCATCAAAGTTAATTGTTTTTTTCACCAGTCTGAGCGCCAACACACCTGCGTAAAAATCAACGTTTTTCTGCGCATCGTCAACAAAAGCTGTAATATGATGAATTCCTGAAGTTCTGAACATAATCTCCACTCCCTTGTTTTAGTTGTATCATAGGTTGTTTTTACTTCTTTTATTTATTGCTTTTCGTTATTTATCTTTAAGTTAAGATTCTTTAAATTTATATTAATCCATTGAACCTCAATATGCAAGCTTTTATTTTAAAATTAAGATTTAATACAAAAAGCAGGCCCCGATCACTCCGGGAACCTGCATATCGTTATAACGATTGATTAGGTTGGTATTCCTGTATTACTTTTGTATTACTGCTTCTTAAACCAGTTTCATTCTTTTTGGTGGATTCACCAAATCTTTATGTTCGTATTCATCCTTGATATCTCCGACAATCTCTTCAAGGATATCCTCCATCGTAACCATACCTACCGTAGCACCTGCCTCGTTTTTCACGGTTGCAATGTGTACACGGCTTTGCTGCATCTGGATCAGTACATCCTTGATTGGAGAACGCTCGGAGAAACTCGGGGTATTGTGAACAAATGTCTCCATATTGAAGTCTCTGCCCGCAGCTACACTCGTCAGCATTTCTTTGGTGTTAATAAAGCCCACAAAATGCGCCTGATCCCCATTTGCAATAACAGGGTATCGCGTGTATTCATGTCGATTCAGCGTCTCAATAATCTGATCAAGCGGCATTTCCTTATTCAACGTAACAATTTTATCACGTGGAATCATAATCTCCTGAAGCAGACGCTCATCAAAAGCAAAAATGTTTTTAAGATAGTCCAGCTCCGTCTGATTGATCTCGCCACTCTCATAACTCTTTGCCATAATCAGTTTCAGCTCTTCCTCCGAGTGAACGGTATCATGCCCGGCAGGTTTTACACCAAATATGCCAAGCAACAGACGAGCAGCTCCATTTAATGCATAAATGAACGGATTCATGATTTTACCGAACCAGTACAGTGGTGGTGCCAGCAACAACGTCATTCTCTCTGCAAACTGGATCGCCAGGGTTTTTGGTGCCAATTCACCAATAACCACGTGCAGGAACGTAATGATCGCCAGAGCGATACCGTAGGAAAGCACGGTAGACAATGCCGCCGGCACTTCCATTCGCTCAAACAGCGGATGCAGCATTTTCTCAACGGTAGGTTCACCCAAGGCTCCCAATACCAGCGCCGTGATGGTAATCCCCAATTGACATGCCGACAGATAATAATCCAGGTTGTGCGCCACTTTTTTGGCCAGTACTGCCTTTTTGTTCCCTTCCGAGATCAGTTGATCGATTCGGGACATCCGTACTTTAAGAATTGCAAATTCGGCTCCAACGAAAAAGGCTGTCAGACCTATAAATACGGCTACTAAAAATAAATTCAAGGCTATTATTCCGTCCAATGATTTCCCTCAGGTTGAGGGATTCACCTCCAAGTAAAATTTATATTAAGGTTGCACGAGTGATGTTCCGGTGACGGCTCGTTCTTCCGATCGCCATTGCCTCCAAATTTTCCTGATTGTTGTTTTCAAAGGTTTAAAATTGGTTTGCAAACGCGAACGCTACGCTTCTTCAGAATCGATTCCGTCCCCTACACTGTTACGTTGCCAAAACGCTTTAAATTCTGAGGGCAATATCACGCCAGATCGCTTGTAGCTTCCTCAACCTGCGCACCGCTCACTCGTTCCAGAAGAACTTGTTTGATGTGATAATTTTCAGTGTCCACAACGGTCCAGACATAATCACCATGTTCCACCGTGTCGCCTTTTTCCACACCTACACCCTTCTGGTATTGAATCCATCCGGCCACGGTATCCATCTCTTCATTTCCTTCAAAGCTAAGCCCGAACTGCCGCTCCACTTCATCCAAAAGTACCCTGCCGTTAATGAGATATTGATTTTCTCCGGTCTCCTGAATATCGGCCACCTCATCAGCATCGAATTCATCGCGAATCTCACCGACAAGCTCCTCCAGAATATCCTCCATTGTAATGATTCCCGAGGTACCGCCGTATTCATCCACGACCACGGCCATGTGTACACGTTCCTGCTGCATTTTTATCATCGCATCTTGGATACTTGTAACTTCTGAAACGAACGGGATCTCGCGAACGAATTCACTTAGTTGATACGATCTTGCAGCAACCATGTCAGGCAAAATCTTTTTCACATTCACGACGCCGACAATACGGTCCTTGTCCCCATCCTCGATGACAGGGTAGCGTGAATAGTTATGTTCATCCAATATAGGAATAATATCGTCATAGGTCATATCCTGACTTAATGTCACCAGTTCCGTGCGCGGGACCATGATGTCTTTGGCATCACGTTCATCGAATACAAATACATTTTCCAGATATGAAAGCTTGGTCTTGTTATTCTCGTCACCTTCATAACTCTGGTTCATAATGATTCTGATCTCGTCCTCCGAGTAAGCTTGATCATGTTCCGCAGGTTTCACACCGAATCCCCGCAGAAGAACACGTGAGGCTCCATTCAACGCCCAAATGAACGGGTACATGACTTTACCAAACCAGTATAATGATGGGGAGAGCATCAATGTCAGTTTTTCCGAAAACTGAATTGCCAGCGTTTTGGGCGCCATTTCACCTACAACCACATGCAAGAACGTGACGAGTATAAAGGCGATCGCATAAGAAGCAATCGACGAGATTGAAGCAGGTACGTCTAAATAATTGAATACCGGATATAACAATCTCTCAACCGTCGGTTTTCCGAGTGCACCCAGTCCCAGTGCGGTGACCGTAATACCGAGCTGACAGGCTGACAGATAATAATCCAGGTCCGAGACAACTTTTTTGGCGAGTACAGCCTTTTTATTGCCTTCCGCGACCAGTTGATCCACTCTTGATGTACGAATTTTGACTACAGCAAACTCTGATGCTACGAAAAATGCAGTCAATGCAATCAAGATAATAAGTAAAGCGATATTCAATATGGTAATTATGTCCAATGATTTCCCCGGTTCTCAGGGATTCACCTCCAGAGATAGTTACAGCGTGATCCGTTAACTACGTTAACCATTCATGCGCTGTTTGTCGTTCATCATGGCTTATGCCTTATATGAAATCGAATAATGATCATATTTGTATATGTCATACGGTTTGACCTTGTAAAATACAAAACAGGAATTCAAGATGAAGTCAATGACTTGCAGAAACTTCTTCATTCAAATCGGGTTACCCCTCATGCTGTCAATTGTTCCTCGCTTAACTCCACCTAGATTCGCCATTTGGACAATTTACAATATCGCCTACCCAATAGATATCCACCTCCCCTCATACGCATTCCTGTTTCCGAAAAGTATACCATGATTCCAATACAACCATCCAGTTGCACGTTATGGTTTGGCACAAGCTTACAGTTTAATGTTCACAAATTAGTCTTTATGTATGTTACGAACTTGATATAAAGATATGTTTGGTATTACCTTATAATGTGATATTCTTCACATAATTAGTATAGTCCAATTTATAAAAATACTACCCTTTACTTTAGGTCATTAAACATGTGTGTTTACATAGCATACATCTATATACGCAACAAAGAGCCCGCAGGATGCAACAACCTTACGGCGCACATCTTTACGGGCTCTCTCCTATTTATCCTACACCAATGCTTTGGCAGCAATATCCGTCCGCTGATGTTTGCCATCAAAATGGATACATTCCGCCTGTGCGTAGGCTTTGTTTCTAGCTTCTGCAATATCCGCGCCAAGGCCAACTACGCCCAGGATCCGTCCACCATTCGTGACCCAGTCTCCTGCTTCACTACGCGCTGTACCTGCGTGGAATACCACGGCATCTTGCACTTGTTCGAGACCTTCAATGACTACGCCTTTGGCATAAGGACCCGGATAACCTCCTGAAGCAAGCACCACACATACTGCGGCTTCATCGCTCCATTCAATTTCAATGTCTGCCAGCTTACCATGAACAGTTGCCCAGAAGATATCGAACAGGTCACTCTTCAATCGTGGCAAAACAACCTGTGTCTCGGGATCACCGAAACGTGCATTGAACTCAATCGTTTTGGGTTTACCATCTGGTGAAATCATCAGTCCAGCAAACAACACGCCTTGGAACGGACGCCCTTCGGATACCATGGCCTTGGCTGTTGGTTTGATGATCGTCTCTACGGCTTCTTCAATAATGGATGCAGGAATGTGTGGCAAAGGTGAATATGTACCCATACCGCCTGTGTTTGGCCCCTGATCATTATCGAATACAGGTTTGTGATCCTGTGCTGCCGCCATTGGACGAACCGTCTCCCCATCGACAAAAGCCAGAATCGACATTTCCTGTCCTGCGAGGTATTCCTCAATAATCACTTTGGCTCCTGCTTCACCAAATACTTTCTCCACCATAATACTGCGAAGTGCCTGATCAGCCTCTTCACGGGAATAAGCTACCGTCACACCTTTGCCCGCTGCCAATCCATCTGCCTTGATGACAACTGGAATCGCTTGCTCATTCAGGTAAGCCTGTGCCTGTTCGTAGTTATCGAATTTTTCATAGGCTGCGGTTGGAATGTTGTATTTGTGCAGCAGGTCCTTCATGAATGTTTTACTTCCTTCGATCTCTGCTGCATTACGACGGGGTCCGAATACTGGAATACCTGTCGAATCAAATGCATCCACGATCCCATCCGCAAGCGGATCATCCGGACCAATAACCACCAGACCCACTTTAAGCTCTACAGCAAGAGCCGTTAGTTTATCGAATTCATTTACCGCAATGGCATGACACTCAGCGAGCTGAGCAATACCTGCATTTCCCGGTGCACAGTGAATCTTGTCTACCTTTGGACTCTTTGCCAGCGCCCAGATGATGGCATGCTCCCGGCCACCGCCACCTACTACCAAAATATCCATTCGTTCTGTTCCCCCTCCGTGCATAACTGGATTTGTTACGTTATTGCGTGTTGATAAGCCTAAAAAAGAGGGGGTGTACCATAAGTCATAGATATGACTGGCGACACCCCTTATTAAACCTTTTTCGCTCTAGTGCTTGAAGTGACGAACGCCTGTGAAGACCATGGCAATTCCGTATTCATTCGCTACTTTGATGGATTCTTCATCTTTGATCGAACCACCAGGTTGAATCACTGCTGTAATTCCGGCTTTTGCTGCCAGTTCCAGCGTATCACCCATTGGGAAGAACGCATCAGATGCTAGAATAGCACCTTTTGCTTGCTCGCCAGCTTGCTCAATTGCAATTTTGGCTGCACCCACACGATTCATTTGTCCAGCGCCCACACCTACCGTCATATCATTCGCAGCAAGTACGATCGCGTTCGATTTCACATGTTTAACTACTTTCCAGCCAAACAACAGCTGTTTCAGTTCTTCTTCCGATGGCGCACGATCCGTTACCACGTTCAGCTCGCTCGCTTCAATGGAGTGCACATCGGACTGTTGCACGATCATACCGCCGTCGATGGACGTAACCACGAATTGGCTCTCCCGTTTACGAGCAGCATTCAGTTCGCCCGTTTTGAGCAAACGAATGTTTTTCTTCTTCGTCAGGATATCGAGAGCCTCTTGCGTAAAGTCAGGAGCAAGTACGATTTCCAGGAAAATCTCGCTCAATTTGCCTGCTGTATCGCTATCGATAATGCGGTTCGCTGCCACAATGCCACCAAAGATAGATGTTGGATCTGCAGCATATGCTTTGCTGTAAGCTTCATAGATACTTACGCCAATGCCCACGCCGCATGGGTTCATATGTTTAACCGCGACAACGGCCGGTTCTTCAAACTCTTTGACAATCTGCAATGCTGCGTTCGCATCGTTGATGTTATTGTAAGACAACTCTTTGCCATGCAATTGCTCGGCTGTTGTCAACGTATCTTGAGCAGCCAGCGGTTTGCGGTAGAATGCCGCCTGCTGGTGTGGATTTTCGCCATAACGCAAATCCTGGAGTTTTTCGTAAGTAACCGTCAGACGCTCTGGCAGTGGATCACCATTTACGTTGGACAGGTAGTCGGAGATGAGTGCATCGTAAGCCGCTGTATGGCGGAACACTTTTGCCGCAAGCCGTTTGCGAGTTTCGAGAGTGGTATCTCCATCGTTGCGCACTTCCTCCAGCACTTGGCTGTAATCAGATGCGTCTACAACGACACTGACAAAGGCATGGTTTTTGGCTGCCGAGCGAAGCATCGTTGGACCACCGATATCGATGTTCTCGATGGCATCTTCGTATGCCACGTCCGGTTTCGCAATAGTCTCTTGGAATGGATATAGGTTCACGACAACCAGATCGATATAGCCGAGACCGAGTTCTTCCATCTGGCGTGTGTGCTCTTCGTTATCACGCACAGCCAACAACCCACTATGAACTGCCGGATGCAATGTTTTGACACGTCCGTCCATGATTTCCGGAAATCCGGTCACATCCGAAATTCCGATGACAGGTACGCCTTCCTTCGACAACAGGCTGCTTGTACCTCCTGTCGAAATAATCTCCACACCCATTTGCGACAGCTCGCGGCAAAAGTCCACGATGCCTGTTTTATCCCATACGCTGACCAGCGCTCTTTTGATACTCACAATATGCTCCTCCTTTAATGTCCCATGGCTTCGCGTTTCCTGACGAAACACAGCCGATTTATTTCCCGAGAAATATCACAAAATGCGTACCAATATTCGACTTCTGTTATACAGTTGATAAATGGATTTTCACACTAAAACACTACGAGTCCAGAATAATCTTCCGATCGCTGTTATTCCAAGATTTTTTGAACAATTTCTAAATGGTAAAAATCCAGTAATAAAGGCGAGCGCTTCGCTTCTACAGCTTATTTCTGTCCTCTCCGTTAATGTGTGAAAAAGTTTAAAACTATATCAAACCGGTTTGTTAATAGTAACATGACGTCCGTCTAACTGAACCAGACCTTGCGCGAACCAGGAAACAACTTCAGGATATAACTGCTGTTCAGCCGCATGAATGGAATGGCTAATGGATTCAGGCGTATCTTCTGGCAAAATGGGAACCGGATGCTGGGCAATAATCGGTCCGGTATCCATGCCTCCGTCTACAAAATGCACGGTCACACCCGTAACTTTCACGCCATATTCGAGAGCCTGTCCAATCGCATCCTTACCTGCAAATGCCGGCAGCAAGGACGGATGAATGTTAATCAACCGACCTGCGTAACGATCCACCACAACCGAAGTCAACAATCTCATATATCCCGCAAGAACAACCAAGTCGATCTCTTTGGATTCAAGCACTTCCACGATCTCTGCCTCATAGGCTTCACGGGAAGCGTAATTTTTCGGAGTAAACAGGTGACAATCCACGCCTGCATCCTGTGCCCGCTGCACAACACGTGCAGCCGGTTTATCACACACGAGCAGATCTACGGATGCATTCAGCCCACCGTTTCGTACTGCATCGACCAATGACTGAAAGTTAGTCCCTTCACCCGAGGCAAATACAGCTATGCGGTAGTTCCCCATTAAACATCCGCTCCCGTGAAGGTTACTCGCGCATCTCCTTCAGTAACACGGCCAATGATGTACGCTTCTTCACCAGATGCTTTCAGTTGTTGCAGCGCTTCTGTTGCATCTGCTTCATTAACGACCAGTACAAGCCCAACACCCATGTTGAATGTGGTGAACATGTCACGGTTTGAGACAGCTCCCTTTTCCTGTAACAGGTTGAAGATCGGCAGGATCGGCCAAGAGCCGTAGTCAATATCCACATTCACGTTGCTTGGCAACATACGTGGGATATTCTCGATGAAGCCACCACCTGTAATGTGTGCCATGCCTTTTACTTTTACCTTTTCCAGCAGGGACAACAGAGGTTTAACATAGATCTTTGTAGGTTCCAGCAGGGAATCACCCAGCTTACCGCCCAGTTCCGCTACTTCATCATGCAGATCAAGTCCCGCATCTTCCAACAAAAGTCTGCGTACCAGCGAGAATCCGTTACTATGCACACCGCTGGAGGCCAATCCAATCACTGTGTCGCCAGGTGCGATGGTTGTACCGTTGATGATCTTCGCTTTGTCCACGATGCCCACCGTGAATCCGGCAATATCGTATTCGCCTTCACTGTACATGCCCGGCATCTCCGCCGTTTCGCCACCGATCAGCGCACAACCCGATTGATGACAGCCTTCAGCGATTCCCGCAACAATAGCTTCGATCTTCTCTGGAATGACTTTGTCACATGCCAGATAGTCAAGGAAGAAGAGTGGTTCTGCACCCTGTACCACAATGTCGTTCACACACATCGCTACCGCGTCGATTCCGATGGTATCGTGACGGTCCATGGCAAATGCAATTTTCAGCTTGGTACCTACGCCATCCGTACCGGATACAAGCACCGGCTCATCGTATTTATCTTTGTTCAAACCGAACAGGGCACCGAATCCACCCAGATCCGTCATCACTTCCGGACGGAAGGTACGCTTCACGTGTTTTTTCATCCGTTCAACCGCTTCATTACCTGCCGCGATATCAACGCCGGCCTTTTTATATGCTTCGGACAAGTGGAATCATCTCCTTTTTTTTCGCCCCACCTAAATCCTCCCGCCCGGGAGGACCCCATAGGACCTTGGCAGGCCCTCTGGACACCCGCCAAAAAAGCGGTGCAGAGGTGGCTGGTGTGATCTTGCTATGGTTGATTCGTGCGTGATCTCGCGGGATTGTTCGCCGATTCCGTTGGCTGCAAGCCATCGGTCGGCGAACCCCGCTCAGCTACGCTGCGGGGCAAGCCCGCTGGGCAGCTGCTTCGCTCGGCTGCCAGGCCCCTGTTGCTCCGCAAAGCGGGGCTTAAGGGCTCGGGCTTGGCCCGGGTGGCAGCTGCTTCGCCTGGCTGCCCTAGCCCCTGTTGCTCCGCAAGGCGGGGCTTAAGGGTTCGGGCTTGGCCCGGGGGCAGCTGGCTTCGCACCGCTACCTGGGCCCCTGTTGCTCCGCAAAGCGGGGCTTGGGGCTAACAGCTGCAGCCGAATTTTTCCTCGCCGCCAAAGTCGAGGCGGGTTGGGTAATCATGATCAAAACATGCGAGGCAAAGCCCGCCCTTGGGATCATCCTGATTATCTCCCTGAATCGATGCAATCAGTCCATCGGGACTGAGGAACTCCAGGGAGTCCGCATTAATTTCACGGCAAATTTCTTCCACCGACAACTGTGAAGCAATTAATTCACGGCTGTCGGGCGTATCAATGCCATAGAAACATGGGTTTTTGAACGGTGGTGATGTAATTCGCACATGGACCTCGGTAGCTCCTGCATCACGCAGCATGTTCACGATCCGACGGGAGGTTGTTCCCCGTACGATGGAGTCATCAATCATGACCACACGTTTGCCTTCCACAACGCGACGTACAGCGCTCAGCTTCATCTTCACACCCTGCTCCCGCAGTTCCTGGCTTGGCTGAATAAACGTACGTCCGGTGTATTTGTTCTTGATCATACCCATCTCGTACGGAATACCCGTTTGCTCCGCATAACCAATGGCCGCCGAGATGCTGGAATCTGGTACCCCCGTAACCAAGTCCGCATCCACAAACGACTCAATCGCCATACGGCTTCCCATCCGTTTACGAGCAGCATGCTGGTTCGTACCATTCATATCACTATCCGGACGGGCAAAATAAATATATTCCATCGCGCATAATGCCTTGCGGTGTTTGTGATGATCAAAGCGATCCTCGTGCAGACCATCTGCATCCAGCACAAGCAATTCACCCGGCTCGATATCACGAATCAACTCTGCGCCGATTGTTTCCAGTGCACAAGTCTCGGATGCAAACAGATACGCATCTCCCAGCTTACCCATCGTCAGCGGACGAAGTCCGTGCGGATCGGAAGCCACGAGCAGCTTGTCGTTGGTCATGATCAGAAACGCATAACCACCCACAATGCGCTGGAATGCCTCTTTTGCAGCCTCAACAAGCCCCTTGGAGGATCGTGCAATCAGATGCGCAATGACCTCGGTATCACTTGTTGTTTGAAAAATGGACCCGCTCTGCTCCAGCTCACGCCGGATCGTTGGTGCATTCACAATGTTTCCGTTAGTCGCTACTGCGAGATCACCATCACGGTATTTAAATACCAATGGCTGTGCGTTCGTCAGTTTACTGTCACCACTTGTTGAATAACGGACATGTCCAATGGAAATATCCCCAGTCAATGTCTGCATCAGGTCTTTGGTGAACACTTCTTTCACCAGACCCATACCGCGATGATAGTTAAACTGGCTGCCATCACTCACACACATGCCTGCACTCTCTTCGCCCCGATGTTGCAGCGCATGCAGTCCATAATAGGAGAGCGAAGCCGCGTCAGGGTGTCTGAACACCCCGAACACGCCGCATTCTTCTTTCAATTTGTCGAGTCCGTCCTTGCCGGACCCTTCATTATAATAATCGCCTGTCCACAACGGTCCTGTCGTCAGTTCATGAGACATGGAATCGCATCCTCCCAGACCTGAGCTAAACCTCCTACAGGTTCGCTCACGGCTGATGTTCCGTTCAATTCAATCGTCAGGTTACTTCCTTCTACACGTCCAATCACAGCTACAGGTACACCGCGCTCACGTACAAATGCCTCAAGTTTACCCGCTTGCTCTGGCGTAGCCGACAACAAGATACGGGATTGGCTCTCACTGAATAGGGCGTGATCTGCACGCAGTGCAGTCTCGACATTTACCTGTGCTCCTACGTTACCACTGATACAAGACTCTGCGAGTGCAACAGCCAAGCCGCCTTCAGACAAGTCATGTGCCGAGCGAACGAGACCGGATTGAATAGCTTCCAGCACCGTGCTGAGCAACGCTTTTTCCGTTTGCAAGTTCAGTTCTGGCGGACGACCTTCCGTCTGACCATGAACCGCGTATTGCAGCTCGCTGCCACCCAGTTCAGCTTTTGTTTCACCGAGGAGGATGATGACATCACCTTCGGACTTGAATGATTGTGTCGTGATATGATCCGTATCATGAACAAGACCTACCATTCCGACAACTGGCGTTGGATAGATGGAGCCTTTGGCGTTTTCGTTATACAGACTTACGTTACCACCGATGACCGGCGTATCCAGCACACGGCAAGCTTCTGCCATACCGTCTACGGCTTTCTCCATTTGCCAGAAAATATCCGGCTTCTCCGGGTTACCGAAGTTCAGGTTGTCCGTGATCGCCAGCGGCTCCGCACCGGAACATACAATGTTACGCGCTGCTTCACTCACGGCAATCCGTCCACCAACTTCAGGATCAAGGTACACATAACGTCCGTTACAGTCCGTTGTCATCGCGAGACCTTTGCGTGTGCCACGAATCGTAACTACGGCTGCATCCGAACCTGGACGAACGGCAGTACTTGTACGCACCATGTAGTCGTATTGATCATACACCCATTTTTTACTTGCTACTGTTGGGGAAGCCAGCACTTGTTTCAACGCTCCGCCGAGATCCGACACTTCGTCGTAACGAAGCGTGTCGATGGAGGCACTTTGCTCGTAGTACGCAGGTACAGAAGACGGTTTGTCATACACTGGACATTCGTCAACCAATGCCGTTACTGGCATATCTCCGACCACTTCGCCGTGGTGGATCAATTTCAGACGACCGTCATCCGTTACTTTACCAACTTTGGCACAGATTACGCCCCAACGTTCAAAGATTTCCATCGCCTGCGCCTCATCCTTCGGCTCAACAACGAATAGCATCCGTTCCTGGGACTCAGACAACATCATCTCGTAAGGCGTCATGCCTTCTTCACGCTGTGGTACCTGATCCAGATACAATTCCAGACCGTTACCCGCTTTACTTGCCATCTCTGCACTTGAACATGTCAGACCCGCAGCACCCATATCCTGAATACCGAGCACGATGCCCGTGTCGATCAATTCCAGACAGGATTCCATCACCAGTTTCTCCATAAACGGGTCACCGACCTGAACCGCTGTCCGTTGGGACTCGGATTCTTCCGTCAGTTCAACCGATGCAAAGGTTGCTCCATGAATACCATCCCGGCCAGTTGGTGGGCCCACATAGTAAACCGGGTTACCTACACCTTTAGCTACACCGCGCTGAATCTTGTCATGATCAATTAGACCCACACACATGGCGTTAACCAGTGGATTACCTTCGTAGCTCTCATCAAACATGACTTCGCCTGCAACGGTAGGAATACCGATACAGTTACCGTATCCAGCAATACCCGCTACCACATGTTCGAACAAATATTTAACGCGATCGCTCTCCAGCTTGCCGAAACGAAGGGAGTTCAACAACGCTACCGGTCTTGCGCCCATGGAGAAAATATCACGGATAATGCCGCCCACGCCTGTTGCCGCACCTTGATAAGGCTCAACCGCGGAAGGATGGTTATGGCTTTCAATTTTGAATACAACGGCCTGGTTATCACCGATATCCACGATACCGGCACCTTCACCAGGTCCCATCAGGACACGTGGTCCAGTGGTTGGGAAACGGCGCAGCAATGGCTTGGAGTTTTTATAAGCACAATGCTCGGACCACATTACACTGAACACACCAATTTCCGTGTAGTTTGGCTTGCGCCCCATGAACTCACAGATCAGCTCATACTCGCTGTCAGATACGCCCATTTGTGCGTAAAGTTTATGTTCTGCGACCTGTTCTGCTGTTGGTTCCTTAGCGGATAGCTGCTGCGTCATGCCGATCCCTCCATGCTTTCAAAATAGATGTAAACATACGTTTGCCGTCTTCCGAACCAAACAGTGAATCCACTGCACGCTCTGGATGCGGCATCATGCCGACCACGTTTCCAGCCTCGTTACAGACTCCTGCAATATCACCCAGAGAGCCGTTCGGGTTGGTACCATACGTAAATACGATCTGGTTGTTCGCTTGCAGACTCGCCAGCGTCTCCTCGTCGCAATAATAGTTGCCTTCACCGTGAGCAATCGGGATGATAATCTCTTCGCCGGGTGCATAGTCACGTGTAAATGGTGTATCTGCGTTTGCCACTTTCAATACCGTATCGTGACAACGGAATTTCAGGGAAGTGTTACGGATCAATGCACCTGGAAGCAATCCCGCTTCCGTCAGGATCTGGAATCCGTTGCAAATACCCAAAATATATTTACCTTGTTCAGCAGCTTTCGCTACCTCGTTCATTACCGGTGCAAAGCGGGAAATCGCTCCGCAACGCAAGTAGTCACCATAAGAGAAACCACCTGGAACTAAAATACAATCATAAGCCGATAGATCTGTAGCCGTGTGCCATACATAATCAACCTCTTGTCCAATCGCATCTTCCACTGCCTTGTAACAGTCGATGTCGCAGTTGGAGCCAGGGAACACAAGAACTGCAAATTTCATGAGATTAACCCTCCAATTCGTAGCGGTAATCTTCAACAACGGTGTTGGCCAGCAGCTTTTCACACATGACTTTCAATCGTTTCTCCGCTTCCGCACGATCTGTTGTATCCAGGTTCAATTCCATGACTTTACCGATCCGTACACTTTCCACTTCGTTGAATCCCATGGAATGCAGGGCTCCTTGAACAGCTACGCCTTGCGGGTCGAGTACGCTTTGCTTAATAGTGACATATACGGTTGCTTTGATCATGATCCTTATGTTCCTCCTCAGTAATGAACGGGATAAATGCTTTACGCTGTTAAAAAGGGTGACTTGGGGCGCTTGCTCCGGGGCGGATTGTTCTTCCGGTCGCTTGTTGTCCCCAGGTTTTTTGATTGTTTTGGCCCACTGTGCGGTCAAAACCCGGGGACAAAGGCGAACGCTATCGCTCCTTTAAGAACAATTCCGCCCCTACGCTAGTCCATGCGACGTTTTTTAAAGGCCTAAACCTTTTACGTTGCACGGTGTGTAATGGTCTAGTCTGACCATTACTTGGAAAGAGTGAATGGTCTTCAAGTTACTTTAGTAATCAATGAATTTAACTCTCATAATCTTTTCAGGCTTCCCTGCCTGCGGGTAGCCACCGCTCTTAAATTGCCTCATCCACCAGTTTGAACACTGGCGGAGGGAAAGATTTGAGCTAGAGAAACGAAGTGCTCGCCTTTGCAACCGGAATGTTTCCTTTTAAAAAAAGGATTCCAATCAAAACATTCCGGGGGCAACAGCGATCGAAAGCCAAACTTTCTCGTAGTCCGCTCAAACGTTAGTCTCCTCAAACGTTATTATTTCGTTAAACGATTATAAATATCGACGTATCTTGCGGTTGTTGCTTCAACTACCTCTTGTGGGAGTGGATCGGGTTTACTGTTCTTGTCCCAATCGGTTCCAGCGAGATAGGTGCGCACTGGCTCTTTATCCATGCTGTCGATCTCGATGTCCAGTTCATAGTTCTCTTTGGCCCAGAAGCGTGAAGCATCTGGAGTGAAGATTTCGTCAATCAGGATGACCTTGCCATCCACGATGCCGAACTCGAATTTGCAGTCTGCGAGAATGATGCCACGCTGATCGCAGTAATCACGGGCGAATTCGTACAGGCGCAAGCTTTTTTCCTGAAGCTCAACTGCGAGTGCGTCTCCCACCAGTTCTTTCATGCGATCCATTGGGATGTCCTCATCGTGACCAACATCATTTTTGGCTGCCGGTGTGAAAATTGGAACTTCGAGCTTGGCGTTTTTGCGAAGTCCATCAGGCAGTTTAATGCCATTCACTTCACCACTCGTCTCGTATTGTCTCCATCCCCCACCAGTGATGTATCCACGCACGACACATTCAATATCAATGCGTTCTGCTTTGCGGGTTACCATGATGCGGTCTTTGAGCAATTCAGGGTCTGTGATGAGATCACCCAGTTGATTCACATCGGTATGAACGACGTGATTCTCCATCATGTCACCCGTCAGTTCGAACCAAAAGCTGCTGAGTTTATTCAGTACGTTTCCTTTCTCGGGAACCGCCGGGTCCAGCACGTAATCAAATGCCGATATACGGTCCGTAACCACGATCAGAAAATGTTCACCCAGATCGTACAATTCACGTACTTTTCCTTTATATAACAGAGGTGCTTTAACGAGATCTGCCGCAGTGGACAGTGCCATGGGCTCACCTTCTTTCAGGAGATGTAAAGTATACGTCCAATTCCCCTTATCACGCGGGTCCACTCCGAATGCAGAACAACCTTCCGATCGCTGTTATCCCCAGATTTTTTGATTCCACTTTTGCAAAGTGAAAATCCGGGGATAAAGGCGAGCGCTTTGCCTCTTCAGGTTTTTTCTACCTTCTCCGTTCCAGCGTGAACACATAATCAACCTATACTTTTAGGGAGTAAAACTTGTTCTAAATTTGATAAAGGCGCAGCGTATGCTTCCGAAGTAGCTTTCTTTCAAAAAGCTTTTAGCTTTGCTTCTTCAGCTTATTTCTGTCCTCTGCGTTCCCTGCGAAACCATCATTCTGCGCTATAGCCTTATGGGAGTTATATATTAATCGTTCAAGCCGAGCTTTTTGAAGATGGTGTCTACGTGCTTCAGGTGCCATGACGGGTTGAATGCATCTGCGATTTCCTCTTCGTTCAGCACTTCTGTGATTTCCGGTGTGGATTTCACGATATCCTGGAACTGGCGTTGTTCTTCCCATGCTTGCATCGCACGTGGTTGAACGGTATCGTACGCTTGCTCGCGGCTGAAGCCTTTGTCGATCAGTTTTGTCATGATGCGACCGGAGAACGGTACCCCGTAGGTGCGCTCCATGTTGCGTTTCATGTTCTCAGGGAAAACCGTCAGGTTCTTCACGATGTTACCAAAACGGTTCAGCATGTAGTTCAGCAGCATCGTTGCATCCGGCAGAATGATACGTTCTACGGAAGAATGTGAGATGTCGCGCTCATGCCAGAGCGTTACGTTCTCGTATGCGGATACCATGTGTCCGCGAATAACGCGGGACAGACCTGAGATGTTTTCACTACCAATTGGGTTACGCTTGTGCGGCATTGCTGAAGATCCTTTTTGACCTTTAGCAAAAGCTTCTTCCACTTCACGGAACTCACTCTTCTGCAGTGCACGTACCTCTGTAGCAAACTTGTCCAGGGACGTTGCGATCAACGCCAGTGTAGCCATATATTCCGCATGACGGTCACGTTGTAATGTTTGGGTCGAGATCGGCGCAGGTTTCGTGCCCAGCTTCTCGCAGACAAACTCTTCAACAAACGGATCGATGTTCGCGTATGTTCCTACTGCGCCAGAGATTTTGCCGTATTGTACATTGTCTGCCGCATGACGGAAACGCTCCAGGTTCCGTTTCATCTCTTCATGCCACAATGCCATTTTCAGTCCAAATGTCGTTGGCTCAGCATGCACACCGTGCGTACGTCCCATCATTGGTGTGTGCTGATAAGCCAGTGCTTTTTCACGAAGAATTTCAATGAAATTCACGATATCCTTTTCCAGAATTTCATTCGCTTGACGCAGTACATAACCCAGAGCCGTATCCACGACATCTGTGGAAGTCAGTCCGTAGTGCACCCATTTCCGCTCCGCACCCAGACTTTCAGATACCGTACGTGTAAATGCGATAACGTCATGACGTGTTTCCTGTTCAATCTCATAGATCCGGTCGATGTCAAAAGATGCGTTCTGACGAAGCAATGCTGCTTCTTCCTTAGGAATTACACCCAGTTCAGCCCACGCCTCACATGCACAAATTTCAACTTCCAGCCACGATTGGAATTTGTTCTCTTCGGTCCAGATGGCTCTCATTTCGGGTCTGCTATAACGTTCAATCATGAATTTGTATTCCTCCAGAGGTTAGTTTGTTCAATCCATTGCAATCCTTCTTCAACATCCTGACAGAGCAGATTCACATGCCCCATCTTCCGTCCTGTTTTTGCTTCAGTTTTACCATATATGTGAAGCTTGGGAATCACACCGAGTTCTATCGCTTCTGCATCAGGTTGCCCTGTTCTGGCGATAATGCCTTCCAGATGTTCTCCAAGCACATTGACCATAACAACCGGACTCAATAACGAAGTGTCCCCGAGTGGTAATCCGCAGATCGCACGGATATGTTGTTCGAACTGAGAAGTCGCACAAGCTTCCATCGTATAGTGACCAGAATTATGCGGTCTTGGTGCCAGCTCATTGACGTACAGTCTTCCATCCGCCGCTACAAACAGTTCCACAGCCAGCAGTCCAACAGCCTTCATCGATTCTGCCACCGCTGCTGCCAGCTTTTGCGCTTCAATCTGGATATCTGCGGCAACTCTAGCCGGTACAATTGAAGCATGCAAAATGTTGTTCACATGAATGTTCTCCGCTGGCGGGAACGTTTTGATCTCCCCATTTGTACTACGCGCTACAACGACCGATATCTCGCATTCAAACTTGATGAATTGTTCCAACACCAGTTCCGCACCAGTAGCCGCAAGTTCTTCGTATGCCGCAACAGCCTGACTTGCTTCCCGGATGACCCGTTGACCTTTGCCATCGTAGCCTCCAGTCACCGTCTTCAGTACACACGGCACTCCAAGTTCGCTAACAGCAGCAAGCATTGTATCCGCACTTGTGATCTCACGATAAGGCGCGACTCTTACTCCAGCAGCTTCGATCGCACGTTTTTCACGCAACCGATGTTGTGTGGTGTACAGTAACGCACTTCCTTGTGGAACGTAAGACTCACGCTCGAGCAGCCCAGCGACTTCTGCATCCACATTTTCGAATTCATACGTAATGACATCGCATTGCCGAGCCAGTTCAAGTGCAGCTTTGGCATCGTCATAACCAGCTTCAATCTGGCGAGCAACTTGACCACAAGGTGCATCCGCAGCCGGATCAAGAGTAACGAATCGATAACCCATTGCCGTTCCTGCGAGCGTCATCATACGTCCGAGCTGTCCGCCTCCAAGAATGCCGATGGTTGTTTTCCCGGGCAACAGGACTTTTTTTAGCTCTCCTGCTATACCGGATTGGTTCCCGACTCTATTCATAGTTCTTCACTACTTTCGAGTACTTCTTGTTTGATGCGCTCTCGGCGAGCTTCAGAGCGACGTTGGACATCCGGGTCAAAAGCACCGATCATTTGAGCTGCCAGCAATCCTGCATTCGTTGCCCCTGCCTTGCCAATCGCCACAGTTGCGACGGGAATACCACCAGGCATCTGAACAATGGACAACAAGGAATCGAGACCGTTCAATGCTTTGGACTGAACCGGAACGCCAATGACCGGAAGCATCGTTTTGGCGGCAACCATACCGGGTAGATGTGCTGCCCCGCCTGCCCCTGCAATGATCACCTTGAATCCTCGATCAATTGCTTGCTCTGCGTATTCAAACATCAAATCCGGTGTACGATGGGCGGAGACCACCTTTTTCTCATACCCAATCTCCAGCTCATCCAGCACCTCGCACGCATGTTTCATCGTTTCCCAATCCGACTTGCTGCCCATAATTACAGCGACTTGCAGTGACATGAATACATCCAACTCCCGTCTGAGCTTTTTTGATTACATCTGACTATTAAGGAACTCTTATTACGTGTGAAATGAAAAAATCCGCTACCCGCGAAAACATCACATTTTCTCCGGACACCGGACTCCAAGAAATACGTATCCCTCATTTGGGCATGCCAAAAGGGGGCTTGCTGTCCGCATCTGGTTGCGTGCGACTCTCAGCCGTATCTCCTCGTAGTCCGGAAATTTACGGTTCCCGGGTAGATACTTCCGGGCCCTATTCCCGGCGTTATACGAGCAAATATCTATCAAACTATCATCGTTCATTTTTGTTATCTCTTATTACATATTTCGTTCCTACTCGACCTTATTCTTACCTGATCGACACATCTAACATTCTAACAATCCCCTACAGCTAATGTCAACTTAAAGACGAACATTTAACATATTGACAAATATAATGTTCGGGAATTGCTTCTTTAGATTCGCTTAGTCATCCATTTCATCCCATAAAAGAAAGCCGGCTCCTCTTCAATCTCTCGAAGACAACCGGCTTCCTGCTTTTTAGTGCGTACACACTTCATCCATTATTATTTTACGACCAGTACTGGAACCTGCGCATGCTGCACCACATTGTGACTGACACTACCCAGAACAAATTCCCGAATTCCACCCAGTCCGCGGCTACCAATAATAATGATATCAGAATCATTTTCTTTGGCAAAATCAAGCAATACTTCCGCAGCCGCTCCTTGAATCAAATCCACATTGGCCGTTACACCCGCAGCCTGAATTCGTTCTTTCGCTTCATCTGTCGTCTGTACTGCCAGATTGTAATAGTCATTATTAAGGGAAGGTGGCAGTGGAGCCAACCCCTCACCGATGAATACACGCGGGAAATCAAAAGCATGAATGACATCCAGCACTGCATTCGGGGACACTTTCGCTAGCTCAATCGCACGATCAAGTGCTTTATTTGAAGCTTTGGAACCATCATAAGCCACTAATATTTTGGAAAATAACATGTGAATCCCGTCCCTTCCTTTATATGTAGAGCACGCGAAGCAAGCTTCGGTCTGACATGTAATAAACTAACAGTTAAATAACAGAACCATGTAACTCCTTAAACGTTCCAGAGCCACAATGAACCATTTATAAGAACGAATTTACATATGAGACCACAGTATGAACGGTTACGCATGTGTTCATTGAATAAAGTAACCGTAGATTACCGCATTCAAGAATAACAACAATGGAATACCAATGGTGAAGCTGGGATGTTTAGTCTTATGCCTTTTCCGATACATTGCGATCCAGACTCCCAAAGCACCGCCTATAAAGGCTAATAAGAATAACGTCCGTTCGGGTGTACGGTCACGACGCTGTTGTGCACGCCTCTTATCATCGGACATCACCAGATAACCAACTACATTAATAAATAAAAACCACAATATAAGTCCGGTTTGCATATAATTCTAGCGATCCCCCTGTCCCGGGACATCTCCCTGTCTCCATTATAGTCCTCATTCGGGACATGTTCAACGCACCGGGTAGGGAACCGGAAATTGGTGTATAAACGCTAACTCACTCTGACCTAGGACTCCTGCTTGGGAATACCGTTCAGACTTGGTACTCTTTTGGCTGCTTTGGCTGGACGAACAGCGATGTTTTCTTCCCGAATGCTATCTTTGTTCTGCTGGTTATGGATCTTTTCGGGTTTGTTATGCGGCATATGGGTATCACCTCCTTGGCTTACGTTGCCTGAAAACGGAGGATCTTATACCGCATCACATGTATGATTAGGGATACGCGCAGCAATCCCTCTCCATAACGTCAGTTATTCGCAACTAGCATTACATGCGTGATGCGATCTGCGCTAACTCAGAGCTTGCTCTACTCTCCCTTTTTCTCCATAGCCGCCTTCAGCAGATCTCCAAGGTTAGAACCAATGGACTCCTGCTTCGCATATTGTTTCACCAGCTTTTGCTGATCGCGTTTGTTCACATGCTGTTTGTCCTTATCCAGCGTTTCTGTAATGCCGCAAGGCAGACATTGAACATATAACCCCGCCTTGCCTTCTTTAATTTCCATCTTTTTGTGGCACTGCGCACAACGACGATTGGAGAGTCTCTTCTCTGCCGAACGACGATACCCGCAGTCCTCGGTAGGACATACAAGAAACTTGCCGCGCTTGCCTTTCTTCTCCAACAACCGTGCGTTACAGTCCGGACAATGGCTATTGGACACATTATGCGGCTTGTACTCTGCTTTGCTGCCTTTTACCGTAGACACCAGCTCTTTTGCCATGGATCGGATACTATCCAGAAACGGCCCCGGTTTCCCTTGCCCACGAGCGATGCGTTCCAGTTCAGCTTCCCAGCGAGCAGTCAGATCCGGTGTACGAAGCTGCGGAGCAGCCAGTTCAATCAACTGTTTTCCTTTGCCAGTCGGGTGCATGCTGTTGCCTTGACGATCTATTGTATCGGAACTGACCAGCTTCTCGATAATATCCGCACGTGTAGCCGGAGTTCCGAGTCCATGCTTTTCCATCTGGGAAAGCAAAGCGGCTTCGGTATACCGTTTGGGCGGCATCGTCCGTCCACTTTTGATATGGCAACGCTGAACCGTCACGGACTGTCCTTGCTGCACATCTGGCAAAAGCGCACGCTCATGGTCTGCTGCATCATCAGCACGGTCATCGTCATCATCGCTGTAATCACCGCCGTATACTTCACGCCATCCACTTTCTTTCACCGTTGTACCTTTAACATGGAAGGAATCATTCCCCAGTTGAACCGTGATCGCAACCGAGTCGTACTTCGCTGCCGGATAGAACAGGCTGATAAAACGACGTACGATCAGATCGTACAGTTTGCGTTCCTCTGGATTCAATTGATTCAGAAGCACCGTCTGCTCCGTGGGGATAATCGCATGGTGATCCGTAACTTTGCTGTCATCCACAATACGTTTGGTGATATTCAGATTTTTGCGCAGCAAAGGACGTGCCAAAGACGCATAAGGTCCAATAGCTACACTGTCCAGCCGTTCTTTCAATGTAGCTGTCATATCGGAAGTCAGGTATCGACTGTCCGTACGTGGGTATGTCACAAGCTTGTGCT
Organism: Paenibacillus sp. AGC31; assembly: GCF_057334655.1. Classification (NCBI taxonomy): domain Bacteria; kingdom Bacillati; phylum Bacillota; class Bacilli; order Caryophanales; family Paenibacillaceae; genus Paenibacillus; species Paenibacillus sp. AGC31. Next base: position 149,223 of record NZ_JBHFJH010000026.1, read on the forward strand.
GTTCGTACAGACGTTGCAGGACATTTGATGTTTGCTTTGCAGAGAAACCATATTTCCGGTTGGCATCCCGTTGCAGTTCCGTCAGGTCATATGCCAGTGGATGTGGTTCCACTTTCTCGCTTTTCTTCACCTGGGCAATCGTGCCCTTGCGCCCATCTACCCGTTTCTTCAATTCTTGCGTTTCTTGAGGGTCAAAAATTCGTGAATCTCCTCCAGCTGCCCGCCACACAGCCTGAAAACCTCCCAAATCTGCCGTTAACGTCTCATACTCCTGTGAGCGGAAACCGTTAATTTCATTTTCCCTGTCCATAATCATACCTAATGTCGGGGTTTGTACCCGTCCAGCAGACAACTGAGCATTAAAACGAACGGTTAGCGCACGGGTCACGTTAAGTCCGATCATCCAGTCAGCTTCCGCCCGGCAACGTGCAGATTCATAGAGGCGGTCGAACTGACTGCCTGGCTTCAGCGAAGCAAATCCGTCTTTGATCGCCTTATCTGTCTGGGATGAAATCCACAGGCGTTTAAATGGTTTTTTCCACTGAGCCATCTGCATGATCCAACGAGCCAGCAATTCTCCCTCACGTGCCGCATCCGTCGCAATGACCAGTTCGCCTACATCCTGACGTTTCATCAGCTGCTGCACCGCTTTATATTGATGGTTGGTCTCTTTAAGTACTTTCAATTTCGTACGATCTGGCAGAATGGGCAGGTCCTCCAGATTCCATGTTGCATACTTTTTGTCGTAATCCTCCGGTTCAGCTAATCCAACCAGATGTCCAAGCGCCCAGGTAACGATATATTTCGGACCTTCCATATAACTTTTATGTTTATCACGCGCACCCATAACTCTGGCTATTTCGCGTGCTACAGATGGTTTTTCTGCGAGTACCAATGTCTTCACTTCATATCTCTTCCTCTCTGGTAGAACGTTATGTCTCTTTAATCCTATCTTTTCATTATATCATTTCACACTAAAGGTATGCTCTGTCATCTCTACTTCCTAAACTACTCGCATCCTGCAACCTCATGTTTAATCAACATATCGAATTCATGTTATATTTATTTACATTAAAATATGTAATAGTTTTTCTGAGTACATGTAAACAGAAGCATGAATAAGTATTAACACAGTAAAGTATTGATGTATACGTTTTTTTGGATAAATATAAACCTTGTAAGATTACCTAACATAACTATACAATGTGTCAAAAGCATAGAAACAGGATCGCTGCTAACACACATCAATGAGACACAGGAAGGGAGCGTGGATGCATGACTTATCATGGATCTGTATTGAAAAAAAATGGGGCTTTGTTACTGGCGGGAGCTGTTGTTGCCACAACTTGGGGAGGAACGGTGCCTTCGGCATCAGCCGCAACGGCAACGCCTACGAGTAAAACAACAATAGCTGCTGTATCCAAAGGAAAAGCGCCTGCTACTCCGGCCGCATTTGTTCAGGCCATGGAAGAAGCGGCTACACTTGCAGGTGTTCCTTTTACCATGGACAAGCTCTCCGGCACAACCGTACAACGTAAAGATGCTGCGGTCGCCCTGCAACAATGGCTCAAGCTGGATTCGACTACCGAATCATTCAAGGATGTCCCGGATGAAGCCACTTTCGCAGGTGCTGTTGGTGCATTGAATACCGCAGGGTTAATGAAAGGTTATACCGATTCCCTCTTCCTTCCAAACGCTGTACTTACGGAGAATGACCTATCCATACTGAAAGAACGCATTTATAACTACATAGAACCGTTTGTCTTGGAGGAAGCAACCATTATGGATCTCCAGGCCGCAATGATGCAAGGAAAACTGACATCAAAAGAACTGGTTCAGAAATATCTGGACCGCATTGAAAAATACGATGATCAAGGTGTAAGCATTAACGCTGTATTAACCCTGAACCCAGATGCACTCCAAATTGCGGAGCATTTGGATGAAGAACGTGCAGCTCAAGGTGCTCGTGGACCTCTGCATGGCGTTCCGATTCTGGTGAAAGACAATTTTGATACCAATGACATGCCGACAACCGCAGGCTGTATCTGTCTGAAAGATTCCATTCCTGCTCACGATGCTGAACAAGTGAAGAAACTCAAAGCAGCTGGCGCCATTATTTTGGGCAAAACAAACCTGCATGAATTCGCATTTGGTATCACGACATCCAGCTCATTGGGTGGACAAACACTTAACCCTTACGCCCTGGACCATTATCCAGGTGGCTCAAGCGGTGGAACAGGTGCAGCCATTGCATCTAACTTTGCTGCAGCCGGCATGGGTACAGACACTGGCGGTTCGATCCGTATCCCATCCAGCTTCAACAGCCTTGTGGGTATCCGTCCAACCATCGGACTGTCCAGCCGTGAAGGCATTATCCCATTGGCTTTGACACAGGATGTAGGCGGACCTATGGCTCGTACGGTTAGTGACGCTGCAATCATGTTGGATGCTACAGCCGGCTATGACAAAAAGGATGTCGCTACAGCCTACGCGGTTGGAAAAATTCCTTCCAGCTACACTGATTTCTTGGATGTAAACGGGTTGAAAGGTGCACGCATCGGAGTGGCCACAGAACTCATCCCAAGTACCAAAGCTGAAGAAAAAGCCGTTGCTGACGTAATCAACACAGCTGTGGAAGAACTGAAGTCACTTGGCGCTACCGCAGTTCCAATTTCCATCCCGAACTTAACTGAGATCAATAAGTACCCAAGCCTTAGTGTATATGAATTCAAGTTCCAACTGAATGACTATCTGGACTCATTGGGCGCAGATGCTCCATATCACAGTCTGTCCGAGATCATCGCTTCCGGAGAGTTCGACAAGTCTCAGGAGCAATCCATGAAAACTCGGGATGCTCGCCAAGCGTTGGAGACTACAGAGTACAAGGACATCGTTTTGAAACGTACCCAAGTGACACGTGAGTCCCTGCTGAAAGTTATGGCAGATAATAACCTGGATGCCATAATCTATCCTACATCCACACAAGCCGCTGGTGTTATTGGCGAAGGACAAAACTCTGGTGGTAACAACCGATTGAGTCCTTTCTCCGGCTTCCCGGCGATCACTGTACCTGCCGGTTTCACAACCGATGGTTTGCCAGTAGGTATGGAATTCCTGGGTCGTGCTTTTGATGAAGGAACCTTGATCAAGCTAGCTTACAGCTACGAACAAGGTACACATCACCGCCAAGTGCCTAAACTTACGCCGTAAAATATTTATGGAATTAAGCAATCCAGTTAACAAAAAAATAAATGCAATCATATCACTTTTTTGAAACGAGTTAACCCAATAAAGAGACCACCCTCTTCATGACTGCATGAAGTTTGGGTGGTCTCTTTTATATTCTCTATTTATTTTTTTGTTGCATACAGTCGTATGTTACTCATTCCTGAATCTTGTCCGGCACGCCCCATTTCAGCACCAGACCTGCGTACGTCAGACCACCGCCAAAGCCAAATAGAGCTACGCTCTGTCCTTCTTTCAATTTCCCTTCATCCACTGCAAGCTGTAAAGCAAGCGGAATGGAAGCAGCAGATGTGTTCCCACGATACTCAACACTGGTTAAAGTACGTTCCAAGGGTACCGGTCCACGTTCGCAAACAGCTTCAATCATTCTCATGTTGGCACTATGCGGGACAAACCAGTCAATCTGGTCAGGTCTTAATTCAGCTTTCGTTATCAGCTTACCCAATTGCTCTGGAATCGTCCGTACAGCCCACTTATAAATCTCTCGCCCATTCTGAACAAGGCATCCCTCACCCTGTAAAGGCACACCATTCATCTCAGAAGACAAGCCACTCTTATAGAGATGCACCCCGCCTTCTCCATGTGTACCTGATATGGCTGCCATAAAGTCACCTTCAGCACCCGATGATCTCTCCACCAAGAAGGCCCCCGCTCCGTCACCAAACAATACACAAGTCGTGCGGTCTGTGTAATCCGTAATTTTGGATAATGTCTCTGCTCCAATAATCAGTACTTTGCGGTACATTCCACTGGTCACCAGACTGTCGGCTAGCTGTAGTCCGTAGGTAAAACCTGCGCATGCAGCATTTAAATCGAGTACGCCCGTGTGTGGGATCTTAAGATTAGCCTGTACTCTGGATGCCGTACTTGGGAAAGCATATTCAGGTGTACTTGTAGCCACAAGGATCATATCTACGTCTTCTACACTTACTTGGTAACGGCGTATCATATCTTCTACAGCCTTCGTAGCCAGGTCAGATACAAATTGATCTTCAGCTGCAATTCTCCGTTCTCTCATCCCAGTACGCTGTACAATCCATTCGTCACTTGTCTCGACCAATTTCTCCAGATCAGCATTCGTTAATATTCGATCCGGTACATATGTCCCCATTGCCGTGATGGTTGCCTTTGATTGATGATTCATACCGGTAATCACCTCACTTGTTTTTTCTATTATAGCACTAAGTCTTAGTACTTGGTACTAATTTTTTTATAATCTTTACTCAATTTATACTCGGAATCCGCATTACTTTTATCCGAGTGAAGAGATGTTTCTGAACCATTACCCTATTTATGAGCTTTCTATAGACACTTTGTCCTTATATAAGGGTTACATCAGTCGAATTAAAAATTTCAGGCTAAGGTGAACCTTAATAACGGGGACGGGGAATTGACATTTCTGCTAGCTACATTTGAAGAAACGGATACAAAATCATATAAAAAACAGCTTGTCGCAATATCGACAACCTGTTCCATAATTATAATAGTGGGGTTATGAACTTCACTTCCGGAAACCGACTATCGGGTTCGTTCATTAGAATTCCGCCCTTTTCTTTCAGATACAGGTCAAAGAAATCCAGCATATAGGAATTAATAATGAAATTTGCTCTATCGGGCGCAATCTTCCCTGTAATACCTAGAATTCTAAAAATTGGAGAAATGAACTGCACGTCTGTAAAATTTAAATGCTCCGCATTATCGATATATAGAACTTGTCCCCCTGCGGCAACTGTTTTACGCATCCGATCAAGCTCCAACTTTTTGTCTTTCCTTTCTTGATCCACCCACTCTCTTGTATTACCCATACGCTCAAGTTCAACATCCGTGTAGACTCGGTGATCGATCAACATTTTTAATTTTTCGTATCCACTTTCCGAGTTTATGAACAAAATCGGCTTCCGCAGGCCCTCTTTGTCATGCAGACCATAAAGTCCTCCATCAAGGTCTATCCCAGCTTTTATTCGTGGATCGTAAGAAGCATCATAGGCCGTCGCTCCTCCAATGGAATGACCGAACACTCCGATATGACCCAGATCCACCCTCCCTTTTAGCTGACTTGGAATTTTCCCCGATTGAATCAGTTCGAATTGGTCCAGCGCAAACACCACATCGGCGGTTAACACTTTTCCCAACTCGTCACGTTTTTCTCTTTCTGTTCTGTAATCATGTTCGGGTGAAAACAAATCGCTGGTTGTATTGGTCGTGATTTGACCGTCCGGAAACTCGGTTGCAAATGTATTATAGGTGTGGTCGATCACTGCCACGATATATCCGTGACTCGCCAGATTTTCGGCTTGTGACGTGTGAAAAAACCTGGAGGAACCAAAGCCGGGATTTGCAAGAACCAATGGGTATGAGTCCTGAGCTGAAGAGACTTCAGTCGCTAAGTACGCATGACTGGATACATACTTCAGGTGTTGAAAAGTAAACCCGGGGAGGCCATAATTCTCCGCCATATAAGATAAGATTCGGGGATTAGGGATAAATGGAGTATACTTCCCAGTACCAGCTTCAGCCGGATACCATACCTGAACCATTAATTCTCTCTTGCCTGTCTCTGATTTCCCGAATGTCTCCTCCCGGTTTGGATCGACGAAATGAAAGACTTGTGTGCCTACTTTTAACTTGCCAGTTGGTGCTGGAGGGTCAAAAACCGGAAACACATAGTGGAAACAGACTGTTACGATCAGCCCAATTGCAATAAAAAGGGGACCAAGCACTCTAAGAATTCGGGAGACTGGCCACACGCCTTTCTGTGATCGAACAACTTTTATAAGAGAAAACATGAACATCAGGGGCGTAAATCCGTATAAAAATACAAGCTGAATCCTGTATCCTTCAACAAGAAAATGTATCACTAAAAGAATGATGCCGACTCCGCTTGTCAGGAGCAAAGCAGATCTCCTGATACGTTGATTGAATATAAATGGGATTGCCAACAAAAAAACACTTGAAAAGAACAACAGTATTTCAAAAAGCCTCACGACAACTCCCCCTAAAAATTAATCCCTTCGATGGATAGGATTAATATACAGGAGCAGCAAGATTGATACCTATTGATCTAGATTATAATCGCCTTACACTCTTGTAAGATTGTTATCAAGTATGTATCCAGGTTGCTGGTTAAGTGCACATCTGGATATCTGAGGTGAATTGTGTAATAAAAAAACAGCCCATAAAATCTGAGCTGTTCCTAATTTCATAGATTAAATTATACACAAATAAAAACCACCACCGAATAACATCGGCAGTGGTTCTTTGCTTGGCGGCGTCCTACTCTCCCAGGACCCTGCGGTCCAAGTACCATCGGCGCTAGAGGGCTTAACGGTCGTGTTCGGGATGGGTACGTGTGGAACCCCTCCGCCATCGCCACCAAACGCATAGCTTAGCTTACATTCAGAGATCGTTCTCTGAAAACTAGATTCGAAACGAAACATGCGATTTACAACTTGCTATTGGATAAGCCCTCGACCGATTAGTACTGGTCAGCTCCATGCATTGCTGCACTTCCACCCCCAGCCTATCTACCTCGTCGTCTTCAAGGGGTCTTACATACTGGGAAATCTCATCTTGAGGGGGGCTTCACGCTTAGATGCTTTCAGCGTTTATCCCGTCCGTACATAGCTACCCAGCGGTGCTCCTGGCGGAACAACTGGTACACCAGCGGTACGTCCATCCCGGTCCTCTCGTACTAAGGACAGCTCCTCTCAAATTTCCTACGCCCACGACAGATAGGGACCGAACTGTCTCACGACGTTCTGAACCCAGCTCGCGTACCGCTTTAATGGGCGAACAGCCCAACCCTTGGGACCTACTTCAGCCCCAGGATGCGATGAGCCGACATCGAGGTGCCAAACCTCCCCGTCGATGTGGACTCTTGGGGGAGATAAGCCTGTTATCCCCAGGGT